>JAXDRV010000042.1:0-51326 GCA_034090805.1 Clostridia bacterium
GGCGGTATTTAACACTGCGGACGGAATAAGCCTCGGTGATGCGGTAATGCTTGACAGCAACATTCCTTTTGATATGACGGACAGGTTTGTATATGAGCTTGCGGAGGGCAGAAATTCGGTTGATGTGGTAAACATGGGCGATTTTTATGTAAGACCGAAGTTCATATTTGACGGAGCAATGTCGGAAATAAAGGTCATATACGGCAAGAAGGCAATCGAGATAAACAATATAAATACGCCTGTGGTTATCGACTTTGAGCGGTGTACGGTGGAAAACAAAATAAGCGAAAGCTTAATATCATGTATGAGCGGTGATTTTTTTGAGTTTCCGAGCGGAAGAACGGGGATAACGGTTTACACCGACAAACCGGCAAGGCTGCAAATAAAATACGAACCCGTTACGATATACGATTTTGATTTTTCGGATATTGATTGGGGTGATGATAATGCTTAAGCTGCATGAGAGGGATAACACGGAAAAGCACATTACGGTATTGAATAATGCGTCCGACGTATGCGTATCGCAGGAATTAAACAAGTCTTACAGATTATCGTTTAAATACCCAAACGATAAAAAAGGGGTATTGATAACAGTAGGAAGAATTGTTGACTGCGAGGGTCAGCTTTTTAGGATTTTAAGAGTTCAGCATACAAACGACGGTCAGAATTTGCTGAATATAACGTGCGACCATGTGTTTTACGCCGACGGACAAAAGGTATTTGCAGAGTCGTTCGGAATGTGTACCGTAAAAACGGGAACGGACGGCAGGGACATAGTGACGGCTGTTTCGGATTTTGTAAACGAAAGACCGTCGGTGATTGCCGATTATGCCGTTGATAAGATATGGAATGAATGGTACGGCAGAAATTCGCCGTTTACATTTTTAAAGGACAAAAGCGAGCTTGAGCGGATAGGCATGGAGAGCATTGACCTTGACGGTGACGGAGCGGTGAAATTTACAACCGACTTTTTTGTTAAGGACAAGGTGAATGTTGTTGAGCTTATTGAAAGCATTACAGAAAACTGCGGCAAGGGTGAGATTTATATTGACAATTATAACATTGCGCTTGTCGAACGCATAGGCAGGGACAGAGGAGTACGGCTTGAGCTTGACAGAAACCTTGAAAGCGTTACGGTTGAAAGGGATATAACGGAGATGGTAACGAGGTTATATCCTTACGGTCCGAACGATGAGCATATCGGAAGCGTTGCGGAGGGACGTCACTATGTTGACAGTCCGAATATCGAAGCTTACGGCATAATGGCAGGGTATAAGAATTATGATGCGATAGAGGGAGCGGACAATTCGGTGAGCGTTGCGGCAAAGCTTAAGGCTATGGCGGAGTGGGAATTTGCACAAGGCAACGAAAACAGAATAGACGTTCCCTCGGTGAGTATATCCGGCAGGCTTGTTGATATTTCAAAGCTTGAGGAATACGGCGATGTTTACAAGGTGCGTTTGGGTGATACCGTAACCGTTATAGATAACGGAGTTGAGATAAAAGAGCGTGTCACTGCACTTGAAACATATCCGTATGAGGCGAAAAGCGGAAGTATAACAATAGGCAAGGTTCAGAAGAATTTGTATTTTTATCTGGATCAATTAAGGCATAGAGTCAATATGAAAGGACGATGAAGCTTGAATAAAATCGCCAATCTCACCACTTTTTGTTCGGGGCAGTACCCTTACGCTATCGGCTTTGCCGATAGTCGCCGTAGGCGAGTTTTGCAGGCAAAACCGTTGGGTACAGCACCACTCACTGCAAAGCGGCAATCTGAGCGATTTTATTTCAAACTTGGTTTTGGAAAGGAGTTAAGGACAATAGCATGATTGCAATTATAGATTACGGTGCGGGAAATCTGCACAGTGTGAAAAATGCGCTTGATTTTCTCGGAGCAGACAGCGTGATAACGGGAGATGCCGAAACGATACTTGCCGCAGATAAGGTGATTTTGCCGGGAGTCGGTGCTTTCGGCGATGCTATGGCGGCTTTATCCGCTGCAGGACTTGACGGAGTTATACGCAGGATAGCGGCAGACGGCACTCCTCTTTTGGGGATATGCCTCGGCTTGCAGCTTATGCTTGAGGAAAGCGAGGAGGCTCCGAGCGTGAGAGGACTTGGAATTTTTAAGGGGAAATGCGTAAAAATCCCCGATCACGGACTGAAAATACCGCATATGGGCTGGAACAGCCTTGAGTTGGGAAAGGAAAGCAGGATATTAAGCGGCGGTGAGTATGTTTATTTTGTACATTCGTACTATCTTACCACGCCCGAAACGGACGCCGTTGCGGCTTATACCGAATACGGCGAGAGGCTCGGAGTTGCACTGGAGCGTGACAATGTTTTTGCGGTACAGTTCCACCCGGAAAAAAGCGGCGATGCGGGAATGGAGATATTGAAACGTTTTATCGCTTTATGAGTATCGGCGGCTGAAGTGATGCCAAACGCATAAATATTCCTATTAAAAATGCGTATTATAATAGGAAAGAAAATTTACACAGCGGAACAATTTCCGTGAACGGAGGGGTTAAAATTGTATGCAAAAAGAATAATTCCGTGCCTGGACGTCAAGGACGGACGGGTTGTAAAGGGAGTAAATTTTGTGAATTTAACGGATGCGGGCGATCCCGTTGAGTGCGCCAAGGTATATAACGAGGCGGGAGCGGATGAGCTTGTATTTCTCGATATAACTGCGTCCTCGGACGCACGTGACACTGTGACGGACATGGTGGAGCGAGTTGCAAAAAGCGTGTTTATACCGTTCACCGTTGGCGGAGGAATACGGACGGTTGAGGATTTCCGCAGAATTTTAAATGCGGGAGCGGACAAGGTTTCGGTCAACAGTGCAGCGATAAAGCGACCGGAGCTTATCAGCGAGGCGGCGGAAAAATTCGGCAGACAGTGCGTTGTGTGCGCCATAGACGCAAAGCGCAGGGAAAACGGCGGCTGGGACGTGTATCTGAACGGCGGCAGAGTGAACACGGGCATTGACGCTCTTGAGTGGGCAAAACGTGCAGAGCAGCTCGGAGCGGGCGAGATACTGCTGACAAGCATGGACTGTGACGGAACAAAGGCGGGATATGATCTGGAGCTTACGAGAGCTGTAAGCGAAAATGCCGGGATACCCGTAATAGCCTCCGGCGGCGCAGGGCGGCTTGAGCATTTTCTTGACGCATTCACAAAGGGAAAGGCGGACGCAGTGCTTGCGGCAAGCCTGTTCCATTTTCATGAGATAGAAATAAACGATTTAAAGCGGTATCTGAGAGATAACGGCGAGTCGGTAAGACTGACGGAAGGGACTGTTAAATGAAAAAGCATTTTCTGCCTACGACAAAATTTAACCTCACAGACGCAAAAATGTTTGTTGTTGCGTCGCTTTTGTGCTTTCACATTCTGCCGATGATATTTGTATTCATGGGCGAGGGAGGGCAGTCGGTGCTGATGAATATGTTTATGCTCGTGCTTAACCCGATGTTTATTTTCGGAACGGCGTTTTTTTACGGAGCAAGACTCGGCTTTGAATGGAAATTTCCGCTTATTTTAGGAATATTGGCGGCTGTTTCGATATTTATGTATTACAGCTTTCCCAATCCCAACGACCTGATGGAATCGGGAACGGTGTGCTTTATTGTATATATGATGTTTTCATATGCGTTTGCTTTTATGGGTGCGGTTTTTAAAAAGCTTACGGGCAAATGAGAAATTTACAGAAGGTAAAAGTTCTTCGGAATGTGAGATGTTTCTGATTACGGGGCGGCAGGGACACCGCCCCCTACACACCCTCACTCTCGCTTGAAACTCGCCGAAACTCAAGCATAAACATCACAAATTATTCCAAAATTATAGGATTTGAGAGTGTTTTTGAGTTTGTTCGGACGAGTTACCGTAAGGGATGTTTGAGTACGAATAAAATCAAAAACACTCTCAAATCCCAAACCGACATTTTACAATTACCTAAATATAAAAACGAAAGGAGAATTGCCATGCTTCCGAAAGACCCTATCATACTTCTTGGTGTTATAAACACAAAGCTCAGAGATTTTTACCCGTCTTTGGCGGCTCTTTGTGATGATTTGAACGTTGCCGAGGAGGAAATTTCCGCTTCTCTTGCGGCAGTCGGCTACAAATATTCACCCGAAAAAAACCAATTTATTTGACATAATACAAGTGTTATGTAAACTTTATTACGAATTTTTATAATTTTGTAACAATTTAGTAATAATTAACGTCAACCTAAACAAAGCATTTTCAAGATATTGAATAATTTGTTGCGATTTGACCATATATTGTGTTTTCGATTTTACCGAAAACAACGATAATTGCAAAAATATGTAAATTAAAGAGTGCAAAAACTGTAACATTCTTATCAAAAAAGGGCGAAATATTGCAGTTTGATTACATAAACTTTAAAAAAAGATAACAAAACTTTTAAGCAAATTTAATTTTTTTGCTCAAAAACCTTGACATTGAGGCAAAATAGTGTTACAATACAGGCAGTTAGTAAAAAACACAGCAGAATTTGGGAATAAAATTGGTTCCCTCGATGATTGATTGGAAGGAAGAAACACAGAAGGTAACGGACTAAAACGAAAGGAAGATAATCATCTTGAAAAAAATCGCAAAGAAAATTATCCTATCTGTTCTATCTCTGACCGCAATGCTTGGTACGTCGGCGCTGGCTGCCGATTTGAGCGGCTGGGCAGAATCGGAGTATCGTTCGGCAAACACAGCCGGGCTTGTCTCCTATTCGGTTGTCTCGCGCAATATGAAAGAAGATATTACAAGACAGGAATTTTGTGAGCTTGCAATGAACTTATATAAAAAGCTCACAAACGAAACCCTGATAACACCCACAGGTTCACCGTTTGTCGATACAGATAATAAGGCGGTTTCGCAGGCATACTGCTACGGAATCGTATCGGGAACGTCAGACGGAAATTTTGATCCCGGCAGACTTGTCACTCGTGAAGAGATGGCAAAAATGCTTGTTTCAACGCTTGCCGCAAGTGAGGTAAATTTTGAACTTGCCGACGGAGAGGACAAATCGGCAATTTCGGGCTTTGATGACGCATATAAGATCAGCTCATGGGCTGAGGCGTCTGTCATAACGGCTCTTAACAATTCGCTCATTAACGGTATTACGGCGGACATTCTCGATCCCCTCGGCTCGACAACAAGAGAGCAGGCGATTGCGAGCGTAAACCGTTCGTACAATGCTTTTAAATCGGACAGCTACTCTGTAGCTTTGCCGGTGATTACACTGCCTGAGGACGGCAGCGAAATCGAAGAGGGCGACTTCACAATTTCGTGGACGTCGATTCCCGCAGCGTCCAGCTATCATGTTATCGTAAAGGACGCAAACGCAAATTCGGTCGTGCTTGAGGATATTTACTCCTCAACCTCACACGAAATCAAAGCGGGAACGCTTGCAGGAACAAAGGAATATACCCTTATAGTGGGCGCAGTGCTTGCGGACGGCAGCGAGGTCTACAGTATGCCTGTTGACTTTACCTACAAGGGCAGCAGTAAATCGGTATACAAGGCTGACAGCGCAAAGGTGCAGAAGGTTCTCGATACTGCCGCAAAGTATCTGGGAGTGCCGTATCTTTGGGGCGGAACGACTCCGTCAGGCTTTGACTGCTCAGGATTTGTTCAGTATGTTTTGAGAGAAAACGGAATCAATATCACCCGTACTACATATACACAATGGGATAATGACGGTGTATACGTTTCAAGAAGCGAGCTTGAGCCGGGAGATTTGGTTTACTTTGGCAGCAGCTCTGCTCCGCATCACGTAGGTATGTACGTGGGCAACGGAACATATATCCATGCTCCGAGAACGGGAGATGTTGTTAAATATTCGTCGCTTGATTCAAGAAGTGATTTCTGCGGCGGTAAAAGAGTAATAAAGTAGGATCATTTGGCTGCGGCAGTTTTGCCGCAGCTTATTTTTTTAGGAGGGGTATATGATAACCTCGTTTGATTTTTTTGTATTAAACAATATCCAAAATCTGCGCTGTGCCGCACTTGATGCGGTGATGGCTCATATGCTGCCGTCAACGCTTGCGGCGGCGGTGTTCTGGATTGCGGTCTGCGCTATAATGCTTATCCGCAAGGACGACAGACCGGCGGGGGTAAAGGGACTGCTTGCGCTGCTGATAGGTACGGTGGTGTTTGCGGTGATTATGAAAAACTGCGTTATGCGTCTGCGCCCGTTTATGGACGAAAACGGACTTCTCGGTGCGGAGCAGCTTTTGATACGGCCGCCGTCGGGGTATTCGTTTCCGTCGGGACATTCGGTATCATCGTTTGCAGCTGCATTTTCTGTATTTCTGCACAAAAAGCGGCTCGGTGCACTATGCCTTATCATAGCTGCGGCAGTGGCATTTTCAAGGACGTATTTATATGTACATTTTCCGTCGGATGTGATATGCGGAGCGGTATTCGGAATATTGAGTGCATTGGCGGCGAATGCGATTGTGAATAACGTTGTGAAAAGGACGAAAGGGAAAGAATATGAAAACAAATTATCAGATAATTCTTGAAAAGGAAACGGAAAAGCTTAACGGCAGACGTGCAAAGCTGCTTCTGCACAGCTGCTGCGGTCCCTGCTCAACTTATGTGCTTGAGTATCTAAGCACATATTTTGATATTACGGTGTTGTATTACAATCCGAATATCTATCCCGAGGAGGAATTTTTTAAGCGCCGAGAGGAGCAGGAGAGGCTGATAGGGCAAATGTTCCCGCACGGAGATGTGAAATTTATCGGCTGCGATTACGACAGCGGCGATTTTTATTCCGCAGTCAAGGGACTGGAGCATGAGCCGGAGGGCGGCGAACGCTGCTTCAAATGCTACAGGCTGCGCCTTGAGGAAACGGCGAAAAGAGCGGCTCTTGGCGGATTTGAATATTTTACGACAACGCTTTCGATAAGTCCACACAAAAACGCCCAAAAGCTCAACGAAACAGGCGGTGAGCTTGCCGAAAAATACGGGATTAAATATCTGTATTCGGACTTTAAAAAGAAAAACGGATACAAGCGCTCGTGCGAGTTATCCGCCGAATACGGGATATACCGTCAAAATTACTGCGGCTGTGTGTATTCTGTTGAAAAAAAATTATAAAATATGTCTGAAAACACTTGCCAAATGTATATGTTTTGTGATAAAATTACTATATAGGCATATATTTTCTATTTTATTTAATATTTTTTAGATTTTTCTTAAAAATATGCTTTACATTTTGCCTGAAATGTTGTATAATAAAGATAAATCCAAATAAAACAAAACAAAACCAAAAGAAAGAGGGAAAAAGTATGTTCAAATCAGATT
This sequence comes from Clostridia bacterium, assembly GCA_034090805.1. Lineage (GTDB taxonomy): Bacteria > Bacillota > Clostridia > UBA1381 > UBA1381 > Ornithomonoglobus_A. The sequence continues at coordinate 7,336 of JAXDRV010000042.1, forward strand.
ACGAAATCAAAAAAGAACTTTGCGAAATCGGCAGAAGAATCTACAATGACGGTTTCGTTGCCGCAAACGACGGTAACTTCTCCGTTCAGATAGACAAAGATACATATTTTGTAACGCCGACGGGAGTATCAAAGGGATTTATGACACCTGACATGATTTGCAAGGTGGACGGACAGGGAAATCTAAAGGAGGCAAACGGTCCGTGGAAGCCGTCGTCGGAATTTAAGATGCACCTTAAGGTATATCAGGAAAGACCGGACGTTAAGGCAGTTGTTCACGCTCATCCTCCGATTGCAACGTCATTTGCGATTGCGGGTATTCCTTTGGACAAGCTGATCATGCCTGAGGCTATAATCTTCCTGGGAGCTGTTCCCATCGCTCAGTACGGCACACCCTCGACAATGGAAATTCCTGAGTCGCTTGAGCCGTATATCCAGGACTATGACGCTATTCTTCTTGCAAACCACGGCGCACTGTCGTTCGGCTGCGACTTAAATACGGCATTCTTCAGAATGGAATCAACGGAATTTTACGCAAAGCTGCTCATGTACGCAAGACTTCTCGGCGGTGAGAAGGAAATCCCCTGCGGCGAAGTTAAGAAGCTTGTTGACCTGAGAAAGCAGTTCAATGTACCGGGCAGACACCCGATGGAAAAGCTTTGTCCCGGCTGCTATGAGGACGGCACCTGCTCGATGTCGCCTTCAGAGGCAAATGAAAAATACGGAGTTGAAAGCTCAGCGGCATATCACGGTTTCCAACCGCTTCCCTCACAGGTATGCAAGGACGATAAATGCAGCTGCGGCAAAAATGACAAGGATCTCGAAAGCCTTGTTGCCGAGGTAACAAGAAAGGTTCTTGAGCAGTATAATAAATAGTAGATATGCGGAGCCGATAACGAGGAGGGTGTACAAAATGAAAACAATAGATGAGCTGCTCGGCGAGGTAGCCGCAAAGCTGAACGTACATCAGCCGGTATCGGAAGAGAGAGGAAAGACGGAGGCGGTCAAGCCGGCAGAGCCGGCTTTGCCGAAGGCTTCGGAGAATCCGCAGAGCTGTGATAAAATGACGCTTAAAACGGCAAAGGCACTTGCGCAGGCTGTGGAATATGCAGCCGAAAAAATCGGCGTAAGTGTTGTGACGGCTGTTGTGAATGACGGAGCAAGGCTTGTGTGCCTTGAGGCTATGGACAATTCGTATATAGCGTCCGTCAATGCGGCGCAGGACAAGGCGTATACCGCAGCGGCACTTAAGATGCCGACATATACAGCACTTGAGCAGTCGAGAGGCGGAGCACTCGACGGATTCACGAACGGAAACGGAATATTGATGCTTGCCGGAGGTGAGCCGCTTATGTGCGGTGAAAGGCTTATCGGCGGAGTGGGAGTTTCCGGCGGAACGAAGGAGCAGGACGCGCTGCTGGCAAGGGTTGCGGCAGAGGTGTTCAAGGCTCTGTGAATGTATTAAAGAGGGAGGTTTGAGAATTGATAGACGAACAAAAAGTAAGCGAAATTGTCAGGAATGTGCTTTCGGGCATGGATCTTTCGTCGTACGAGAAGCCGAAGAGAAAACAGCTCGGTGTGTTCGACACCATGGAGGAGGCAATCGCTGCGTGCAATAAGGCTTACACAACCTTCAGATATTATAATAAGGAACAAAGAGAAAATATAATAAAGGAAATAAGACGTCTTACCCATGAGGAGGCCGAAATAATGGCAAAGCTTGCCGTTGAGGATACGAAAATGGGTAACGTTTATCACAAAATACTAAAGCATCATCTTGTTGCGGACAAGACGCTGGGAACATCCGATCTTGAAACGAGAGCACTTTCGGGCGACAGAGGACTTACGCTTGTGGAGATGGCACCGTTCGGAATAATCGGAGCGATAACGCCATCGACAAATCCGAGCTGTACGATAATCTGCAACAGTATCTGTATGCTTGCGGGCGGAAATGGAGTTTTGTTTAACCCGCACCCCCATGCAAAGAATATATCGGCATATGCGGTTGACTTGGTAAACAGAGCCGTTCTTGCGGCGGGAGGACCCGAAAACATAGTTGCGACAGTTGCAAATCCGACAATGGAAAGCTCAAATAAAATGGTAAACGACCCCTCTGTGAGAATGCTTGTTGCAACGGGCGGACCGGGAGTTGTGAAGATGCTGCTCTCAAGCGGCAAAAAGGCGATTGGCGCAGGTGCGGGAAATCCGCCGGTAGTCGTTGACGATACCGCCGACATACCAAAGGCGGGCAAGGACATTATAGACGGCTGCACGTTTGACAACAATCTGCCGTGTATAGCGGAAAAAGAGGTATTCGTTATGCGCAGCGTTGCCGATGAGCTTATTCATCACATGATGAAAAACGGCGCATATATGCTGACGGAGGCTCAGACGAAAAAGCTCGTGGATACGGTGCTTGTATGGTCAAAGCCGAAAAAAGAGGGTCAGCAGCCGAAGCTTGTAATAAACAAGGACTGGGTCGGCAGAGATGCAAAGAAAATTCTTTCCGCAATCGGCATAACACCCAAGGAGGATACGAGATGTATCATATGCGAAACGGAGTTTTCACACCCGTTTGTACAGACAGAGCTTATGATGCCGATACTTCCGATAGTACGTTGCGAAACGTTTGACGAGTGTGTTGAAATGGCGGTAAAGGCAGAGCATGGAAACCGTCACAGCGCACATCTCCATTCAAAGAACGTTGACCACATGACGCAGTATGCAAAGGCTGTATGTACCACGATATTCGTTAAGAATGCGCCGTCATATGCGGGCATAGGCTTCAATGCCGAGGGTTGGACGACATTTACGATCGCAGGCCCCACGGGTGAGGGAATTACCTCGCCGAGAAGCTTTACACGTCAAAGACGCTGCGTATTAAGCGATGCTTTGAATATTGTATAATGAATTGAAAGGAGCAATAACCTTGAATATAAATGAAAATGAGGTTGCCGCACTGGTGCAGGCAGTCTTAAAGGAAATGACGGGCGGCGCGCCCGCACCGGCACCGACGGCTCGTCCGGCGGCGGCTGCGAAGAGCGGGATTCCGTCAACGGCTAAGGTAGCGATGCTTACGGAGCTGAAAAAATTTGAGATACAGGAATATCCCATTCCCGAATTGGGCGATGATGATATACTCGTAAAGGTAGAGGGCTGCGGAATATGCGGTACGGACGCTCACGAGTTTAAAAACGACCCGTTTTCGCTTATCCCGGTTGTACTCGGTCACGAGGGTACGGGCGAGATTGTGAAGATGGGCAAAAACGTTAAAAAGGACAGCGCAGGCAAGCCGTTAAATATCGGTGACAAGGTTGTAACGTGCATGATTTTCAAGGATAATCCCGACATCACGATGTTCGACCTTAACAAGCAGAATGTCGGCGGCGCAGACGTTTACGGACTTCTGCCCGATGATGATGTTCACCTTAACGGCTGGTACAGCGACTACATATTGATAAGAGGCGGCTCGACTGTGTTTAACGTAAGCGATCTCGATCTTGATTCGAGAATACTTATCGAGCCGTGTGCGGTGCTTGTTCACGCCGTTGAACGTGCAAAAACAACAAACATTCTGAGATTTAACTCAAGAGTTGTCGTTCAGGGCTGCGGACCTATAGGTCTTATCTGTATAGCGGTTCTGAGAACAATGGGTATTGAAAATATCGTTGCGGTTGACGGCAATGAGCAAAGACTTGAATTTGCGAAGAGAATGGGTGCGGGAGCAACCGTGAACTTCATGAATCACAAGGGAATAGACGCTCTTACAGAGGCTGTAAAGGACGCATTCGGCGGATACCTTTGCGATTTTGCTTTCCAGTGTACGGGTTCGCCCGTTGCGCACAGCAACATATATAAATTTATCAGAAACGGCGGCGGTCTTTGCGAGCTTGGATTCTTTATAAACGGCGGCGACGCAGCGATCAACCCGCATTTTGACCTTTGTGCAAAGGAAATAACGCTTGTAGGCTCATGGGTATACACCTTAAGAGATTACGCAACAACGTTTGATTTCCTCAAGAGAGCGAATGCGATAGGACTTCCGATTAAGGAGCTTATCACTCACAGATTCGGTCTTGAGGAGATGAACGAGGCGCTTGAAACAAACCTTGCTCAAAAGGGACTTAAGATTGCGTATGTGAATAAGGATTTCTAAGCATTTCGCAATTAATTACGAAACGAGGTAGAAGCTTATGAACGAAGCAATAGGAATTATCGAGATGTTCGGCTTTGTGACGGCAATATCGGCTGCCGACGCTGCGGCGAAGGCGGCTGATGTCAAGGTCATAGCAATAGATTCAAACAAGCCGGCAGACCCCACCGTGGACGTGCCGCTTATCATGGCGGTGAAGGTTCAGGGGAGCGTGTCGGCGGTCAAAGCTGCCGTTGAGGCTGCCGCAGAAACGGCGGAGAGCCTTTCCGGGCTTATCAACAAGCACGTGATTTCCGGACCGACAGATGACGCTGTGAAAATGGCGGAGAGAGTAAGTGTCGGACGAGATATAATCGGGCATATCCCGATGAACGGCTGAGGAGGTACATATGGAAGCTTTGGGATTTATTGAAACACGAAGCCTGACAGGCGCAATGGACGCAACCGACGCAATGACAAAAACTGCGGCGGTTGAGCTTGTGGGTACCGTCAAGATAGGATCGGGACTTGTGAATGTTGTTGTCAAGGGTGAGGTTGACGCAGTAAAGGCGGCTGTTGCCGCAGGAGAAATTGCCGCAAAGAAGTGCGGCGAGCTGTATGCGTCCCACGTAATCCCCCGTCCGAGTGACGATGTGGCAAAGATTTTGCCCGGGTTTTATTAAAAATGGGGGTGGACACCGATGCAGGTAAATTATGCAATAGGATTGATAGAGGTCAGCGCACTCGGTCATGCGATAGTCATGCTTGACGAGATGCTGAAGGCTGCGGAGGTTGAGTTTGTCGCAACCGAAAGAAAGCTTGGCGGCAGGCTCGTTACCGTAGTTGTCAAAGGTGATGTTTCCGCAGTGAATGCTGCCGTTGAGGCGGGCAAGGCGTCCGCAAAATCAAACGGAGTATTAAAAGCGGCTAACGTAATCCCCAGACCCCATGAGGAAATCTTGAAATTTCTTCATCTTGACAAGGAACACGAAAAGCCCGTAAATTCGGAATCGGCGGCAACTCATGTCGGAGCTGTTCCCTCGGAGAAAAAGCCGGCGAAGCCGAGAAAAACCACTGCGCAGAGGCGCACAAGAAAGCCTAAGGCCGAGGCTTAAAACACAGGCTGTAACCACGTTCTAAAAAGCACACGCTTTTAGATATATAAAACTAAGTAAACAAGAGCATAAGCTCAGAATTTTAAAAGGAGGATACTAAAAATGGCTGTAGAAGCATTAGGTATGGTAGAAACAAGAGGTTTGGTAGCTGCAATTGAAGCTGCCGATGCAATGGTTAAGGCTGCAAACGTAACCTTAATCGGTACGGAAAGAATCGGTTCAGGTCTTGTAACCGTTATGGTAAGAGGCGATGTAGGCGCAGTTCAGGCTGCAACAGACGCAGGTGCGGCAGCAGGCTCAAGACTCGGCGAGCTGGTATCGGTTCACGTAATCCCCAGACCGCACGGAGATGTAGAGAAGATTCTGCCCCAGGCATAATTTTTGAGGAAAATGCTCGTTGCATCCTGCACGTTTGCGCTCCCTTACATACCTTTTTCAGCGTGTTTGGCAAGCCAAACATCAGCCTTACGGCTGCCCGCACGTCTTTGCGGCGCTTGTATACGGCGGTCGCTTAAACGCACAGTCTGCTTAGAGCATTTCCCTCAAAATATTAAAAAAGAATATAAATTTGTAACAGATATACCCCGGTGTATCTGTTACAAACGATATTCTGTTTAATTTATACCTCGTTCATAAAGGGAGAGAAATAATGGAAAAGAATTTACAGGATATAATTGCCCGAACAGTGATTGATATATTAAAGCAAAGGGAAGCGAGCGAGGGCATAAAGGTCGGCGTGAGCGCGCGTCATGTGCATTTATCGCAAAAGGATCTCGAAACTCTTTTCGGAGAGGGACACGAGCTTACTCCGAAAAAGGAGCTTATGGGCGGACAGTTTGCGGCTGAGGAGTGCGTTACTCTTGTAAGTCCGTCGCTCAGAACAATTGAAGGCGTGAGAGTTTTGGGACCTGTCAGAAAGCAGTCGCAGATAGAGATTTCAAGAACGGATACCTTTAAGCTTAAGGTAAGTCCGCCGGTACGTCCGTCGGGAGAATTAAAGGGCAGTGCGCCTATGGCGCTTGTCGGACCCAAGGGCAGCGTATTTTTAAACGAAGGCTGTATAATAGCCAACAGACACATACATATGGATCCTGCAACGGCGGAAAAATACGGTGTTGCGGATAATGATCTTGTCGATGTTGAAATTCAAAATTCAAAGCCGACAACATACTATAATGTTCAGGTTCGGGTGCATGAAAGCTTTACGCCGGAAATGCACATAGATACCGACGATGCAAACGCCTGTGCGATAAAGACGGGCGATTACGTTAAGATTGTAAAAAATTAAATTTGCAGACAACATCTAAAAGGATGATAAAAATATGATTATAGGCAGAGTATACGGAAGCGTTGTATCAACGCATAAGCTTGAGGGGCTTGTGGGCTACAAATTTATGCAGATACAGTGCATCGAAAACGGAGAATTGGTAAATAAGTTTCTGACCGCTGTTGACGGTGTGGGCGCAGGTATCGGCGAGGACGTGATTATCACGACCGGCTCAAGCGCAAGAAAGGCTCTCCAAAAGGAGGACGCACCCGTTGATGCGGTAATAGTGGGAATTTTGGACACCAAGCAATGCTGAAACTTCATTTGCGGAAGGAATGAAACATATGGATTTACAAGAGCTTCAAAACATTGTGTATGAAGCGGGAATAGTCGGCGCGGGCGGCGCAGGCTTTCCTACGCACAGAAAATTTTCGGACAAGGTAAAACAGATAGTTGTCAATGCGGCTGAATGTGAGCCTCTTATGATGGTTGACCACCACATACTTGAGCATCATTTACAGGCGCTTGTTGACACACTCAACGTACTTATCGATACGATGGGAGCGGAAGAGGCGATTATCGGAATCAAGGGCAAAAATATGCACCTTCTCGACGCAAAAATCCTTGCCTCCCTTGAGGGAACACGTGTAAAGGTTAAGGAAATACCCGATATATATCCCGCCGGTGATGAGGTTGTGCTTACCTATGAAACAACGGGTAAAATTATCCCGGAGGGCGCTATCCCGGTAATGGTAGGCGTAATGGTTATAAATGTCGAAACGGTGTATAATATTCACAAGGCACTGGGCGGCGCGCCGGTTACGGAAAAGTACATAACAATAGGCGGCGACACCAAGGAGGACATAACGGTAAAGGCTCCCGTAGGCATGAAAATAAGCGAGCTTCTCGCAGCGTGCGGATATACCGAGCTTGAGGGCAAGGCGGTTATAAACGGCGGTCCTATGATGGGTAAGCTTGTCGACCTTGAAAACGACGCAGTGACGAAAACAACAAAGGGACTTTTGATATTTCCCGAAACGCACAGCATAATTCAGCGCAAGCGTATGCCGATGTCAACAACGCTCAAAAGAGCCTCGGCGGCTTGCTGCAACTGCCATATGTGCAGTGATCTGTGTCCGAGAAATCTTCTCGGCTATGACCTGCACGTGCATAAGACGATAAGAGCCGCATCTCATGCAGAGGTGCAGAATACGGAGTCGTTTGTTCAGAGCGCACTTTGCTGCGGCTGCGGAATTTGTACGGTCATTGCCTGTCAGCAGATGCTTGACCCGCAGGCCATTTCGATGGAGATTAAGGGACTTCTCGGCAAGCACGGCTTAAAGCGTCAGAACAACAAAGCACCCGAAGCGGTAAGACCGGAAAGAGCCTCAAGGCTTGTTTCGTCATCTGTGCTTATCGACAAGCTGGGGATAAGAAAGTACGTCAAGGCTAAGGTTGAACGCCGTGACGTTGAATTTAATCCGTCAAAGATATACATAGAGCTTAAGCAGCACGTAGGAGCGCCGGCGGCTGCATTGGTTAAGAAGGGCGATAAGGTCAAGGTCGGCGATATTGTTGCGCAGACTCCGCCGGAGGCTCTCGGAACGACAATGCACGCAAGCGTAAACGGAACAGTAAGCGAAGTAAACAACAGATTTATAATAATAAGCAGGTAGGTGAGGACAGATGAATTCTATAGGATTGGTTGAAGTAAAAAACGTATCTAAGGGTATAGTTGTAACGGACGAAATGCTTAAGAGCGCCGGAGTGCATCTTATAAGCTCAGGCTCGGTATGTCCCGGTAAATTCGTTACAATAGTAGGCGGAGAATTATCTGCCATTCACGCAGCCGTTGACAGAGCGGAGCTTATCGCAGAGGACGCAATGATAGACAAGTTTGTTATAGGTAATCTCGGCGACAAGGTATACGAGGCTGTCTGCGGAACTGCCGATGTAAAGGAAAAGAAAGCGTTCGGCATAGTCGAAACCTTCACGGCGGCAAGCGCAATCGAGGCTGCCGACGCAGCCGTAAAATCCGGCGATATTGCTCTTATCGAGGTGCGTGTCGCAAGAGGTATGGCGGGCAAGTGCTTTGTTACAATGACCGGTGACGTTGCGGACGTTAAGGCGGGCGTTGAGGCGGGCGCAAGAATCGCCGCAAAGCAGGGTGTTTTGATTAATACCGAGGTAATAGCAAACCCGCACCCGGAGCTTTGGGAAGCGGTTCTGTAATCTATATTTAAAAATAAAGGTGTATAAAATCTTCCGTGATTTTATACACTTTTTTGCATAAGCGGAATATGATTTAATCCGTCAAGCGAGGAAATATGTTTACCGTAATTTTTAAAATAATATAAATATCCACTTTATCCACGAAGTTATCCACGATTTTTCGGGCGAAAATCCTCGGAAAAATGTGCCAAAACGGGACTTATCCCTCAAAAACGTGGATAAAATACATGGTTGACATAATTCTGTAATATAAATATAAAAAAGTCACTATCGTAACTGTCGTTCCGCTGCGCTGCACTCCAATAGGTAGACTTTTTTGCTAATAGGAAATCAAGAAATTTCCTATTAGATAAAAAAGTCACTATCATGACTGTCGTTTCGCTGCGCTGCACTCCAATAGGTAGACTTTTTTGCTAATAGGAAATCAAGAAATTTCCTGTTAGATAAAAAAGTCACTATCATGACTGTCGTTTCGCTGCGCTGCACTTCAATTAGGTAGACTTTTTTGCTGTTAGGAAATTGAGAAATTTCCTAACATATAAATAAATTTAAATTTTCTTAACTGTGAGGAGGAGTTAATTTGATAAAACGACCGAGAAGGAACAGAATAACGGAAAATATACGCAATCTTGTAAGCGAGGTTGCTGTCAGAAAATCGGAGCTTGTGTATCCGATGTTTGTGACGGAGGGGAAAACGGAGGAAATTTCCGCAATGCCGGGGATTTTCAGATATTCTCTTGAGGACTTGGCGAAAGCTGTCGGCGATGTTTACCGCCTTGGGATAAGGACGGTGCTGTATTTCGGAATACCGTCGCACAAGGACGAGATCGGAAGCTGCGCATATGACGACAACGGAATCGTTCAGCGCGCGATAAGGCAGACAAAGAATCGGTATCCCGATATGACGGTGATTGCCGATATATGTCTTTGCGAATACACAAGCCACGGTCACTGCGGTGTTGTGGAAAACGGATATGTTGACAACGACAAGACACTTGAGCTGTTGGCAAAGGCGGCGGTAAGCTGCGCACGTGCGGGAGCGGATATGGTTGCGCCGTCGGATATGATGGACGGGCATATAGCCGCAATTCGGGCAGCGCTTGACGAAAACGGCTTTATAAATACTATTATAATGTCCTACAGTGTAAAATATTCCTCCGCTTTTTACGGCCCGTTCCGTGAGGCGGCAGGGTCTGCTCCGTCCTTCGGAGACAGAAAGACGTATCAGATGGATTACAGAAACCGCAAGGAGGCGGTGCTTGAAACGGAGCTTGATATTGAGGAGGGTGCGGATATTATCATGGTAAAGCCTGCGCTTGCGTATCTCGATATTATTCGTGACATAAGCACACGCTTCAACCGTCCTCTTGCGGCATATCAGGTCAGCGGAGAATACGCAATGATAAAAACGGCATCGGCTGCCGGATGCATTGACGAAAAATCCGCAGTGCTTGAGGCGGTAACGGCAATAAAGCGTGCCGGTGCGGATATAATCATCACATACTATGCTCCGCAGCTTGCGGAGTGGCTCGGTGAGTAAGCGTTATCCCGTCATGCTCGATATAAGCGGCAGAGTGTGTACGGTAATCGGAGGCGGCAAGGTGGCATTGAGGAAAGCGGCGGGACTTGCCGCTGCCGGAGGGTGCGTGAGAGTTGCCGCTCCGGAGATTTCGGAGGGAATGCCAAAGGGGACGGAGCTGATAAGGTGCAGATATTCAAAAGAATTGATCAAGGGCAGCTTTATTGTGTTTGCGGCAACGAATGACAAGAAACTCAACGAAAAAATAGTTGAGGACGCACGCTCTCTCGGAATACTTGCAATGAGCGTGTGCGGCGGCGGTGATTTCACAAACGGAGCGGTGCGCAGCGAGGGCGGCGTGGATATTCAGATATGCAGCGGAGTCCCGGCTTTGAGCGCAGAGCTTTGCGCAAGGCTCAATATTGACGGAGCGGCCAATGCGGCGGAAATTCTGAAAAAATACAGAAAATGTCTGGGCAGAGGAGAGTATGCCCGCCTTTGTTCGGAGGAGATGCTCATGCTTGCGGCGGAAAACCCGTCCGAATACGAAAATGAAGTGGTGAAAATTGTAAATATCAGTTAATTATCGATAAAAATATGGTTTTTTATAAAAATTGATTGACTAAACGGGAAAATGATGTTATAATTTATTTATCTATATCGCAGGTGTATGTTTTTGCGGCGGCGGCCGCAGGGACGTATAGGATAAGGAAAGGAAGAAAAGATATGAAAAAACAAATCGCATTCGTTGCTGCGTTCGTTATGTTAATCACAACAATGTTCAGCAACAGCGTTTTTGCGGCTTTTTCGGACGTTCAGGACGATAACCGCTACAGAAACGCAATCATCACGCTGTCAAAGCTGTCTGTTATAGACGGTTATGATGACGGTACATTTAAGCCTGAGGGCGAAATAACGAGAGCCGAGTTCACAAAGATGCTTATTGCAGCATTGGGCTACGGTGACAACACAACAGAGCCGACAGAGTTTGACGACGTTACCGATCACTGGGCACGTCACTACATCAAGACGGCTTACGACATGGGAATCATCAACGGAACGGGCGAAAGAACTTTTGAACCGGACAAGCCCGTTACATATGAGCAGGCACTCAAGATGCTTGTCTGCACGCTCGGTTATGAGGGCTATGCAATTGCGGCGGGAGGCTATCCGACAGGATATGTTGCAACTGCAAATAACGACCTTGCACTCACAACAAATATAGTAAACCAGGCAAACAGCGACCCTGCAAAAAGACAGGTAATTGCTCAGGCGGTTTACAATTCTCTCGAGGTTAATCTCCTTGAAAAGAACCAGCAGGGTAAAATGGAAAAGACCGACAAGACTATCCTTAAGGATTACCTTGACGTTATGAAGGTAAAGGGTACACTTATCGGTGTTGAGGAAACAAAGACAAACGACTGTACCGTAAATCTGCTCAACAAGCAGATTGCAATTAAGCCGATTGCTTCGAATCAGAATCTCGGCATAATCGTTGTAAACCTCGGCAGCTATGCAGACCACAGTGTCGGCGAGCTTGCAAAGATGATAGGTAAGGAAATGACCTTCTACTATTACGAGGGTGATGACGAATCAGAAAGAGAGCTTAAGGTTCTTGACTACGAAACAACAAAGAACGAAACAAAGACAGTAAGCTACAAGAAGTTTGCCGGCTGTGCGGGTATGGCGTTTAAGTATACGGACGGCCCGTCAACCAAGACCTTGAGAATTAAGGATGACGCAACAATCATCTATAACGGTCAGGCGGTAAGCGATTTCCCCGTAACCGTAACGGCAAGATATAAGGACACAACCGGTGCATCGGATCAAACAGTAAACAACAAGAGCGACCTTCTTTCGCTGTGGCTCGGCACAAACGACGAGTACTGCATAAGAGGTGATGTTCAGTTTACGGACGCAGGTGCAGACGGTACAATGGATATAGTAAGCATCAACGACTATAAGGTTCTTCTTGCTTACAAAGCTCCGACAACCTCGGATTACCGCCTCCAGAACAAGCTTAAGACCGGTGACGGAATCAATCTTGACCCGAACAACATCAACCAAAAGACATATATCGAAAAGAACGGCAAGGAAATTGCCGCAACCTCGATAAGAGCAAATGACGTTGTATCATACACCGTAAGCCTTGACGGCAGTATCGTAAACGTTTATGTTGTTGACGAAAAGGTAACGGGTACGGTAAGCTCAATCAACGAAACAGAAAAGCTTATCACAATAGCAAACAACGAGTATGACCTCGGCGAGGACTGCGTTAAGTACATTGCCGACAACGGCGGCAGACAGCTTACAACAGGTGTTGAGGGTACATTCTACCTCGATAAGCTCGGAACCGTAATTTACGGAACAATCAAGGACGTTCAGGCAAGCCCATATGCTTACATCACGAACGTTAAAACAGACGATATAGAAAGCACGGCATATGTAAACGTATTTATGCCCAGCGTGTCGACAAGCTCGACCGTAACCTACAGCCTTGCGGAAAAGGTTAGATTCAACGATGGACGCACAGACGATTACAATGATGTTGCAGGCAAGCTCAAAGAAATTGCACTTAATACAAACCCCGATAAGTCCGCAACAGGCGTATACACCACGGATAAGCCCAAGAATACAGAGTATTCGCAGCCGGTAAGATTAAAGGTTGATACTGCTGCAAAGCAGATTACGGAAATCTATACTGTTGACACAACAACCTCGGAGCAGAATGAGGATCCGACAAAGCTTTCACGCTATAAGGAGCTTAAGAAGTATTACTACACAGGCTCAAACTTTAAGACAAGCCCAAGCTCGTCGGTTGACTTTGCCGTAAACTCAAAGACAACGGTGCTTTATGTTCCCAGAGACAGAAGCGACAGATCCGGTTATGCAAAGAAGACAATCTCGAACGCATTCTCAAGTGATAATTACTACTGGGTAGAGGCATATGACGTAAACAAGTCAAACGTTGCGTCACTCGTTATCCTTTACGGAGATACGGGAAGCCTTAACGAAATCACATCAAAGAGCGACTACGCAATCGTTGCCAAGAGAGCAGAGGACAAGTATGACGCTGCAAACGATACAACAACCTCGCTTATCTCGGTATATGCGGGCGCAACTACGGCAACAAAGGAATGGACTGCACTCAACAAGAGCGAATTTGCCGATGTTCAGCCGGGTGACGTAATTCAGTTCGCTTATGACGATGATAACAAGATCCAGGGCAGAAAGAATATTATCAAGTTCTCGGATGTTCAGAGCGTATTGAACGATACTACCGGAAAAACTGTAGCATACGATGACGAAACTCGCACAGAGATATACAACTGGAACGAGAAGATCACACAGACTGCACCGGAGTATCAGAAGTATAAGTTTGACTACCGTTATCCGAAGGAGAAACCTAAAGATAAAGATGATTACTATCTAGAGTACACCTCGTCGGTATTGGGTAAGGTTCCCATGTCAAGAGTATGTATCTACAATGTATATCAGCTTGTTGAAGACGCAAACGGCACAATCAATAAGATGTACCTGACAAAGGAAGGCTTTGACGCATCAACAGGTGAGCTGCGTTCGGCTGATAAGATAAGCTATGACGAGGTAACAGTTTCCTCGAACACAAGATTTATCAGAATGGAAAATTCACCGAGCGGCATAACCTTCAATGCTTATGCTCCCGACACAACGGAGGCTATAACAGCAAGAGATCTTAAGGACGCTCAGCACTATGGTTCAGAGTGTTCAAAGGTTATGGTAACCTCAAGATACGGCGGTGCACTGTTAATTACGGTATTGCCGGAGTAATTGAATGATTTTGCAGCCGCTGCTCATCGTGCAGCGGCTGTTTTTTACGAGAAAGGAGAAGCGGTATGTGGTTTGTATTTGCGCTTTTGTCGGCGGTGTTTGCCGCACTTACGTCAATATTGGCAAAAGTGGGAGTTGAGGGAGTAAATTCCAATCTTGCAACGGCAGTGCGGACGGTTGTTGTGCTTGTTATGGCATGGGTAATGGTTTTTATAACAAACACCCAAGGCGGAATTTCCTCAATAGGCAAAAGGAGCTGGATATTTCTTATATTATCGGGACTTGCAACAGGTGCGTCATGGCTGTGCTATTACAAGGCACTGCAAATCGGCGATGCGTCAAAGGTTGTCCCGGTTGACAAGCTGAGCGTGGTGATAACGCTGGTGCTTGCGTTTGTGTTCCTGCACGAGAAATTCACCCCGAAATCGCTGATAGGAGTGGTATTGATTACGGCAGGCACACTATTTATGGTAATATAATGCGGAAAATAAGCGGCGCATCTTACCGCTCTCAGCGACTTGAAGTATGCTTATACGTCGGCGTCGCTTCAAGCAGCAACCTGCTTGCTTCTTTTCCGTATTATTGCGAAAGTGAAAATAAGCGGCGCATCTCACCCTTTATCGGAGCAAGGAAGTATTGCTACAACCTCCCTGCTCCGATGATTTGTTAGATTCGCCTAAATCAATTGTTATAATTCTGTGAAATACACAAAATTTACGTAAAAATCAAGAAAAATTTTATAAAAATTCTTGCAATTCGAAAAAAAGTATGATATACTTTAAAATAGACGGTACGTATGACCAAATTTGTAAGAAAATAACTTTAAGTGCGCCGCCGTCTGATTACGGTAGGCGTATTTTATTTTCATTTATTTGAGGCGGCAACGGAGACGGCGGGGCTGTGTCTGTGCTTTGTACCGTTAATATAAACCGAAAAACAGGAATATGCGCATTCTTTAGAGTTGGGGGTGATTGGAAAGAGTTTGACAAGCTGAAATACATATCGAAACGGAATAAATGCGGTAACGGCGGAGCTGCGGGGCGCATAATTACCCGTGAGCAAAATCGTTAATATAGGCTGCGGTCGGCAGCAAATGGAAAAACCCCGTGTTACGGAAGAGCGGAATATCCGCAGAGAACTCTCGAGAACGGAACAGAGGGTAGCGGCTTTGGTAACAGCTGATAAATATGTGAATATTACGGAGCAGAGCAATGCCACAGCTTTGCGACGGAATTTTGGAAAGGTAAATCCCGGTTAAAAGCATATGCGGCCTTTTCAAACGGTAATTGGGCGGATCAGGGCAATCGCCGCCTTTGCCGAGGAACATATATGCTGTGAAAAAGCAACGGTAATTTTTCGATTTATACCGCATAAACAAGACGTTATACGTTTGGAATGTAACGGGCGGACGAGGGTCTGCCGCAAAAGGAACATTATAATTCGGCTCGCACAAAAATCGGTTACGGCGGGCGAATAAAAGCTTGTTACGAATTTGAAAGTTATGGAATTATTAAATAAATTAAGCAAACAACAAGAAAAGTGCATAGGCACGGAAAGGAATGAATGTAATATGAAAAAATTATTAGCGAGCTTGCTCGCAGCATCACTGCTTGCAATGGGTACGGCTGCATTTGCCGCAACATATGACGTTGACGTAAACGGCGCAAATGTACCTGAGGCAAGTGGTGCGCAGACTATTTTGATTACGGTAGGGGACAAGACAGCTGCCGCTGAAATTACGGCAAAGGATATTGTTTACATTAATCAAAGTGATAGCGATACAGGTTTTGGAACTGCGGTGAAATTCTTGCTAAAAGCAGGTATTACAGCAGGAACATACACTGTTCGTACAAATACAGAGCCTAACGGAACAACCTTTACAATTTCAACAGCAGAAGCTAACGGCGAAAAGGCTATGACAGGATTACCATTAGCAAATAGCCCCGGAACACAAGCTTTTACAATGGAGAATGTAAAAATCAGTGAATATGCGTATATAGTTGTTACTTATAATGGTTATACATTAAAGTATCCTTTGAGCAAATTTAGTATTTTGTCAGGCAACTTGGATACAAATATTGCGTTTGGTTTGCAGATAACAAATGTGCCTGAGAATATTAAGGATATGGCAGTTTCACTGGCTAAGGAAAATTCAAATATTAACGTAGTTAAGCCTTCTGCTCAGACAGAAACACCGGCAACAGAACAGGCAGAGCCGGCGACAGAGCCGGTGGCAGAATAAGGAGGTGCTGAATTATGAAATATATAAAACCTGAAATAAATATAAAAAGATTTAGCACAGAGTCAATAATTACCGTAAGCGGAGAAACGACTGCACTTCCTCCCGAACTTCAAGAATTTCAGTCTACACAAAATGCCAAGGTAGCACAGGTAAGTCTTGATGATATTCTTGCATTTAACAACTAACACAACCAACACAGGAGGCATAACGGAATGAAAATAACCTGGCTGGGACAGGCGGGACTGCTGTTTGAAACCAACGGTGTAACAATAATTGTGGATCCGTATTTATCGGACAGCGTAAAGGAAATAAATCCGAGGAATTACCGCAGAGTACCCGTTGACGAAAGCTTTTTAAAGCTTGAGCCGGACGTAATCGTGCTTACGCACGACCACCTCGACCATACCGATCCGGAAACGCTTAAGCATTATCTTAAGGAGGACGGAGGGGTGTGTGTGCTTGCATCGCAGAATGCGTGGAACGAGGTGCGCAAATTCGGCGGACTTCACAATTATGTGATGTTCAACCGTCACACTCAATGGACGGAAAAAGGGGTACGGTTTACCGCAGTCAAGGCGGAGCATTCCGACACCTGCGCTGTGGGAGTTATTATCGAGGCAGAGGGCAAAAAGTATTATATCACCGGCGATACGCTGTATAACAGCGATATTTTTGAGGATTTGCCCGATGATATAGATTACGTGTTTTTGCCGATAAACGGAGTCGGAAACAACATGAATTTTGAGGACGGAAAGCGTTTTTGCGAAAAAATCGGCGCAAAAGCGATACCGCTGCACTGCGGTCTGTTCGACAATATCGACATGAACGGCTTCGGCTACGATAATAAAACAGTTCCCGAATTTTATCGGGAAATAGTAATAGAATAGTATTACAGGCAATAGGGCATCTCGCATTGAGATGCCCTAATTTTGCATAGCCGACTGTAAAATGTCGGTTTGGAATTTGAAAGTGTTTCCGAATTTATTTGTATTCGCATATCCCTTTCGGAAATTTGTCGGAATAAACTCAAAAACACTCTCAAATTAAAATGAAAGCTTGAATTTTACAATATCCTATAATTTTACATTAAAGGAGCAAATTTATGTCAAACATCAACAATTCCGAGCCGAGTATACAGCTGATGTCGGTCAGCCATGAAACCGCGCCTCTTGAAATACGCAGAAAGCTTGCCTTAACACGTGAAAAGCAGCGGCGGCTGTCGGAGACGCTTTTTAATCGGGGAATATGCTCCGTGGTGCTTTGCACCTGCAACAGATTTGAGGTTTACACCTCGTCGGCTGCGGATATAAGCGGCGAAATCCTTGCTTTTTCGGCGTGCGGAGAGGACGAGCTCAAGCGGTATTCCGAGATAAAGTGCGGATATAATGCGCTGCGGCATTTGTTTGAAACGGCTGCGGGACTGCGTTCGATGGTTTTGGGTGAGGATCAGATTCTCGGACAGATAAAGACTGCCGCCGAAACGGCGAGAGAGGGCGGCTTTACCGATGCGGAGCTTAACACCGCCTTTCGCCTTGCAGTGACCTCGGCAAAGAGAATAAAGACGGACACGCTCCTTTCAAAAACGCCTGTTTCCGTAGCCGGAACAGGCTTAAAGGCGGCACGGAGCATTTTGGGTAAAATCGAGTCGGTGCTTATAATAGGCGCGGGCGGCGGCATAGGATCGATAATTTTAAAGGATTTGATAAATACGTGCAGCATATCGGCAACCGTCCGCAAAAACGGTTCAACGGAGCTTCCGGACGGAGTGACTTCTGTTGATTACGAAAAAAGATACGATTACATTGACGGCGCAGATTTGATAGTAAGCGCCACATCTGCTCCGCACATAGTGTTGAGCGGTGAAAAAATGAATTTAAAAACGAAGAAAAAGCGTGTGTTTCTCGACCTCGCCGTCCCTCCGGACATGGACATAGAGGAAAGCGAGGACAGCGTTTATATAAATATAGACGGCTTAAAGGAGATTGCTGTCCAAAACAACAAAAAGCGTATCAGCGAGGCAAAAAAGGCAGAGCCTATAATCGAGAGATACATGAATGAATACAGTACATGGCTTGAAAAAAGGAGAATAATGTGAAAAATACACAGCGCATCTCACCTCCTTTCGAGATTTGGAGTATACACATACGCCGTCATCCCTCAAGAAGGCAATCTGCACTCGCCGCCAAGAAGGGCGGACGCACGGAGTGCGGCTTTTGCAAAGCAAAAGTGATGACAAGTGTCTTTTCCACATTATGATTTGAGCCGCCGCACGGCGGCGGAACGGAGGGTTATTATGACTATAAAAATCGGAACAAGGCGCAGTCCTTTGGCGATGCGTCAGGCGCAGCTTGTGCGGCTTGAGCTGCAAAGATGTTTTCCGAGGGAGAGCTTTGAGCTTGTTCCCGTTGTCACCGAGGGTGACATAGACCGCACAAGTGAGCTGAAAAGCTTCGGCGGGAGAGGGATATTTATAAAGGAGCTTGAAAAGGAGCTTTTAAGCGGCGGGATAGACATGGCGGTTCATTCGGCGAAGGATATGCCCACAGAGCTGCCGGACGGACTGAAAATCGGAGCGGCTCTGCGCAGAGGTGCACACGAGGACGTGCTTGTTATGCGGAGCGGTGGCGGTGCGGTAAATATTATCGGCACAGGCTCGCCCAGACGTGCGGTGCAGATTTTG
The DNA here is from genome assembly GCA_034090805.1 of Clostridia bacterium. Lineage (GTDB taxonomy): Bacteria > Bacillota > Clostridia > UBA1381 > UBA1381 > Ornithomonoglobus_A. The sequence goes on from JAXDRV010000042.1 coordinate 26,332, forward strand.
AAAATGTATCCCAAAGCGCAGATAAAACCGATACGGGGCAACATTGAAACACGTCTTAATGCGTTAAAAAACGGCTCTTACGATGCGGTTATCATGGCAAAGGCGGCGATTGAGCGGCTTGAAATATGTGATACGGAAATAAAGGTCGTGGTGCTTGATGATTTTGTGAGTGCGGCAGGTCAGGGGATAATAGCCGTTGAGGTAAAATGCGGCGGTATGGACGGCTTTACGGCGGCTATAAACGACAGCGACACGATGACGGCTCTGACGGCGGAGCGTGAATTTCTGCGTGCGAGCGGCGGCGGCTGCCACACTGCGGCGGGAGCGTATGCACGTGTCAAAAAGGGAGTTATAACCATGGAAACCATGACGGAAAAGGACGGAAAGCTTATATTTAAAAGCGGCGAGGGCAGTGATCCCGTTGAGCTGGGAAGGAGATTGGCAAATGAGTAAGGTGTATCTTGCCGGAGCGGGACCGTGGGACGAGCGGCTTGTGACGGAGGGGTGCGAGAGCGTTTTAAGGCTTGCCGATACGGTGGTATACGACAATCTTGTGAACCCGTCAATTCTGCGTTATGCTCCCGATGCGGAGTTGATTTATGCCGGAAAGCGGGCGGGAAATCACCACTTGCCGCAGGAGGAGATAAACGCTCTTTTGGTGCGCCTTGCCAAGGAGGGCAAGACGGTTGTGCGGCTCAAGGGCGGTGATCCGTATGTGTTCGGCAGAGGCGGCGAGGAGGCACGCGCGCTTATCGACAACGGAGTTGATTTTGAGGTGATAAGCGGTGTTTCGTCGTGTTACGGCGTTCCGTCCTCAGCGGGGATTGCGGTCACGAACAGAGAATACTCCTCGTCTTTCCATGTGTTTGCAGGTCATGGGGAGATTGATTTCAAGACGGCTGCGGCGGCAAAGGGAACGCTTGTGTTTCTGATGGGAAAATCGTCTTTGGGCAGAATTGCGGAGGAGCTTATCAAAAACGGAAAATCTCCGGGCGAAAGGTGCGCCGTGATTTCCGAGGGGACGTCATCACGTGAAAAATGCGTGTCGGGAACGCTTGAGGATATAGCCGAAAAGGCCGCACAGCTGCCAACACCGGCGGTGATAGTTGTCGGTGAGGCTGCCGGGAATATCCTATCACCCAAGGAAAAATCGGGAAAGAGAATCATTGTTGCCGGTAAGGTGGAAACTCTCGGAGGTCTGCATGAGAGCGGAGCGGATATTCTGCGGATACCGCTTATAAAATCAAGGCGGCTGACGGAGGTTAAAAGCGTTGATTTTAACGGATTTAATCTTATTGCGTTTGCAAGCCGTGAGGGCGTGAGAGCGTTTTTTGATTATATCGGCGATGTGAGGAAAATCGGTCATGTGAAATACATTGCCGCAGCAGGCAATGCAACGGCGGCGGAGCTTAAGCGTTACGGAATCGCGGCTGATATTGTGCCGAAAAAAGTCGGTGCGGCGGGGATTTTGGAGGAGATAGGCAGGCTGACGGATAAAATAAGTGCGCTGCTGCCGTGTTCGGTGCAGAGTCCTCCGACACTGTGCGAGGGACTGCGGAGTGCGGGAGCGTATGCCGAGCGGCTTGAGCTTTATTCGACCGAGGCGGATTTTTCGAGAAAGGAGCTGCTTAACCTTTACGAGAAAACGGCGGACAGCATAATCCTGACAAGCCCTACGTGCGTTGACGCATTTATGGCGATGACGGAGGGTACAAATGCCGAATTGAGGGCGATAGGCGGCACAACGGAACGATATTTGAAAAATTTCGTATAATGACATACAAAATTATTGTACAGTTTTTGTGCAAATCAGATAATTAGATAAAAATTTATCAAATACTCTTGTATATTTCGGAATTTTGAGGTAAAATAATGTAAAGGGTTTTGTACCCGAAAAAATATATATATTTTTTAGGAGGAAATTCAAAATGGCAGTTAAAGTTGCAATTAACGGTTTTGGACGTATCGGACGTCTTGCATTCAGACAGATGTTCGGCGCAGAGGGCTATGAAGTTGTTGCTATCAACGACCTTACAAGCCCCAAGATGCTTGCACATCTATTAAAGTATGATTCATCACAGGGTAAGTATGCTCTTGCAGACAAGGTTACCGCAGGTGAGGATTCGATCACGGTTGACGGTAAGGAAATCAAGATCTACGCATTCCCCGACGCTAACAATTGTCCGTGGGGCGAGCTTGATGTTGACGTTGTTCTTGAGTGCTCAGGCTTCTACACATCAAAGGCTAAGGCACAGGCTCACATCAACGCAGGTGCAAAGAAGGTTGTTATCTCAGCTCCGGCAGGAAACGATCTTCCCACAATCGTTTACAACGTAAACCACGAAACATTAAAGGCAGAGGATACAATCATTTCGGCTGCTTCGTGTACAACAAACTGTCTGGCTCCGATGGCTGACGCACTTAACAAGTACGCTCCCATTCAGTCGGGTATCATGTGCACAATTCACGCTTATACAGGCGACCAGATGACTCTTGACGGTCCCCAGAGAAAGGGCGACTTAAGACGTTCAAGAGCTGCTGCTGTTAATATCGTTCCCAACTCGACAGGTGCTGCAAAGGCTATCGGTCTTGTTATCCCCGAGCTTAACGGCAAGCTTATCGGTTCGGCTCAGAGAGTTCCCACACCGACAGGCTCAACAACAATCCTTACGGCTGTTGTTAAGGGTGATGTTACAAAGGAAGGCATCAACGCTGCAATGAAGGCTGCTGCTAACGAGTCCTACGGCTACAACGAGGACGAGATAGTTTCATCGGATATAGTTGGTATGAGATACGGTTCGCTGTTTGACGCAACTCAGACAATGGTAGCTGAGATAGGCGATGGTCTGTACGAGGTTCAGGTTGTATCGTGGTACGACAACGAGAACTCATACACATCACAGATGGTAAGAACAATCAAGTACTTCGCAGAGCTTGCGTAAGCTTTGACTTAAAAAGGACTTGCCTTACGGCGAGTCCTTTTTCGATGCTTTAATTTTTTTCATTTCCTTGGGTGATATGCCGAATTTTGCGGAAAACAGCTTTGAAAAAGCCGACTGATCGTCGTAGCCTACGGCGGCGGCCGCTTCGGCAACGCTCATGCGCCCCTCAAGGAGTATGTTTTTTGCACGGCGGAGCTTATAGTCTATCACGTAATCACGGGGGCTTTTTCCCTCGTATTCCTCGAACAGGCGGTAAAGATATGACCGCTCAATGCCTATGTTGCGGCAAATATCGCTTATGCGGATTTTTTTGTTGAGATTGATGTACACATAATTTTTCGCCATTTCCACATACGTGCGCCCCGGGCTGCCGGATTGCTGTATTTCGGCGTCCGAGTTTTCCTCCATGACGGAAAGCAGACGCAGACATTCGCTCATTCCGATAAACGAAATATCCCCCGCAAATACAGAGGCGTATGTGTTTATCAGCGAGGTGATACATTCCTCCACCGCTTTCGGATTTAACGGATTGAAAATCGGGTTATCGATGCTGAGACCGCACCGCTGCAAAAACTTTTCCGCAGTTGAGCCGCATATCTCAAACCATTTATAATACCACGGGTCATGAGAGTCGGCCTCGTAGTAGATGTCACGCTCGTTTGTAATCAAAAATGCCTGTCCTTTTCCGAGCTTGTATTCACTGCCGCCGCAGACGTATCTGCCCTTTCCGGAGCATATAAAATGAATAAGATAGCCGCTGCGGTCAAAAACCCCAAAGGAATGACCCGGAGCGCATCTTTGTTCTCCCATCTGCACAAGCTTAAGGTCTATTTTGTTTTCCAAAGGATAACAGTCCATAAATCAGCACCTCCCGCCGATGATATAAAATCAATTATATTATACAACATAAATACAAAAAAAGTCAACAATTTTCTATAGACAACAGCGGAATTTTATATTAGACTGATATTAACAATAACAGGTGCTTGTGAAATTTAAATTACTGTCGCTGAATTTGAGATATTTCTGATTACGGGGCGGCAGGGACACCGCCCCCTGCACACCCTCACTCCGTTCGGGAACCCGCCGAAACTCAATCATAAACATCACAAATTCTTTCAAGGCTGAAACAATTTGCGAGATTTGAGAGTGTTTTTGAGTTTGTTCGGACGAGTTACCGCAAGGGATGTTTGAGTCTGAATAAACTCAAAAATACTCTCAAATCAAAAATATATATTTCGCAAATGCCTGATAAAACCGAAAGGAGCAAATACAATGCTTATAAAAACACCGCCCATGGGCTGGAACTCATGGAACACATTTGCCGAAAAGGTCAACGAGGAAATCGTTATGCAGACGGCAGACATTATTATCGAAAAGGGGTACAAGGACTGCGGCTATGAGTATGTTGTCATAGACGACTGCTGGTCGCTGCGTGAGAGGAGCGAGGACGGAAAGCTCGTTCCCGATCCGGAAAAATTCCCTCACGGCATGAAATACGTTGCCGATTACGTTCACTCAAAGGGATTGAAATTCGGAATGTATTCCTGTGCCGGAGTGCGTACCTGCGCCGACTATCCCGGCAGCTACGGTCACGAATACACCGACGCAAAGACCTTCGCCGAGTGGGGAGTGGATTATCTCAAGTATGATTTTTGTCATTTCCCGAAAAGCGCAAACTGCAAAAACGCATATCTGACCATGGGTCTTGCGTTAAGGGCGTCGGGCAGAGATATTCTGTTTTCGGCGTGCAACTGGGGTGTGGAAAATCCCGCCGCATGGATGCGCTCGGTAGGTGCGGATATGTACCGCTCAACGGGAGATATATTTGATAATTACAAATCCATGAAGGATATTCTGCTCAGCCAGGAGGAAAACTTCGGCGGCTCTGCACCGGGATGCTTTAACGATATAGATATGCTTATTGTCGGAATGTACGGCAAGGGCAACGTCGGCGTTGAGGGCGGCTGCACGGACGAGGAATACAAAACTCATTTTGCGATGTGGTGTATGTTCGGCACTCCGCTGATGATAGGCGGCGACATCAGAAATATGAACGAATACTGCGAAAAGCTGATGAAAAATGAAATGCTTATCGCAATCAATCAGGACAAGGAATGCAGAACTCCCTACAGAGTACAGTCAAATTATTGGGAGGAATGCAGAGTATACATAAAGATACTTTCCGACAACCGTCTTGCGGTTGCGCTTGTGAATATGTCGGATAAGGAAAGTACCGTGCCGTTCTATTTTGCGGAGGCGGGTATTCCGTACTCGACAAATATCGGTCTTGAGCTGACGGACGTGTTCACGGGCGAAAATCTCGGAATAAAGCGTGATTATTTCAATGTAAAGCTTAAGGAGCATGACTGCGCCGTTTACATTGCCGAAATGAGGCAGTTTTAATGGCGGAGTGCGAAAAATGCGGCAAAGAGCTGACACGTGATGAGGTCGGAATCTGCCGCAAGCTTATCAACAGAGGTACAAATAAATTTATGTGCCTTGAGTGCCTCGGAGAATACTTCGGCGTAAGCGTGGGTGCGCTTAAGGATAAAATAGAGCAGTACCGCAGCATGGGCTGCACGCTGTTTAAATGAAACGTCAAAAGGGAGCGGTCAATGCGGCCGCTCCCTTTAAAATCAATTATCGCCGAAGCCGTAAAAATCGTTTGCGAAATTTACGGACGCAAGCGCATCTTTGCAGTAGGCGTCTGCGCCTATCATGTCGGCATATTCACGGTTTAATACCGCACCGCCCACGAACACCTTTACATCGGGTACGGTTTTGCGGATAAGCTTAATCGTGTCCTCCATGCTGACAACGGTCGTTGTCATAAGCGCCGACAGCCCGCAAAGGGGGATATTTTCCCTTTGGAGCGTTTCGACTATAAGCTCCGGCGCAACGTCCTTGCCCAGATCGATAACGTCGTAGCCGTAATTTTCAAGCAGAACCTTTACTATATTTTTGCCTATATCGTGAATATCGCCCTTTACCGTGGCGAGAACTATTCTGCCTCGGCTTTCCTGCTTTTCGCCGCTGTTTTCGATATGCGCCTTTATAACGGCAAACGCATTTTTTACCGTTTCGGCACTCATCATAAGCTGCGGCAGGAACATAATTCCCTTTTCAAATTTATCTCCCACGTAATCGAGGGCGGGAATTATTGTTTTGTTGATAATTTCCATCGGCTCAAGGTCGGTCAGAAGTCCTTCGGTTGCCTCGGCAGCTTTGTCCTTGAGTCCTTTTATAATTACATCATAAAGAGGGTTTTCCGATGCGCTGTCCGAATCACGCACAGCCGTGCCTGTGACGGTTGTCTGAGCCTTTGTGCCGGCGTAGGTCTGCACATAGTCGGCGCAGTTTTCGTCAATTCCCGTAAGTGCCTTGTAGGCTCTGTACGTGTTCATCATGGTATCGGCGCAGGGATTTATTATGCAGGCGTCAAGGCCGTTGTTTAATGCCATTGCAAAGAACGTGCCGTTTATAAGCTCACGTCTCGGCAGACCGAAGGAAATATTCGATACTCCCAGTACCGTTTTTATGCCGAGAGTTTCTTTTATAAGCTTGAGAGCCTTTATCGTTTCGGCACTTTCGGTTTGCTGTGCGGAAACGGTCAGAGTGAGTGCGTCCATAACGAGATCCTTTTTCTTTATCCCGTATTTCTGCGCCTCGTCTGCGATTTTACGTGCGATTTCGACTCTGTCCTCCGCTGCGGAAGGTATTCCGTCCTCGTCAAGGCAAAGTCCCACGAGTACGCCGCCGTATTTCTGAACTATAGGCAGTATTGCGTCAAGACTTTCACGCTTGCCGTTTACGGAGTTTACCATAGGCTTGCCGTTGTAGATTCGTAATGCACGTTCAAGTGTTGCGGGGTCGGAGGAATCTATTTGCAGCGGCAGATTTACGGAGGCGCTTATCGCTTTTACGGCACGCTCCATTGTCGAACATTCGTCGATTTCGGGAAGTCCCACGTTTACGTCGAGAATATCCGCTCCCGCTTCAAGCTGCGAAAATGCCTCGCTCAAAATATAGTTTATATCCTGATTTTTTAAAGCCTCTTTAAATTTTTTCTTGCCTGTCGGATTTATTCTTTCACCGATTATAACGGGGCGGTTGTCAAGAAGCACCGCCTTTGAATATGATGTTACGACAGTGTAAGGCTTTTCTTCTATTTTCGGAGTAAAGCCTTTGCACCGGCTGATAAGACTTCTGATATGATCAGGGGTAGTGCCGCAGCAGCCGCCGAGAACGCTTGCTCCCAAAGCCGCTATTTTCCGACATTCCTCTCCGAATTGCTCCGGGGTTACGTCATATACCGTTTTGCCGTTTTCAAGCTGCGGAAGTCCTGCATTGGGCTGTGCCATGATGGGAATTGACGCATATTTTGCAAGCTGCTCCATCATTGAGGAAATCTGCGCCGGACCCAGGCCGCAGTTTATTCCGATACAGTCCGCTCCCAGTCCCTCAAGCATTGCGCACATAACGACAACGTCCGCTCCCGTAAGAGTTTTGCCGGTTTCGTCAAAGGTCATCGTGCAGAATACCGGCAGAGAGGTGTTCTCCTTTACGGCAAGCAGTGCCGCCTTTGCCTCAAGGGTGTCGGACATGGTTTCGATTATTGCAAGATCCGCTCCGCTTTTTTCGGCGGTTACGGCAACGCTCTTAAAAGCGTCGTAGCAGTCGTCAAACGACAAATCTCCGAGAGGCTCAAGCAGCCGTCCCGTAGGGCCTATGTCAAACGCAACGAATCGAGGTTTTTCGGGTGTTGAGAATCTTGCGACGCATTTTTTGGCGATTGCCGTTCCCTCGGCTGCAAGCAGCTCCACGCTGCCGCCTATTTCGTCAGCCTTCAGAGGATTTGCGCCGAAGGTGTTTGTTGTGATTATATCCGCTCCCGCCTCGAGGTATTCAGTGTGGATTTTTTCGATTAAAGGCTTGTTTGTAATGTTCAGCAATTCGGGGATTTCGCCGCCCTTAAGTCCGTTTTTCTGGAGCATTGTACCCATTCCTCCGTCAAAAAACAGCAGCCGTTTGCCGAGTATATCGGTTATTTTCATATTGTATGCTCATTCCTTTCGGTTATACTTGGGTAATTAAACATTGACACGCTTAAAATAATGCTCACTGAACAAATGCGATTTTCAATCGCATTTGGAAAAATTATGACTATTGTCAAAATTTTTCGTGTAAAATCAAAGATTTTACACAGTTCGCATTGATAAAGTCTGCCAAAATAAATATTTTGAGAGCAAAATATTTATTTATGGTGCAAGGATTTTTTCATATTTATGAAAAAATCCTTGCACCCAAACAATTATAAAACGCTTGTAAGCCGCTATGCGGCTGCGTTTCATAATTGTTCAGCAGTCATTAAAATAAACTGTTCACCACGGTGGTTATTTTTTCGGCAACCTCCGGTTTATTCATGGTGTAGATGTGTATGCCGCTTACATCGTTTGACAGCAGGTCGATTATCTGGTCAACGGCATACGCAATGCCCGCCTGCTTCAGAGCATCGGGGTTGTTTTCGTATTTTGCAAACATACGGGTAAATTTTGACGGCATTGACGCACCGCCGGAAAGCACGCACATTTTCTTTATCTGCGACGCTTGCGTAAGCGGCATTATTCCCGCCGTAATCGGGACGTTTATTCCCTTTCTTGCCGCCATGTCACGGAATTGATAGAATTTTTCGTTGTCGAAAAACATCTGCGTAACGAGAAAATCGCACCCTGCGTCCGTTTTGCGCTTTAGGTTCTCGATATCGGCATCAAGCGACGGTGAATCGGGGTGACATTCCGGATAGCACGCTCCGCCCACGCAAAAGCCGCCGTGCGACTTAATTTCAGTCACAAGCTCATATGCGTATTTGTAGTCTGTTTTTATATTTTCGCTGTCAAGGGGCAAATCTCCTCTCAGGGCGAGAATATTTTGTATTCCTCTTTGGGAAAGATCATCGAGAGTGGTGCGTATCGTTGATTTATCTGCTGTTATGCACGTTAGATGAGCAAGCGAGGTAAGGGAGTGCTTCTCCTGAATATATTCGGCAATGTCTGCCGTCCTTTTTGAGGTTGAGCCGCCTGCGCCGTAGGTAACGCTGATGTAATCCGCCGGCTGCTTTACAAGCTCGTCAACCGCCGATTTTACCGTTTCAACTCCGCTTTCCTGTTTGGGAGGGAAAATCTCAAACGAAAGCACCTGTTTTTTTTGTAAAAATATATCTTTTATAAACATAATAGTCTCCATTCTGTTAAATTTTTAATTTATACTTGATATTGTAACAAATATTTGTTACAATATCAAGTGAAAACAAAAAAATTTTTTATCTGATAGGAAATTCCTCAATCTCCTATTAGCAAAAAAGCTTATCTTTGTTAAAAGCTTTTTTACCGGATTTTTATTTTGGAGCGGAAGGACTGCGTAAATGAAAACAAAATCAGCATATATCTGCCGTGAATGCGGCTATCAGACTGCCAAATGGATGGGAAAATGTCCCTCGTGCGGTCAGTGGAATACTATGGACGAAACTGTTATCGCAGATGCGAAAACAACAAAACAGCGTGCGGCGGCATCCGCAGTGACGTCATTGAGCGGCTCGGTTGCCGTGCCTAAGCGCATAGGTGAGGTCAAGATCGGATTTGAAACGAGATATTCCACGGGAATGAAGGAGCTTGACAGAGTTTTGGGCGGCGGTATTGTCAAAGGCTCGCTGATACTTGTGGGCGGCGATCCGGGGATAGGAAAATCAACGCTGCTTCTCCAGATATGCCAGAATACGGGCACTGACAAAAAAATCCTCTACGTTTCCGGCGAGGAATCGGAGGGGCAGATAAAGCTGCGTGCGGAAAGGCTCGGAGTGACAACAGAGAATTTGTATCTTATTTCCGAAACGGACGTGCAGCGGGTAATCGAATGTATAAACGATGTCAAGCCGGAGCTTGTTATAATCGATTCGATACAGACAATGCACCGTGACGATCTTTCCTCGGCGGCGGGCAGCGTGCCGCAGGTACGGGAAGCGACAAACGCCTTTATGCGGACGGCGAAATCTGCGGGGATAGCGATGTTCATAGTCGGTCACGTAACAAAGGACGGCGCTCTTGCCGGGCCGAGGGTGCTTGAGCATATGGTTGACTGCGTGCTGTATTTTGAGGGCGACAGGCAGATGACGTTCAGGATTTTGCGGGCGGTTAAAAACAGATTCGGCTCGACAAATGAGATAGGTGTTTTTGAAATGAGGAGCATTGGCCTGTGCGAGGTGGAAAACCCGTCAAAAATGCTGCTTGAGGGACGTGAGGAAAATGCTTCGGGCAGTGCGATAATATGTGCGATGGAGGGTTCAAGAGGAGTGCTTGCCGAGGTGCAGGCTCTTGTAACACCGACAGGCTTCGGAAATCCGCGGAGAATGTCGAACGGAATCGATTTAAACAGGGTGATACTTTTGATAGCGGTGCTTGAAAAGCGTGCAAGAATGAATTTGTCAAATTCGGACGTGTACATGAACGTTGCCGGAGGACTGAGGATAGACGAGCCGGCGGCGGATTTGGGGATATGCGCCGCAATCGCCACGAGCCAGGCGGACGTGCTTTTGCCGGCGGATATGCTTTTTATCGGCGAGGTCGGCTTGGGCGGCGAGTTAAGAGCCGTATCGCAGCTTGAAAAGAGAATAACCGAGGCGGCAAAGCTTGGGTTTTCCTCTGCGATAGTCCCAAAGCAGTCGCTTAATGGTGTAAAAATACCGAAAGGCTTCGCCGCCTACGGAGTGGGCACGATAGGCGAGGCAATGCAGATAATACGTAAAAAATAGGAAGGGACGGTGATTTTACGATGAAAATAAACAACCCACGTGCAATTTTAAGCATTATAGGAATGGGAGTGCTGACGCTTGCGATTATTCAAAGCGCAGTTTCGGGAATATCGGAGCGGCAAGCGGAGAAAAAAGCCGCAGAGGAGCTTGCGGCGCAGCCGACAGCAGCGCCGGTGAGAACGGTGACGATAAGCGCAGTAGGCGACTGCACCTTAGCAACGGACGAGTATGCCGGGCAGATGAAGTCGTTTGTTGAAACTGCGGAGGAAAACGACAGCTCATACTTTTTTAAAAACGTGAAAAAATATTTTACGGACGATGACCTGACAATCGTCAATTTTGAGGGTACGCTCTCAAACGGCGGCAGACGTGAGGACAAGACCTTTGCCTTTAGAGGTGATCCGTCCTACGTTGATATTCTGACGTGCAGCGGCATAGAGGCGGCGAATCTTGCCAACAATCACTCTCGTGACTACGGAGAGGTAAGCAACAGCGACACACATAAAATTCTGAGCGATGCGGGTCTTGCGGCGTTCGACAGCTTAAACACCGTAATTTACGAGGTGAACGGCTTAAAAATAGGGCTTATCGGAATAAATCAGCTAAACGACATTGACAGAACACGCCTTGAAGCGGCAATGGCGGACGCAAGGGCGCAGAATCCCGATATAATCATAGCGTGCATACACTGGGGCGAGGAAAAAGCCACCGAGCCAAACGAGGAGCAGGTCGCATACGGGCATAAGGCAATTGATTTGGGAGCGGATCTTGTGTTAGGCACGCACCCGCACGTTTTACAGGGGATAGAGCAGTACAACGGCGGCGTGATAGCGTACAGTCTGGGTAATTTCTGCTTCGGAGGAAACGACAGTCCCTCGGATATGGATACGGTAATATACCGTCAGAAATTCACTCTGGAAAACGGAGCAAAGCGCAGCGAAATATCGCTTGTTCCCTGCACAATATCCTCGTCATGGGAAAGCGGAATAAACAATTATCAGCCGACCCCGGCGCAGGGCGAAAAGCGTGAGGCGATAATAGAAAAAATGAACGGATACAATACGGCGCTCGGAAACGTAAGCGTCAGTTATCAATAAGTATTCTTTTAGGTAATTGCGAAATTCCTACGAGTTGTTACAGCTTTGGAAGAATTTGAGATGTTTATGATTGAGTTTCGGCGAGTTCTCGAACGAAGTGAGGATGCGTAGGGGGCGGTGTTCCTGCCGCCCCGTAATCAGAAATATCTCAAATTCCGAGGGGATTTTATATTACGCAGTAACCTAAAAATAAAAATTATTAAAAGAAGGGAAAGATTACAATGAAAATAACAAAAGCGGTTATCCCGGCGGCGGGATTCGGAACGAGGTTTTTACCGGCAACAAAGGCAGTTCCAAAGGAGATGTTGCCCATTATCGACAAGCCGACAATCCAGTACATTGCCGAGGAGGCAATAAGAGCGGGAATAACCGATTTGCTGATAATAACATCAAGAGGCAAAGAGGCGATCGTAAACCATTTTGATAAGGCATTTGAGCTTGAAGCGGTGCTTGAGCGTGACAATAAAAACGAAATGCTGAAGGCGGTGCGTGAGGTTTCCGACCGCCTTGATGTGCATTTTATACGTCAGCAGGAGCAAAAGGGACTGGGTCATGCGGTATTGTATGCAAAAAGTTTTGTCGGCAATGAGCCGTTTGCGGTCATGCTCGGCGATGATGTTGTGGAGAGCGAGAAGCCGTGCATAGGTCAGCTTGCGGAGCAGTTTGAAAAATGCGGCGGTACGGTGCTTGGCGTGCAGAGGGTAGGCATGGAGCACGTTTCAAAGTACGGGATAGTCGGCTGCGAGGAAATGGGCGGCAGGCTGTATCGTGTAAAATCCATGGTTGAAAAGCCGAAGCCTGAGGATGCGCCCTCGGATATTGCGGTGCTGGGAAGATACATTTTAACACCGGGGATATTTGAATGTCTTGAAAGAACTCCAAAGGGAGCGGGCGGCGAGATTCAGCTTACGGACGGAATTGTTCTGCTTGGAGAAAGCGAGAGCATTTATGCGTATGATTTCGAGGGTGAGCGCTATGATATAGGCAACAAACAGGGATTTTTGAGGGCAACGGTTGACTTTGCGTTAAAGCGTGAGGATCTGAAAAAGGATTTTGCTGAATATTTAAAAACGCTTAAATTGTGAACAAAGAGTAAAAAACAGCGGTAACACTTGAAAAATGATGCAAAACAGTGTATAATATGAATAAATATACATCACCTCGGGAGCGTGAGCATATGAAGCGGATAGCGATAATACCAAACGAAACAAAGGACAAAGGGCTTAAAATAACACGCCGTGCCGCAGAGCTTTTGAGCGGTCGTGCCGAAGTGCTGATGGCGGAGGGAGTTGAAGCTCCGCCGACGGCGGTTCGGCTTGTGCCGTATGAGGAGCTGTTTGAAGCGGCGGACTGCATGGTGGTTCTCGGCGGTGACGGGACAATGCTGCAAATTGCCGCTCCGTGCGCAAGGCGGAATATTCCTGTACTTGGGATAAATCTCGGCAGAATAGGCTTTTTGACGGAGGTCGAAACGGACGGGCTTGAGGACGCATTTGAAAAGCTGCTTGCGGGAGATTTTGAAACGGAGAGCCGTATGCTTATGAAAGCGGAGATAATAAGGGACGGATGTGTAACGGCATGGGATCATGCCTTAAATGACGTTGTGGCGGCGAAGAATACCGGCGCAAAGCTTATCGATATTGAGCTTTATGCGGGCGGCGAGCTTGTGAACAAATACATAGCGGACGGACTGATAATAGCCACTCCGACAGGCTCAACGGGATATTCGATATCCGCCGGAGGCCCCGTTGCGGATCCGCACATGGAGCTGTATATAGCAACGCCGATATGTGCCCATATGCTGTCGGTAAGGAGTGCGGTTCTGCCGCCGGACAGTGAGATAGTTATGCGGCTTGACGAGAATTATCTGAACAACGGAGCGGTCGTTTCCGCAGACGGTGACGTGCTGGGCAGCATTGCTCCGGGAGATGAGGTGCGCATAACGAGGTCTGATTATCGGCTGAGCATAATCAAGATAGGCTGCCGTTCGTTTTACGATACGGTGCTGAAAAAATTATCTTAAGAAAGGAGCGGGTGAAATGAAATATAAAAGGCAAAGCCGAATTGCAAAGATAATCCAGGAGCAGCCGGTGAAAACGCATGAGCAGCTTGTCGATATACTCGAAAGCGAGGGCATGACCTGCACTCAGGCGACTGTTTCACGTGATATAAAGGAGCTTGGGCTTGTGAAAAAGCCTGTGCCGGGCGGCGGCTCGGTATATGCGATCCCCAATTCGGACAAAAGCAAGAGCGAGGAGGCTATACGCTCTCTCGGTGATACGGTCGTAAGCATAAAGCGTGCGGTGCATACCGTTGTGATAAGGACGTATTCGGGTATTGCCCCGGCGATGTGCACGTACATAGACGAAATGCTCGGAGATGAGTTCCTCGGCTCGATTGCCGGCGACGACACGATATTTATAATAGCCGAAAATCCCGCTCGTGCAGAGGAATTTGAAACAAAGCTCAAAGGAATATTATTGAATTAAGAGGTAGCGTAATGTTAAATCAGCTGAATATAAAAAACGTTGCCGTGATAGACAAGCTTGACGTTTCGATAAGCGGCGGGCTTAGTGTTCTTACGGGTGAAACGGGAGCAGGAAAATCAATTATAATAGACTCGATAAACATGATACTCGGCGATCGTGCAAGCAAGGAGCTTGTGCGTTACGGCACGGAAAAGGCGGCTGTGTCGGCGGTGTTCGGCTGCGGCGGTCTTTCCGAAATTCTTGAGGAAAATGACATCGAGCCGGAGGACGGCGAAATCATCATAAGCCGCACGATAACAAAGGACGGAAAAAGCTCTGCCCGCATAAACGGAATGCCTGTGACCTTGGCGGTGCTGCGTGAAATTGCCGACAGGCTTATAAATATTCACGGTCAGCATGACAATCAGGCACTGCTTACTCCGTCAAGGCACATAGATTTTCTTGACGGCTACGGACGGACGGAGGCGCTTTTGCTTGAGTATAAGAATTTATACAGGCAGCTGCGTGCGGCGGAGCGTGAGCTGAAATCACTCGAAACGGACGAGCGTGAAAAAATGCAGCGCATGGATTTACTGGAATATCAGATAAAGGAGATAACCTCGGCGCAGCTTACGGACGGCGAGGAAGAGGAGCTTATAAGCAGGCGTGAGATATGCCGCAACGCTGAGGAGATACGTGAATCAATCGGCGAAGCGTATGCGAATCTCTACGACAACGGCGAAATGCAGTCGGCATACGACAGCCTGAGCATTGCGGTAAATGCGCTTTCGGGAGTGTCGGAGCTTGACCCCAAAATAAGTGAGGTATACGACGCACTTCAGAATGCGATGTACGCCGTTGAGGACGGTGCTCACGAGCTGTCATCATTCGGGGAAACGGTGGAGTTTGACCCGGAGGAGCTTGACGAGCTTGAGGAGCGTCTGGAGCTTATTTCAAGGCTCAAAAGAAAATACGGAGCGGACATTCCGTCAATAAACCGTTTCGGCGAAAAGGCGCAGGAGGAGCTTGACTCCATAATGATGAGTGACGAACGTGCGGAGGAGCTTAAAAAGCAGGTTGAGGACATTACATCAAAGCTGCGCACTTCGGCAAAGAAGCTTTCGGAGGCGAGAATTGCCGCCGCGCAGACGCTTGAGAAGAAAATCGAGGATTCTCTCCATGAGCTGAATATGGAAAAATCAAAATTCAGGGTGCTTGTTGAGCCGGAGGATAAATTCCTCGAAAACGGCTGCGACAGGACGGAATTTATGATAAGCACAAACCCCGGAGAACCGCTTAAGCCGCTTGTGAAGATTGCGTCGGGCGGCGAGCTGTCGAGGGTTATGCTTGCGATAAAATCGATTCTCGCCGAAACGGACAGCGTCGACACGCTGATATTTGACGAGATCGACACCGGAGTATCGGGAAAAACCGCACTCAAAATCGCAAACAAGCTTTCCGAGCTGGCAAAAACAAAGCAGGTTATCTGCATAACGCATCTGCCGCAGCTTACGGCGGCTGCCGACAATCATTATTTGATAGAAAAAAATACGGACGGAGAAATGGCGTCCACGAGCCTGAGAAAGCTTGACGACGAGGGAAGAGCCGAGGAGCTTGCAAGGATCATAGACGGCGGCGAGATTACCGAAACCGCCATGAAGCACGCAAAGGAGCTGCTTAAACGCTGATGAAACAAACAGGAACGGTAGTGTCGGTAAACGGCACGGAGGCAAAAATCAGAATACACCGTGAATCCGCCTGCGGAGGCAACTGCGCCTCATGCGGCGGCTGCAAATCGGAAACGGTCGTAACTGCCGAAAACAAGGCAGGAGCGGCTGCGGGCGACAGGGTGGAGCTTGAGATGCCCTCGTCGAGAGTTCTCGGTGCAGCGGTATGGGTGTATATTATTCCGATAATATTTTTTGTTATCGGTGATATAATATTTAACAGGATTTTCCACTCAGAGGGCATGGCTGCTCTCGGAGGCTTATGTGCCATGACGGCAATATATCTTGCGATTATAGTACAAAATAGAAAAAATAAGGATAAATATCGATTGGTTGTTGAAAAAATCATATAAGTATGCTATAATTAATGTATTAACGGCAAAAAGGAGATATAAATGAGGGAGCTGCATATTTTCACCGGACACTACGGAAGCGGGAAAACGGAGGTTTCCGTAAATTTTGCGGCGAAGCTGCGCCGTGAGGGCAAAAAGGTAACGATTATCGACCTTGACACCGTAAATCCGTATTTCAGAACGAACGATCTCCGCAAAAGGCTTGAGGATATGGGCATTGAGGTGATAGCCGGGAGGTTTGCGTCCACCAATGTCGATATGCCGCTTGTTCCTGCGGAAATAAGCAAGGCGTTCAATTCGGACGGCTGCTTTATATTTGACGTGGGCGGTGATGATGAGGGCGCATATGCGCTTGGCAGATACACAAGTGAATTTGAAAAAAACGGATACGAAATGCACCTTGTGGTAAACACACGCCGTCCCCTTACCTCGACCGCAGAGGAAATATGCGCCATGGCGGCTGACATAGAAAAAGCGTCAAGGCTTAAAATTACCGATATATACAACAACACAAACCTTTCGTACGAAACAGACAAAAGCACTGTGATGTCGGGAATCGGGGAGCTTAAGCGTGCCGAGGAGCTTACGGGGCTGAAGATAGCCCGTCACTGCGGCACGGCGGAGGCGGTGTCGGAGATACCGTCGGAAACGGCATTTGAAATGGAAATATATCTCAAGTTACTTTAAGAATCGGAATGGAGGATTTACTTGAACAAAATTAAAATAGACGGCGAGAGGTGCAAAAGCTGCGGTCTATGCGCTGAGGCTTGCCCAAAGAAAATAATAAAAATATCCGCAGAAAAAATGAATTCGCACGGCTACAGACCTGCGGAGCTGACGGATGAGGCACTGTGCATAGGCTGCGGCTTCTGCGCAACGGTATGCCCGGATTGTGTAATTACGATTGGTGACGGAAAGGACAAATAAATGAAGGTTTTAATGAAGGGAAACGAGGCAATCGGAGAGGCTGCGATACGCTCCGGCTGCCGTCATTTTTTCGGGTATCCGATAACGCCGCAGACGGAGCTGTCGGCATATATGGCAAAAAAGATGCCGAAAATAGGCGGCGTGTTTTTACAGGCTGAAAGTGAAATATCGGCGATAAACATGGTTTACGGCGCAGCATCGGCGGGAGTCAGGGCTATGACAAGCTCCTCCAGTCCGGGAATAAGCCTTAAATCGGAGGGTATCAGCTATATTGCGGGTGCGGATTTACCTTGCGTTATAGTAAACATAATGAGAGGCGGTCCGGGACTCGGCGGAATACAGCCGGCGCAGTCGGACTATTTCCAGGCAACGAGAGGCGGCGGTCACGGAGATTATCATCTGATAGTTCTCGCACCCGGAAGCGTGCAGGAAACAGCGACGCTTACGGCAGAGGCATTCAACATATCGGAGCATTACAGAATCCCCGTAATGCTTCTCGGCGACGGTACTCTCGGTCAGATGATGGAGCCGGTTGATTTTGACAAAATACCCGCTCCGCAGATAAGCGAAAAGCCGTGGGCGGCAACCGGCACGGAAAACAAGCGTGATAAAAACGTGATAAAAACACTCTACCTTGAGGCGGATGAGCTTGAGCGCACCGTCCTTGAGCGTGAGGAAAAATATAAAATCGTAAAAAATGAGCTGCAAAGATACGAGGCAAAGTATATCGAGGACGCAGACGTAATAATTTCGTCCTACGGGATAACGTCAAGAGTTGTCGAAACGGCAGTGAGGGAGCTGCGCCGTGAGGGCATAAAGGCCGGCATAATCCGTCCGATAACGCTGTGGCCGTTCCCTGAGCGCATATACAAGGAGGTAAGCCCTAAGGCATTTTTGTCCGTTGAAATGAGCATGGGACAGATGGTTGAGGATATAAAGCTTGCGTGTGAATGTAAGGTTCCGGTATACTTTACGGGACGAACCGGCGGAGTTATCCCCTCGCCGGCAGAGGTAAAAGAAAAGGTATACGAAATACTGAAAAAATAACGTGAAAATAAGCACCCCTTGTTCAACAGTTTCGCTTTGTGAAACAGGCTTGACCGCCTTTGCTGAGGCAAAGGTGTTTGGGGGGATTCAACACAGAATACTGCGATGACGCAAGATTTTTTACACGTTATGATTTATGCCGCCGCAGGGTGGCAGAATGGAGGATTAATATGGAGTTTAAACGTCCCGGCTGCATGACCGACAGTATCATGCACTACTGCCCCGGCTGTCTGCACGGAGTGGTACACAGGCTCGTGGCGGAATGTCTTGACGAGCTTGGTGTTTCCGGCAAAGCCATAGGCGTAGAGCCGGTAGGCTGTGCAGTAACGGCGCACGAATATTTTAATGTAGACATGGTTCAGGCGGCTCACGGCAGAGCACCCGCGGTTGCGACGGGAATCAAGCGTTCTTTGCCGGACAGAGTCGTGTTCACATATCAGGGTGACGGCGACCTCGCGGCAATAGGTACGGCGGAAACCGTTCACAGCGCCGCAAGAGGCGAAAACATAACGATAATTTTCATAAACAATACGATATACGGAATGACGGGCGGTCAGATGGCGCCCACGTCGCTGCCGGGTCAGGTTACGCAGACCTCGCCCTACGGCAGAGATGTCAAAACCCAGGGAAATCCCGTTCGTGTGTGCGAGATGCTCTCCACGCTTGACGGACCTGCGTTTATCGCAAGAACTGCGGCGGATTCCGTGGCACATATACGAGATACGAAAAAAGCGATAAAAAAAGCGTTTGAAACACAGCTTGCGGGAAAAGGCTTTTCGCTTGTTGAGGTGTTAAGCACCTGCCCGACAAACTGGGGTATGTCGCCCGTTGAGGCGGTTGAGCGTCTGCGCAACGAAATGATACCGTTTTATCCTCTCGGAGTGTTCAAGGATATTGACAACGGAGGTGACAAGTAAATGGAAAATTGCAGCATAATACTTGCCGGCTTCGGCGGTCAGGGAATACTGTTTGCCGGGAAGATTCTTGCCTCCGCAGCGATGCTCAAGGACAGGGAGCTGTCGTGGCTGCCGTCCTACGGTCCAGAAATGCGAGGCGGAACGGCGAATTGTCACGTTAAAATAGACGATGAGCCGATAGGCTCGCCGATAGTAACGGAGCCCGATGTGCTGATTGCGATGAACAGACCGTCGCTTGACAAATTCGAGAATGAGGTCAGCGCCGGAGGAATGATGTTCATTGACAGCTCGCTTATCGACAGAAAGACAGAGCGCAGCGATGTATCGGCATTTTACGTCAACGCAACGGAAACGGCCGATAAAATGGGAGCAAAAAATCTTGCAAACATGGTAATGTTGGGAAAGATGATAAAGGAAACGGGTCTTTTCAGCATTGAGGATATTGCCGAAACGATTAAAAAATCACTGCCCCCCAAGCGTATTGCGATGGCAGAACCGAATATAAATGCGGTAAAAGTGGGTTTTGAGCTATAAAATAATAAATATTTACGGAGTGTCGGTTTTGATTTGAGAGTATTTTTGAGTTTATTCAGACTCAAACATCCCTGGCGGTAACTCGTCTGAACAAACTCAAAAACACTCTCAAATCTCATAGGCTTGTTACAGCTTTGGAAGAATTTGTGATGTTTATGATTGAGTTTCGGCGAGTTCAAAGTGAGAGCAAGGGTGTGTAGGGGGCGGTGTCCCTGCCGCCCCGTAATCGGAAATATCTCAAATTCAGAGGGAATTTCACATTTCGTAAACACACACTATTGTAAAAGAAAGGAAATAAAATTATGTCAGTAATAAAGAAAAAGAAGAATCTTATTTACAAGGGAAAGCCGATGTATCGTGTGGGTGACAGAATATATTACGGAAATCTTGATGACAAATATATTCTTGCTCTCGATATTCTTGAGCAGTCACCTGTGTCGGAAAATTTTAACGTATCGTCAAAAATCCGTATCCAGCTTATGGAAAACGAGAGCGAGCTGGGAACGGGTCAGGTATACCGCAAGGCGGAGCGTGACGATTTGTATCATGCTCTCGATATAGGCGAATGGTGGCTGAAGGACGCACTTCAAAGAGGCTGATTTACCGCACAGTGCAAGAGTCGGCTGCGGCTTAATATGTTGACGCAGCCGACTCTTGTTTTTTGTTTGTAACATTGTATTGAAAAATTAATAAAAATTTAACAAAAACATATTGATTTTTTCGTTGAAAAGTGGTATATTTAAAAAGATAATGAAAAACGGAGCAAGCTCCGTAATACAGGAAGGAGAAAGATAAATGGCAAAAGGATCAAGAGGTTCCGCAGATACGATGATTAACGTTATAATAGCCGTTGTGCTTGTGGCGGTTATCGGTCTGGCGGGTTATGCTGTCTATGATAAAATGTCAGGCAAGCTTAATGCAAAGGCGATTGAAAGCGGGGAGAAGGAGCCTACCGTTGAATATCTTGCCGAGCAGGAGGGAATGAGCATAGAGGATTACCTTGCTCAGTACGGTCTTTCGGGAGTAAGCAAGAGAGCTACTCAGGAGGAAATGACGGATATGATGACGGTTGACAACTACATCAAATTTGCAAAAACTACAGCAGATGACCTTAAGACACAGTATCATCTTTCGGAAGCACCCGCAGGCGATTCAAACTGGGGTGAGTTGAGAAAGAGCTTTACCGTTAAGAACATAATCGGTGACAGCGAGGATGACTTCAAGCAGTTCAAGGAAATGTATAAGCTTGATGATTCGGTAACTCCCGATATGCTTTGGACAGATGCAGAGCCGATTATTGAGGAAAGCATGAAGAAGCTTCAGGAGGAGGCGGCAAAGGCTACGCCCGCTCCGTCGGCAGAGGCAACCGAGGCTCCCGCAGAGGAAGCAACGGAAGCACCGGCTGCAGAATAATATTAATTTGAAGGAGAATCAGAAATGAGCGAAGAGAATAAGGAAAACTTGGAAAACGAAGTAACGGAAAACGAGGACATACAAGAAACTGCGGCAGAGGTAGCCGAGGATGTTGCCGAAGATACGGCTGAGGAGGCTGTTGAAGAGGTAACCGAGGACGCAGAGGAGGAAAATGAGGAGTACGCAGCAAGCGTTGAAGAGCTTGAGGCTGCGGATGCTCTCACAGAAAACAGTGAAAACGAAGCTGCCGAGGATCTCGGAGCAAACATCGAGGGCGAGGCTGTAGAGGAGGTCGTTGCCGAGGAACCGAAAAAATCGCACACAGGTCTTATCATAGGCATTGCGGCAGGCGTTGTGGTTGTTGCGGCGGTTGTGATTATCTGCGTTGTATTCGGTAAAAATCTGTTTAATAAGTACAACAGAATGGGATACATTGATGTAAGCGGAAAGACGATAGCACAGATAGCTGACGAAAGCGGCTATGAGCTGGCAGACTTCCTTGCCGAGTATCAGTTGCCGGCAGATATGCCCGGAACGACTTCGGAAAGTGCGGCATATTACAACATACCCTGCAAAAAGATGGCAGAGATGTACGGAATGGATTTTGCAGCACTTAAGGAAATGCTCAAGTGGGGCGATGATATAACCGAGGATACCACATGGGGTGTAGCCGAGGGCGAAACCACCGTTGCGGCATATGTCGGAGAAGAGAACATTGACTCCTTTAAGGAGCAGTACGGCTTCGGCGATGAGGTTACGGGTGAAACAAAGTGGAAGGAAATCAGAAACACTCTTGACCAGAAGCAGAGAGATGACAGAATAGCAGCCGAAAAGGCTCAGAAGGAAGCGGAAAAAGCAACAGATGCTCCCGAAACGACAGAGGCTCCCGCAGAGGGTGACGCAGCTGCAACGGAAGCACCGGCAGAAACAAACGCTCCGGCAGCTGAATAATCAAATAAAACAAATGCCGCCGTACAATTCCGGTACGGCGGCTTGATTATTTTACGGACAATAGAGAAATATGCCGCAAAGGCGGCGGAACGGAGAAGATATGCTTGCGGTTGAACGTAGGAATACAATTGAACAGATAATAAATGAAAAGGGCAGTGTGCTTGTTGTTGATTTGGCGAAGCAGTTTGAGGTGACAACGGAAACAATACGCGGTGACCTTTTGAAGCTTGAAAAACAGGGTGTGCTGATACGCACCTACGGAGGAGCGACTCTTGCGGATACAAACAGTGCTGCGGATATGCCGATAGCGGAGCGTGACACTGTGAATTTCGAGGAGAAGCAGAGGATAGGCAAATATGCGGCACGCATGATAAAAAACGGGGAAACGGTTTTTCTTGATGCGAGCACCTCTGCATGGCATCTTGCCCGCAACATTAAGGACAAGCACGGTGTGACGGTAATCACGAATGCGTCAAAAATAGCCGCCGAGCTTGCGGAATGTACGGGCGTTCACGTGATATGCACCGGAGGAGAGCTTACTCCAAGGAATATGTCATATGTGGGACGCATTGCGGAAAAAACGATAAGAGAAAATTATTTTGCAAACAAGTGCTTTTTTTCCTGCAAGGGCGTAACTCTTACCCGCGGGCTGATAGACAGCAGCGAGGACGAGGCGGAAATAAAAAAGGCGATGATCAGAAACAGTGAATCGGTAATTTTCCTGTGCGACCATAACAAGCTCGGAAGAATGGGTGTTCCGTCGATCGGTACGCTCAACGGCATAGATTGCTTTATTACGGACGTACAGCTCAGCGAGGACTGGAACGATGCGCTGAACAAATGCGAGGTTAAGATAATTACGGTGTGATTTTTGTAAAAAAGTCACTATCGTGACTGTCGTTCTCTATTGGGAAATTGAGGAATTTCCTAATAGATAAAAAAATTGTCAAAATCCCTTGACAAGCGGTCGGGTTTTTGATATAATATCATGGTGACCGCATAGATTAGGCTTAAAGTCCGAAAGGCGCCTATGATAGCGAGTCCTCGAATAAATAACAGGAGGTGTTCAGAGAATGTACGCAATTATAGTAACAGGCGGCAAGCAGTACAAGGTTTCGGAGGGCGATACTCTTTTTGTAGAGAAGCTCGAGGCCGAGGAGGGCGCAGCCGTAACGTTTGACAAGGTTCTTATGGTCGGAAACGGCGATGACGTAAAGGTAGGCGCACCCGTTGTTGACGGTGCTGCTGTTGAGGCTAAGGTCGTTAAAAACGGCAAGGCTAAGAAGATTTACGTTTACAAGATGAAGAGAAAGAAGAACTACAGACGTAAAAAGGGTCACAGACAGCCCTTTACAAAGGTAGAGATAACAAAGATCAACGCATAAAAGGCGAAACCATTTTAAGAATCGAGGTGTTTTGAATGGCTCATAAGAAAGGTATGGGTAGTACAAAAAACGGTCGTGACAGCGAATCGAAAAGACTCGGCGCAAAGCGTGCCGACGGTCAGTTTGTATTAGCCGGTAATATACTCGTAAGACAGAGAGGAACAAAAATCCATCCGGGCAACAATGTAGGAATCGGAAGTGACGATACACTCTTTGCTCTTATCGACGGCAGAGTTAAGTTTGAAAGAAAAGGCAGAGACAGAAAACAGTGCAGTGTTTATGCCGATTAATCAGACATAAATTAAACGGGATTGCAGAATGCAGTCCCGTTTTTCATCTATTGGGAGATTTCTCGATTCTCAAATAGCAAAAACGTTAGGAGTACGCACAGCGAAACAACAGTCACGACAGCGGACGTTATTCCTCATATCTGCGGAATATTTCACGGGCATATTCCCGCGGGGTGAGGTTCATTTTTCTTTTGAAGGCATAGCTGAAATAGCTTTGCGATGAAAAGCCGCAGCGGTAGGCTGTCTGCGTCAGCGTCATATCGGTTGACGTCAGTAAATCTGCCGCTTTTTTTATTCTTTCGTCCTCGACAAACTCACGCAGCGTTTTGCCCGTAGCACTTTTAAAGCGGTTATGAAAATGAACGGGGCTGAACGAAAACCGCTCCGCCATTGCCTTGAGTGACAAATCGCTGTCGATATTCTCACGTATATAACGGACGGCAATTTGGATAACTTCGTCGTTTGTGCTTTTGCCGCAGGTGCTTTTGTCTGATTCCCCGGCAAGTCTGCCGACAAGCTCCATAACAAGCCCGTTCATAAGTATGCGGTCGCCTTCAGAAACCGAGCCGAAACGGCGGCATAGGCTTAAAAATATTTCTTCGTATTTTCGGCGGCTGCCGATTTTGATGAAATTCGGCAAATTCATAAGCAGCTCGCAGAGTGCGCCGTCATTAACACGCATATGTATATACAGGCACTTGAACGGAAATTTTGTATGGCGCAGCTGCCCCGGCTTGGCGCAGATTATTGTATCGGAGGTGATGGGCATACTTTCCGAGTCGATATACGCAATACCGCCGTCTTCGGCGGGCAGCTCTATCTCGAACATGGTTGTCTGCCGATCCTGCGTTATGCTCCTTCCTTTGGCGGCAAGCTGTGAATTGTAAATACCGACGGTATGAATTTCGGGGAGAAGTATTTCTTTCATATTTACCTCCGTATAATAATATTTCTAATAAATTTATGACATTTATGCGTAAATATAACAATGTTTATTATATAATGCTCACTGAACAAATGCGATTTTCAATCGCATTTGAAAAATTATGACTATTGTCAAAATTTTTCGTGTAAAATCAGAGATTTTACACAGTTCGCATTGATAAAGTCTGCCCAAATAAATATTTTGAGAGAAAA
>JAXDRV010000043.1:0-3245 GCA_034090805.1 Clostridia bacterium
AGGCGACAAGGTGCGGCTTGACGATGTATTCGAGGATATTATATTCCGGCGTGATTTGAAATGGGCGATAAAAAACGGGTATTTGACGGATATTCACTGTCTGCGTGTGAATGTCGGGTATGATATTTCACAGGTAGCACGGCGCATGGGCGATTATGCTCCGGGTGAGCTTGAGGATGCGATGAACGTCGATGTAATCAACGATGCAATAGCAGAAGCGTATTACAAGCACGCAAAAGGGCAGACGCTTATATTTGCGGTATCGGTCAAGCACGCTGAGCAGATAGCGTCAAGGATAGACGGAGCGGTCGCCGTGACAGCCGACACAAAGGACAGAGCAGAGATAATAGAGCGGTTCACAAAGCGTGAGATACCCGTTTTGGTAAACTGCATGATATTCACCGAGGGAACGGATATGCCGCTTGTGGAAACGGTAATGATAGCACGTCCGACATCCAACAGCAGCCTGTATACGCAAATGGTCGGACGGGGGCTTAGACTTTATCCCGGAAAGGAACGGCTGATATTGATTGATTTGGTCGGAACGACGGGCAGGGCGAGCCTGTGCACCGCTCCGACGCTTATCGGCGTTGACATGGACAGTGTTCCAAAAGGCAAACAGGATAAAATCGAGGGTGATTTGTTTGATTTGCCGGATATTATCAAGCGTGAGAGCGACTGTATTTCAAGCTGGATACGGAACATTGAAATTGTTGATTTATGGGCAAAGGAGCAGGAGTACGAAACGCATAACGTAAACTGGTTTAAGCTGCCGGACGGTGATTTGGTGCTTTCACTCGGCGACTGCGGAAAGATGCGCATACCGGCTCCGGACGCTGTCGGCGATACGGTTGTTGACGGTGTTGCGATGAAGATGCAGGAGGCGTTGGATATGGCATATAAGACGCTGTGTGCGGATTATGATAATTCAAGGGCGCTGTGGGATTTATCGGCGGCAAAGACGTGGGGGCGCAAGCCTGCAAGTGAAGCGCAGATAAATTTTATTAAGCGCAAAATGAGAGGAAAGGTAACGGATGCGGAGCTTGAGGGACTGACAAGGATGCAGGCAAGCCACATCCTAAACAGGGTGACAAGCCGATGAGAAAGGGATATGTTTTTGAGAACGAGATAAAACGGCTTATGAGCGTTGCCGAGGCGTGCGGAATGCACTGGCATAAGAATAATCCGAATAGGACGGTAAACGGCATATACGTTGCCGGAGAGCCGTATGACTATGAGATATTCCTGCCGGAGGGTGTAGAGGTGTTTGACGCCAAAGAGGTAAGCGGCAGGGCGTGGCATTTAAAGGACAAGGACGTGCGGCAGTGCAGCGAATTGTGTAAATGTGCCGAGGCGGCAAATGTCAAGGCATATTTCGTACTGCTGTTCGGAGGGAGTGACGTGCGGGCGGTTTCGGCTGCGCACGTCAAGGAGGTATTGACGAGCGGAAGCAGAACAGTCGGAAAGGACGAGTGTACGGAATGGGATTTGCCAAAAAGACTAAAGCACGAATTATCAAAACAGCAAACGAGCTGTCGGACTGCGTAGGAATAGAGGCATTGACCGATGCGTATATTGCGGTTCGTAACAGAGGAGAATTTTCACAAGCGGAGCTGTTTGCGCTGTGCCGCCTTGCGGAGGTCTACTTTGAAACAAAGCAGGGGCGCATGACAAGAGCGGATGCAGCCGATGCGCAGAGGGTAATTTTAGATATGGAGGTATGGAGATGATAGTAAGTGACGATTTTTACAATATGACGCATGACGAAATTGTCGAAGCGTTGTCGTATAGGTACAATGAATTTAAGGCTGAAGCCGACAAGGCGGTTGCCGAGTATGAAGCGGACAGGCGGTCACATGATAAGCGGCAGCATATGCGGTTCTGCTCCGGCTGTTTGTTGGCAATCGGGTGTGTCTGCGATGATTTGGGTATAACGTTGGAAGATTGATAAAGGAGGAAACAGAGCATGGCAAACATAATTAAAGATTTGGAATATCCGCTTAATCTTATATATGCGGTTTTTGAAGATGAGGCTGAGGAAATAGCGGAAAGAGCCGACATAATTCCGGACTTTAACGCAAGTATCGAATATGTATTGTATAAGTTAAGCGACAGGGAAAGGAAAATAATAAAAAACCGATTTGTTGATTTACTGACGCTTGAGCAAACGGGAAAGCTTTTCGGAGTGACAAGGGACAGAATAAGACGAATCGAGGCAAAGGCAATAAGAAAACTGCGTCACCCGAGCAGGGCGAAATATTTTAGATACGGTGTGTCGGCAATAATCGAAAATATCCGAACGGACTATTATAACAAATTTTCCGAGCTTGAGGGTAAGCTCATTGAACTTTGCAAGCTAAACGTAAAAACTGCCGATGAAATCATCCAAGACCATGAGCTGCGTAGGAAATATGCGCCGACAAACATCGAACAAATGGACTTATCCGTTCGTTCATACAACTGCTTAAAAAGAGCCGGCATAGACACACTCCAACAGCTTGCGCAGTTAAGCTATAATGACCTTATTCGTATCAGGAATTTAGGCAGACGAAGTGTTGACGAGATTATTGGAAAGCTTAGTGAATACGGGTATGAAATACAGAAAAACGGCGAGGAGGAACAAAACCATGATTGAGATTAAGTGTACCGAGAAACAAAAGAGGATGATTATTAATGCACTCCGTGAAGCAGACGGCTGTGCGTCCATCGTTGAAACTGAATGTGCCGGCGGCTATTGCAGCGACTGTATAGAGCGAAACATCAAATGGGACATACAGCCAGAGCCGTTAAAACCGTGTCCATGCTGCGGCGGCGAGGCGGAATATACAACCTTTGAGAATAACACGTATGCATACTGCAAAAGCTGTCATTTACAGACTATTACCTATGAAAGTGAAACACAGGTGGCTAAAGTATGGAACAGGAGGGTTACATCATGAACAAAATCAACGCATTTATAACACTCATGCTTGTGTTCTGCGCTCTTGCAGGTGTATCGGTTGCGGTGGTGTCGGCTAAAAAGTATGCCGACATACGCACCGAATTGACACGACAGACGGAGCTTAAGGAGCATTACAAGGACGATTGCTTAAGGCTGATGAACAAGCTTGCGGAGGTGCGTAATAATGCTGAATAAAACGTACATATTCCCCGCCCTGCTGATATTGATTGATGTGCTGTCGGCGATTGTGTACGGTTTTGACGGGGATTGGCGCAAGGTAGTATATTGGCTTTCCGCTGCGGCA
>JAXDRV010000044.1:0-10189 GCA_034090805.1 Clostridia bacterium
TTTGGGCAGACTTTATCAATGCGAACTGTGTAAAATCTCTGATTTTACACGAAAAATTTTGACAATAGTCATAATTTTTCCAAATGCGATTGAAAATCGCATTTGTTCAGTGAGCATTATTTAAGCCGCTGATTTATTGTTCTAACTTATACCCGACACCCCTGACGGCGGTTATGGAGGTTTTTGACTTTATAAATCTAAGCTTTTTGCGCAGGAACGACACATACACCTCAACGTGGTTTGCCTCCGCTTCGCTTTCAAAGCCCCACAGCTTTTCGATGATCTGCTCCTTTGACGCAACGCCGCCCTTGTGCAGCATAAGATATTCCATCAGCTCACATTCCTTAAGTGACAGCTGTATTTCGGAGCCGTTTTCGCTTAAAATCATATTGTGAGTATCAAGTGACAGACCATGAAATTCGATAGCGTCACTCGGCACTATTTCACCCCGTCTGCGGCCGAGAGCACGTATTCTTGCGAGAAGCTCCTCGGTATTAAACGGCTTTGCAAGGTAATCGTCCGCGCCGCAGTCAAGTCCCCGAACCTTGTCGGCAACGTCGCCCTTTGCCGTAAGGAGTATGACGGGCGTTGTGATACCCTCCCGCCGCAGTTCCTTTAATACGGATATTCCGTCAAGCTTGGGCAGCATAATATCAAGAACAATAACGTCGTATATATCGGACAGAGCGTTGTCAAGTCCGCTTTCGCCGTCATACGAAACGTCCGCCGTATAATTGTTTTTGCGCAGGAGATGTGAAAGCGCCTCGGCAAGATGTCTTTCGTCCTCAACCACAAGTATCCGCATGATAATTCACCGTTCCTTTCGTTATTTCCTTAATTATATCACAAATTTCTTAAAAATGCCTTAAAAATTTAAAAAAAATGAATTTTCTATGAATTTGCATAATATGCGGGATTTTTAAGGTTGTTTTAAGTTTGATGTTGTAGAATGAGGTCACAGTAAAACACAGAAGGGAAAGATAAAGATGGCTATTGAGGTTTTTAACCGCTTTGGGTACAAATACATAATGGACGAACGCACTCTTGTCAAAACGCTTGATGTCATAGAACGTCACATGACAGCGGACAAATACTGCATAGACCATTCGTTTTACACAATTGCGAATATTTATTACGACACCGAGGACAGCAGCCTTATAAGGCAGTCGCTGTCAAAGCCGGTATATAAGGAAAAGCTCAGGCTTCGTGCCTACGGTGTTCCCGATATGGACTCCGATGTTTTTCTTGAGATCAAGAAGAAGGTTCGGGGACTTGTCAATAAGCGCCGAACGACGATGTTGATTGATGAGGCGTATGATTTTATCGAAACCGATATTCAGCCGAATCACAGGAAGCGCATGAATCCGCAGGTGATGAATGAGCTTGAATATTTTATGAAAATTCACAGCGTGATACCGCAGGTTTATATAGCGTATGACAGGCTTGCGTATTTTGAAAACGGAAACGATGATTTAAGGATTTCGTTTGATGCAAATATCAGAACACGCCGCAGCGAGCTGCGCCTTGAGGCGGGCGACCACGGCAGCCGACTTCTGCCGGACGGCAGCTATGTTATGGAAATCAAAACGAGCCGTGCGATGCCGGTGTGGCTGTCGGATATGCTTTCGGAGCTTGAAATAAGACGCTCAAGCTTTTCAAAATACGGCACGGAATATATGAATTATATAAAATACAAGCCGCACAGCACAGCTAAAAAGCAGAGCGGAAGAGAAACAATAAAAAGACCCGCATAAAACAAAGGAGAGGATAATGTGAAAAATACACTGCGCATCTCACCTCCTTTCGGGACTTGGAGTATACACATATGCCGTCGTCCCTCAAGAAGGCAATCTGCTTGTGTCTTTTCCACATTATGATTTGTGCCGCCGCAGGGCGGCGGAATGGAGGATTAAAATGGAAGAAATACTGACATCAACCGCTTCGGGAGCAGCCGAGGCACTATCACTTACAATACCGTCTGCGCTTGCCGCTATTGCTGCGGCGATAATTTTCGGGATTGTTATTGCTTTAACTTACAAATTCACACACGGCGGCGGACATCAGCAAAGCTTTGCACTTACGCTTACCATGCTGCCGGTAATACTTGCCGTGATAATACTGTTCATCGGCTCAAACGTTGCCCGTGCGTTTTCTCTTGCGGGAACGCTGTCGATTATACGATTCAGAAGTGCCCCCGGAGACCCGAAGGACATAGCGTACATATTTTTCTCGATAGCGGCGGGGCTTGCCGCAGGTGTGGGAATGTATTTTTACGGTGCGCTGTTTGTGGCTGTGCTGTGCATATTCATGATAATTCTTACAAAAATTAACTTTGCCGCAAACAGCGAACTTGAAAAAACCCTTAAAATCACCGTCCCCGAAAACCTCGATTATGAGGGAGCGTTCGAGGATATATTACAGAAATATACAGACAAAACCCGCCTTACACGCATAAAAACCACCGATTTAGGCTCTCTCTATGAGCTTTGCTACAGCGTCAGAATGAAAAATAACACCTCCGACAGGGAGTTTATAGACGAGCTGCGCTGCCGTAACGGAAATCTAAATATTGTGCTGGATTTGGCATCAGATACTGTATATGGTAAATAATCGGCAAAAATTTTTTCTTTTTTCGGAAAAAATTTAAAAAAGGTCTTGCAATGTATGGGATAATATGCTATAATAGTAAATGTAGAAATTACATTCTACCCTTTTATCCTATACATAGCAACAAAAAAACTACCTTCCGCAAAGGGTAGTTTTTTTGCACTTTAATAAAAACGGAGGATCAATATGGTTTTATCGGATTTTGAACCCAAGGGAGTTTTTGGATTTTTTGAAGAAATATGCGGCATACCGCACGGCTCTCACAACACCTGGAAAATTGCGGACTACTGCGAAAATTTTGCACGTGAGCGGGGGCTTGAATATACACGTGATGAGCTTAACAACATCATAATAAAAAAGCCGTCCGAAAATGGGGGAGATACTCCCGTAATAATACAGGGGCATCTTGACATGGTTTGCGAGAGTGAGCCGGGATATGAGATAGATTTTGAAAAAGACGGACTTACCCTTGAGGTAAAGGACGGATATATCGGCGCAAAAGGCACGACCCTCGGCGCAGATGACGGCATAGCCGTTGCAATGGCGCTTGCTCTGCTTGACGATGATACGATCGTTCACCCCGGAATCGAGGCGGTCTTTACCGTTGACGAGGAGGTTGGCATGACCGGAGCGGCGGCAATAGATTTATCGGAGCTTAAGTCGGGAACGGTTATGAATATCGACAGCGAGGAGGAGGGAGTGCTGACGGCAGGCTGCGCCGGAGGTGTTACGGTGCGGTGTCTGTTCCCGGTTTCACGCAGAGAAAAAAGCGGCGGCATATATACAATACGCATAAGCGGACTGACGGGAGGTCATTCCGGCGTGGAGATAGGCAAAGGGCGTGCCAATGCGGCAAAGCTTGCGGCATATTCGGCAGCTGCGCTTATGAATGAAGGTGCAAAGCTGATTTCGGTAAATTCCGGAACAAAGGACAACGCAATCCCGTCCTTCGGAGAATTAACGGTGGCGGCGGATTTTGACGTAAGCGAAAAATGCGGCGAAATACTTGCGGAATTTAAGGGAAAATATCCCGCCGAGAATATTGAAATCACGGTATCAGCCTCAAGCGGAACGGCAAAAATCATGGAAAACGGTGCCGCTGTGACGAAATTTATAAATTCCGCTCCGAACGGAGTGCAGAAAATGAGCGGCGATGTTGAGGGTCTTGTTCAGACCTCGCTCAATTTGGGAATTTTGCAAACGTCCGAAGAAAGCGTGTGCGTGTCGTTTTCGATTCGCAGCTCCTCTGCGGCGGAAAAAGCCACTCTTGCCGAGGAGGTTACAGCTCTTGCGGAAAAATACGGTGCGGAGGTTTCGTCAGAGGGCGATTATCCGCCGTGGGAATACAACGAAAAATCAAGGCTTAGGGAGATAATATCGGAAACTTATTTTGAGCTTTACGGCAAAAAGCCGAAAATCGAAATAATACACGCAGGTCTTGAATGCGGACTGCTTTCGCAAAAGCTGAAAAATCCCGACTGCGTATCGTTCGGACCGAATATTCTCGATATTCATACCCCGTCCGAACGGCTTGAGATCGAATCCGTGCGCAGAACGTGGGAGCTTGTTTTAAAAACTCTCGAAAAATTTGCGCAAAAAGGTAATATTTGACATGAGCATTGAATAAATATATATAAGGGGAAAAACCCAATAAAACAAAAAGGAAGAAATGCTTATGAAACGAAACTTAATACTTGCCGCCGTTTTGCTTTTAACCTGCGGCTGCGGTACAAAAAACATTACCGTTCAGGACATGACGATGGAGGAAAAGGCTGCTCAGATGCTCATGGTGCGCTGTGAGGAGGACATGACCGATATTATCGGCAGCGGAGCCGGAGGGGTTGTGATGTTCGCACGTGATTTTGACGGACTGACAAAGAGCGAGGTACAGAAAAAGACCTCGGAATTTCAGAAAAGGGCGGATATACCGCTGATTATATCGACCGACGAGGAGGGCGGAACGGTTGTGAGGGTAAGCTCTAATCCGCTTTTGCGCAACGAGCCGTTTAATTCGCCTGCATATTATTACCGTGCGGGCGGCATGGATAATGTGATAAATACAACGGCGGAGAAGTCGGAGCTTTTGTATGAGATGGGTGTGAACATGAATCTGGGGCCGGTTGCGGACGTTTCGACCGATCCCGATGATTTCATATACAAGCGTTCCCTCGGCGAAAATGCGAGCATAACCTCTCAGTACGTTGCCGAGGCGGTAAAGGCGGCAAAGAGGCATAATATCGCAAGCTGCCTAAAGCATTTTCCGGGTTACGGCTCAAATGCCGACACGCATACGGGGACGGTTGTGGATCAGCGTCCCGTATCGAGCTTTACCCAATGTGATTTTCTGCCGTTTTCTGCGGGAATAGCCGAGGGTGCGGAGGGTGTGCTTGTATCGCATAACATAGTAACGTGCATGGACGCGGAGCTGCCGGCGTCGCTTTCGGCGAGCGTTCATGAAATTCTGCGAAACGAGCTTAGCCACGAGGGACTTATCATAACGGACGATATGGCGATGAATGCGGTAAGCGGCATTGAGGACGCATACATAAAGGCAGTCAATGCGGGTAACGATATGCTGATTGTTTCGGATTTTGATACTGCGAAAAATGAGATAATGAACGGAATACGTGAAGGGAAGATAAGTACGGACACAATAGACAAGGCTGTTGAAAGAATTTTAAAGGTCAAAAAGGAATGCGGTATTATCAAAGAAAAGTGAGGGTGACGCAATGTTCAGAACGTGCAGCTTTAAAAACCGTGAGGTGATAAATATTGACACCGCCGAGAGAATCGGAACGGTGAGAGATGTGGAAATATCTCCCGAAACGGGGAATATAAGCGCACTTATCGTAAGGCGGCACACGAGCCTGCTCCCGGCGGTTTTCGGCGGCGAGCTGTCCGTGCCGTGGAGCAGCATACAGGCAATAGGGCGGGATATAATTCTCGTGCGTGTTGTTGAGCTTGAGAAGCGCCCGCTAATTTAAGGACAGAATAATGTGAAAAATAAGCGGCGCATATCATCTCGAAAGTCAGCCTTGAAGTATCCGCATACGTCGGCGGCAGCCCTTCGAGCGACCTACACTCACCGCCAAGAAGGGCGGACGCACGGAGTGCGGCTTTTGCGTAGCAAAAGTGATGACAAGCTTCTTTTCTGCATTATGATTTGTGCCGCCGCATGGGGCGGAAGGCATCGGAAAAAACTCTTAAATTCGACCGATAAAAGGTCTGATTTTAAGAGTTTTTGTTGTCTGAAAAAAAGTCTGATTATCGGAGCGGTGTTATTTGAGAAACATTTTGTCACAGTTCCTTTTCCGATTTTCTAAGAGCAATCCCCGACATAAACACGAGTGCCGCAAGCAGCAGCACCGCCGCCGTAAGAACAGACGATGAGGCGGCAAAGGCACGACCTGCCGACGGAGAGAAAGCGGCCTCCGTTATCGGATGCAGCCTTAGGAAAATCATGGTATAAAGTGCGGCAATAATTCCGTGAAGCAGCTTGCCGATGATATACGGCACAAGAGAAAGACCGTATCGTGATATTACCGCCATCACCTGAAAATGCACGCTGAGTCCCGCAAAGCCTACCGTAAACGATGTCAGCACAAGCCTTACGGCAAGGTCAATATCGAGAGAGCCGACAGCGACCGTTCCCGTAACAAGCTCCGTCATTCCTTGGGCAACAGACATAACAAGCGTGTTAAAGGGCATATAATCAAGAGCAATGCGGCTTATAACGCTGAAAAACAGAACTGCGCCGCATACGAGCAGCATATTGTGAATAGCGTTGTCAAGAGCTATCCCGAAAATTTCGCCGAGGCTGCGTTCGGGCGAGGTCATCTGCGTTTTCGGAGCAATGTACGAATTACGTTTGTAAAATCTGAAAATAATTCCGACGGTAATCGCCGCAAGCACGTGGAAAACGTAAAGCATAATCCCGTATCTTATATCGGAGTATACCGCAAGCCCCACAGAGCCTATGATAAAAAGCGGCCCTGAATTGTTGCAAAAGGCGAGCAGACGCTCCGCCTCCGTTTTTGTTATGTAGCTGTTTCGGTAAAGCTCACCGGCGGATGACGCACCGAGAGGATAGCCGCTCACGATACCCAGAACAAACGCCGATGCACCGGCGGGATTTATTCGGAAAAGCGGCATCATGCAAAAGCGGAACAGTTTCGCAAGGCTTTCGCAGAAGCCGGAATATATCAGCAGTCCCGAACAGATGAAAAACGGGAACAGTGTCGGCACTATCACGGTAAAGCAGACAGTGAGAGCGTCCGCCGCATAAAGCATTGATTTTTGCGCGTTTGTAAGTATCAGAAAAATAATACATATCACCGCAAGATGAAGAAAAAGCTTTTTCATATGATTTCCTTTCATAAAATATGTTTTATCTTTAATATTTCTATGTAATCAAATCAAATTTCATAACATAAAAATTAAATATGACGCTCATTCGGAGGTGACGCTTATGAAAAAGCTGCGGGAAACCGTCGGGGACACATTCGGAATACCGAAGGACATCGCCCTCGATATGCCGCATATTGTCCTGTTCGGAAACAGAGAGCTGCAAATCGAAAACTATAAATCGCTGATCTCCTGCGAAAGCAGCGAAATAACCGTGGGCGGCAGAGACTTTTCCGTTGTTATTTACGGCAAAAATATGAAAATACGCTCAATGCGGAGGGAGGAAATACTCATAGACGGCGAATTTTTGCGTTTAGAATACAAAATTTCATAAAAAAGGTGGAAAAATGTTTAATAAGTTCTTTAATTTTTTGAAAGGATATGTTATAATAGAAGCAGCCGGATCTGATACGGAGCGGTTTTTGAATATTTGTATCAGACGGGGAATAGATGTAAGCGATGTCACAAGAGAGGCGGACGGGACGGTAACGCTGCGGGTAAGCTGCGGCGGGTTTATGAAAATCCGTGCGGCGGCAAGGAAAACAAAAACCGCCGTTCGTATAAAAAGGCGTGCGGGAGCGGGAGTTATAAAACGCCGTTACGGAGGCAGATATGCGTTCATTATCGGAGCTGTTCTTACCATAATATTTTTTGCCGTTACGGCTCAGTTTGTCTGGGTGGTAAAAATAGACGGAGTATACGAAGGCAGCTGTGAGCAGATAATAGAGATACTTGAAGAAAACGGAGTGCGGCCGGGAGCGTTAAAAAGGAATATACCTGAGCCGTCCGCAATCAAGCAGGCTCTTATAAGCCGCACCGACACGATCGCATGGGCATGGGTGTATATCGAGGGAGCGTGCGCAAGGGTCGAGGTTTACGAAAAGCGTCTCAAGCCGCAGGAGGTTGATAAGTCCCGGCCGTGCGACGTTGTGGCAGCGTGCGATGCGTTTGTGGAGCGCATAGACGTGAGAAAGGGCGAGGATGCCGTCCGCAATGAAAGCGTTGTGTCTGCCGGAGATGTGCTTATATCCGGGAAAGTCCCCGTATTTAAAGAGGGGTACGAGGAGCGGTATATGTACGTTCATGCCGAGGGCGATATACGTGCCGTCACGTACCACAAACGTGAGCGTGCTCAAAAGCTTTATCACGAAAGCCGCATAAAAACGGGACGTAAAAAATCATACGTCAGTCTGGAGCTTTTCGGAAAGCTGTTCAGGCTTTACCGTGAGGAAAACCACGGCTTTGAAAATGCGGATTTAAAGGAAAGCCGTCACGAGCTTACACTGCCGTATTTCGGGTATTCGGGCATATGCCTTAGCGAGAGACGGTATGATGAGGTGGAGATATACCGTGAGCCGATTTCCGAGGAGGCGGCGGCGCTTATGGCTCAGAGGGAGCTTGAGGAGGAAATAGCAAAGGAGCTTTTTAAAAATCCGCAGCTTACAGACAGGGAGCTTGAATGGGAACGCATTGACGGAGAAACAATAACGGTAAAGCTGAAGATGACCTTTATTGAGGACATAGGAACGGAAGCTGCAATAAACGAGGAGTGAAGATATTTGGTAAACAGACAGCTTGAGGCTGCGGAAAATACGGATTTTGCGCCGATTTTCGGGAGCTTTGACGAAAACATGAAGCTTATTGAAAAGGCGTTCGGCGTAAGCGTGCGTCAAAAGGATAATGCGCTGCAAATAAGCGGCGAGGAGGAAAATGCGGACAATGCCGCTCAGGTTATCGGTGTGCTGATACAGGCGGCGGCAAAGGGAGAGAGAATCGATACGCAGAAGGTTCTGTACGCAATAACGATGGTACAGGAGGAGGGCGGAATCGATATGAAGCTTATGGGCGATGACTGCGTTGCCATAAATGTAAAGGGAAGTCCCATAAGAACAAAAACCCTCGGACAGAAAAAATACGTTGACGCAATAAAAAACAACACGATAGTATTCGGTATAGGTCCTGCCGGAACGGGAAAGACGTATCTTGCGGTTGCGATGGCGGTCACAGCACTGCGTAAAAAGGAGGTAAACCGCATTATCCTTACACGTCCGGCAGTCGAGGCGGGTGAAAAGCTCGGATTTTTGCCGGGAGATTTGCAGAACAAGGTTGACCCGTACCTGCGTCCGCTTTATGACGGAATGTATGAAATGCTCGGCGGCGAGGGATTTTTGAGGTATCAGGAAAAGGGCGTGATAGAGGTTGCGCCGCTTGCGTATATGCGCGGAAGAACTCTCGACAATGCCTTTATAATCCTTGACGAGGCGCAGAACACCACCCCGGAGCAGATGAAAATGTTTCTTACACGAATAGGTTTTGGCTCCCATGCAGTAGTAACGGGAGATATAACGCAGATAGACCTCCCCGGCGACAAGCGTTCGGGACTTAAAGAGGCGGAAAAAATCCTCAAAAATATAGAGGGTATAGAATTTTGCCGTCTGACGGAAAAGGATGTTGTGCGTCACCCGCTTGTGCAGGAGATTATCAAGGCTTACGCAAAATTTGACGAGGAAAGGGAAAAACGAAGGAATGGCAGAGCTGATAACAGAAAACGAGCAGAATAAAATCGATTTTACGCCGCAAATGCAGGAGCTTATGCAAAAGGTATGCGACGCTGCGCTCGAATACGAGGGCTGCGACTTTGACGCACAGATAAGCATAACGCTTACCGACGATGAGGGAATACGTGAAATCAACCGTGAGCATAGGGATATAGACCGTCCGACGGATGTGTTATCCTTTCCGATGCTTGAATTTGACGAAAACGGGGATATTATCGACAATGAATTTGAGTATGACGAGGACGGACGCATTATGCTCGGCGATATTGTAATATCGCTTGAGCGTGCCGCCGCTCAGGCGGAGGAATACGGACATTCGCCGCAGCGTGAGCTTGCGTTTTTGTGTGTTCACTCGATGCTGCATCTTCTCGGCTACGATCATGTAAACAGCGCAGAGGAGGAGGCTGTCATGTTCGGAAAGCAGGAGGATATACTCGGCACACTCGGAATTACAAGAGGATAAACTGAAACGGAGAATTAAAATGAAAAACAAAAGCTTTTTAAAGAGCGTCCGTCATGCCGGCGAGGGCTTTATGAGTGCGCTCAAAACGGAACGGAATCTCAGGATAGATCTTGTTATTGCGGATTTGGTGCTTATATTTGCGTATGCGTATAAGCTC
>JAXDRV010000045.1:0-9659 GCA_034090805.1 Clostridia bacterium
CAAAACCAAGTTTGAAAGAAAATCACTCAGATTGCCGCTTTGCATTGAGTGGTGCTGTATCCAACGGTTTTGCTTGCAAAACTCGCCAAAGGCGACTATCGGCAAAGCCGATAGCGTAAGCTACCGCCCCGAACAAAAAGCAGTGAGATGGGCGATTTTATTCAAACTTAATTACCTCTGCATATTTGTTTTCTGAATACCATTATTATCACTGTTGTCATGACCATTGCCGGAACAATAAATCCGTCCGCACCGAACACCGCAAGGCTTACCAAGGAGCATACAATGCCGGTGATTGCGGGCAGATGATTTTTCTTCGCCTGCCATTGCTCCACAAACACTATAACGAACAGTGCCGTCATCGAAAAATCCACTCCCTTGAAATCAAACGGCAGCACCGCACCCAAAATTGCGCCGAGAGTACAGCCGATTATCCAGTAAAGATGGTCAAGCATCGATATAAACAAAAAGAACCATTTTCTGTTTATCCCCTCCGGCGGCTCAATGGTACAGGTTATCGAATATGTTTCGTCCGTCATCTGGAAAGCAAGAATATTCCTTGCCGCTCCCATGTCACGGTACTTCCCCACCATCGATATTCCGTAAAACAGGTGACGTGCATTTATGATAAGCGTCAGCACCGCAGTGGAAATCAGCGACGCACCGTTTGCAAGCAGATCGACCGCCGCATACTGCATTGTGCCGGTATACATTGTTATACTCATAAAAAAAGCCCATATGAAGCTGTAGCCCTTGCTTTGGAGAAGCACCCCAAAGCCTATCCCCAAAAACAAATACCCCGCAAGCACCGGAACAGTCAGAGGGAACGCCGCCTTAAATGCCTTTTTCTTCATAATATATAACACACCTCCATTCTCACCACATTACATTATATATTCTTTTTTGTATTTTGTCAATTAAAAGTGTCTGAGCGGAGTGTTTTTTATGCAAAACATTACAATTAGTTGACAAATATTAAAATATATTGACTAACCGTGTCAAACGTGTTATTATGTAATATGATTCTTTAAATTTATTTTGATATTTTACGCAGGTACAGGGGGTTTGGGGAATGAATGCCGCAAGCAGAAAACGCATACGGGATATGCAGAGAAATTCACGAAAAAAGCAGCAGCGCAAGTACGCCGTAAGGCGCATCGGTGCGCTTGTGATCGCATTGGCAGCCGTAATACTTATAATCACGGCAGTGAGAGGCTGTGGCGGAAAAGCAGGCGGCCCCGTTGTGACCGTACTGCCCGGGGAAACGGTTTCTCCCGTTACTCCCAAGCCTTCTATCGGTCCTGTAGGCAACGTAACGCAATCGGATATCAGTCAGCAGTATTTTGCAAATTCGTGCTTTGTGGGAAATTCCGTAATCGAGGGAATGGAGATATACGAGCTTGTTGACGGTGCGGACTATTTCGCACGTATCGGGCTTAATGTCACGGACGCATCAAAGCTTTCGACCTCAACCGGCAGCGTTCCCGTAATCGACGAGCTTAACTCAAGCAAAAAATACAGCAGAATATTTATGATGTTCGGCGAAAATGAGCTTAACTGGCCGAGCATGGACGTATTCAAAAACGATTATGCCTCGCTCATAAAAAAAGCCAAGAAATATCAGCCGTCCGCAAAGATTTATCTTCTGTCGGTTACTCCGATTTCCAAAACAGCGGACAGTCAGCAGTATGAGGGAGCATCAAAGGACGCAATTGTAAAGCTTAATAAGCACATAAAGGCAATAGCGGAAGCAAACGGCGCAGAATACGTTGACTTATTCACGGCACTTGGGGATAAAAACGGTTTCCTACCCGAGGGTGTTGCCGCAGACGGAATACATTTTGATAAGGATTATTATATAAAGAGTCTTGTGTTTATACAAAACAACTACCAATAATATTACAAAAATTCATTGAAAGGAATGGTAAACATGAAAAAAATACTTACGGGAACAGCGGCTTTTATTCTCAGTGCCGCTCTTATCGCAGGCTGCGGAAGCAAGGAGCTTGACATGACATCGGCCGCAAATGAGATCCTCAGCGGAGCGTCCTTTGCGGAGCAGCTTCAGCCCGCATCGGAAAACATCGCTTTAAAGCGACTCGGAATTAATGCCGCGGACGTTGAAAGCTGCGTTGCATACGCAAGCACAAACGCCGTTGTCGATGAATTTGCCGTTGTTAAAGCAACAAACGCCGCAAACGTCGAAAGTGCAATACGCAGCCATATAGAGCAGCAGTCGGCAACGTATTCATCATATGCACCTAACGAAGTTCCAAAGCTTGAAGGCGCAGTTGTAAAGACAGTAGGCGATTACGTTATATATGTTGTTTCGTCCGATAATGCGTCGGCTCAGGCTCTCGTGGACGGACTTACGAAATAACCGGAGGTTTCAATGTATTTTTCAAGCCTTATTTTCCTATTTTTATATCTGCCGGCGGTGCTTCTCGGATATTATGCCGCACCGAGGCGGTTCAGGAACGGATTTTTATTGCTTGTGAACTTGATATTCTACGGTTGGGGCGAGCCTGTCTTTATTCTTATCATGGCTCTGTCCATTACAGCGAATTACATATGCGGTCTTTTTATAGAACGCTACAGAAGCAGCGAACGTCTTGCAAAGACGTTCGTCGTTTTGTCTGTTGTAATAAGCCTCGGACTTTTGGGAATATTCAAGTACACAAACTTCCTTACGGGACTTCTGCGGCAGATACCGTTTTTATCGTTTCTGCCTAAAACAAACATACCTCTGCCGATAGGCATTTCCTTTTACACCTTCCAGGCAATGTCCTATACGATAGACGTCTACAGAGGCGACACAAAGGCACAGCGCAGCATAGTCAGCTTCGGGACGTATGTGTCGTTTTTTCCGCAGCTAATTGCGGGTCCGATCGTCCGA
The DNA here is from genome assembly GCA_034090805.1 of Clostridia bacterium. Lineage (GTDB taxonomy): Bacteria > Bacillota > Clostridia > UBA1381 > UBA1381 > Ornithomonoglobus_A. The sequence goes on from JAXDRV010000045.1 coordinate 2,897, forward strand.
TACCGTGACATTGCGGAACAGCTTATGCACCGCCGTGAAAGCGTCGGTGATTTTGCGAACGGAATCAGGCGGTTTACCGTAGGACTGTGCAAAAAGGTGCTTATCGCAAATCAGATGGGTATGTATTGGGATTTGCTGCGTGGTATGGGCACAGGCGGAGGCACTCTCGGCGCATGGCTCGGCATAATAGGATACACGTTTCAGATATACTTTGATTTCAGCGCATATTCCGACATGGCGATAGGCCTTGGGAAAATGTTCGGCTTTGAGTTTGTCGAAAACTTTAATTACCCGTACATTTCAAAAAGCATAACGGAATTTTGGCGCAGATGGCATATATCCTTAAGCACGTGGTTCCGTGATTATGTATACATTCCTCTCGGCGGCAACCGATGCAAGCTCGGACGGCACATATTCAATCTGCTTGTCGTTTGGCTGCTTACGGGATTTTGGCACGGAGCGAATATAAACTTCATATTATGGGGTCTGTATTTCTTTTTGCTGCTTGCCGGAGAAAAATTCGTGTACGGCAAGCTGCTTGAGCGTATGCCGGCTGTTGTAAAGCACGTGTATTCGCTGTTTTTCATAGTTTTGGGCTGGGTTCTGTTCTATTTTGAGGACTTTGGGCAGCTTTCGGCATTTACTATGAATTTATTCGGAAGTACGGGCAAAATCATCGGTCATGATGCGTTGAGCGTAACGCTGTCGTATCTGCCGCTGCTGCTCACTGCCGCAATAGGCAGCACTCCTCTGCCCAAGCTTATTCATGCAAGGCTCAAAAACCATCGTTTTTGCGGTGCGGTTGAGATAATACTGTGCACCGCTGCACTTTTGCTTTGCACAGCATCGCTCGTGAGCCAAAGCTACAACCCGTTTTTATATTTCAGATTTTAGGAGGCAACGGCTGTGAAAGTTTACGATAAAATCCTTACCGCAATGTTCTGTATATTTATCTTCGGTTTCGGAATTGCGTTTATTTTCCTGCCTAAGGAAAGCTTTTCCGAAAACGAAAAGCGCAGCCTTGCCGAAATGCCCAAGCTTACGGCTGCGTCCTTAACAAACGGTCAGTTTGAAAGCGGGTTTGAAAAATACCTCAATGACCACTTCCCTTTCCGTGAAGGCTTCGCCGCCGCAGACGCATATTATATGCTCTGTACCGGCCGCAACGGCTCAAACGGCATTTACAAGGGAAAGGACGGGTATCTGTTTACCAAGCCGGCAAGCGGTGCCGACTCTCCTCTCAAGGAAAACGTTTCCGCATTACAAAGCTTTGCAAAAAACACGCAAATAATGACAACAATGCTGCTCATCCCCTCAAGCGGATACATAATGAGCGACAAGCTGTCCCAAAATCATCTCGAATACAAGGACGGAGAAATAATCGAGAGTGTGCATAAAACGGTTGAAAGCGATATACGTTGGGTGGATATTCCGTCAAAATTCACCGCCGCAAAGGACAGCGGACAAATTTATTACAAAACCGACCACCACTACACCACCTACGGCGCATACCTTGCATACGAAGCATTCTGCGAGGAGCATGGTCTTGAGCCGTTTAAAGATTACACAATAGAAAGCTACGGTGGCTTTTACGGTACATCATATTCAAAAAGCGCATTTTGGAATGAGCCGTCCGAGTCGCTTGAGGTATGGCGCTATCCCTCAAACGCATATGTTGAGATGAACGGACAGGTGTATAATTCGATATGGTTTGACGAGCATTTGCGGAATATGGACAAGTATCCCGTATTCCTGAACGGAAATCAGCCGTTTGAAAGAATAATCAATCCGGACGCCGAGGGCGGGAAAATACTGCTCCTAAAGGATTCGTACGCGCACGCACTCGTTCCGTTCCTTGCCCGCCACTACAGACAGATCGATATGGTTGATTTGAGATATTATTTTGAGCCTGTGTCATCGCTTGTAAATGAAAATCAATACGGCGAGATATTCATGATTTACGGTCTGTCGTCATTGTGCGACAGCAACGATATTTCGATTTTGGAATAGAAAAAGCCTTTGGCAAAAGGTAAGCTTTTTGCTGACAGGAAACCGAGAAATTTTCTGAATAACAAAAACCGCCCGAAAATCAACGGGCGGCTTTTTTATTTGGTTTTCATTATATCGGAGATAATTTTTTTCATTTCCTCTTTTTTGCTTTCCATATCCTTTACAAGCTTAAGCTGCGTTCTTGCTCTTACAAGATTATGCTCGGCATAGTGGGTTTTAAAGTACGTATCTCCGTTAAGATAATCACCGAGGAAACGTATACCGCATTCGTATGTCATCAGCATTGCCGCATCGGGAAGAAGCTCAAGCTCCTTTTCAGTAATCGACGGCGCAAGCTCCTCAAGGTATCCCTTTGTAAAGGCACTGAATTTATCAAGATCAAAATAAACCTTTGATAAATCCTTCTCGTCCTCAGCCGCACTTGACGCTCCGAATCTCAGAGCATCGCCGTAATCGTAAAGCAGTGAGCCGGGCATTACCGTATCAAGGTCTATTACGCATATTGCCTCGTCCGTATCTGCATCAAACAGAACGTTATTAAGCTTTGTATCATTGTGCGTAACACGAAGCGGCAGACCGCCGTTTTCAAGCAAATCCACTACCGTTCCCGTCATGCTCTCTCTTCCGAGAGCAAGCTCTATCTCCTCCGCAGCATCGGCACAGCGTCCGCAGGCATCATTTTCAACGGCTTTTTTGAAATCCGCAAATCGGCTTTTTGTATTATGGAAATTCGGGATTGTTTCATGCAGCTTTTCCGCCGGAAAATCCGCAAGCATATTTTGGAATTTTCCGAATGCACGTGCCGCACTGTACAAATCACGGTTTGTTTCCGCAGTTTCCTTTGTCACGGTATTGCCCACATATGTATACAAACGGAAATAATCGCCTTTTTCCGTTTTATATACGGTCTTTCCGTCAACGGTGTATATAATCTCAAGCGTTTCCCTCGAAGGATCACCGCCTGCCTCGGCTATTTTTCTGCGCAGATGGCTTGTTACGGAGTCTATGTTTTCCATAACATTCTCAGGCTCGGCAAAAATCCCCGTATTTATTTTTTGCAGAATGTACTTCTGCGGACTTTCGCACAGATACGTATCGTTTATATGCCCGTTTCCGTAGGGGCTTACGTTATAATGATTTATATCCTTAAAATTGCTTAATATTTTATTTGCATCATATTCCATCGTATCTACCCTCGCTTATCATTTTGCGCAGAGCGCTTTTTACGATTTCCGTATCCTCTTTATATGTAACTCCGAACCACTTTTCATCGGTGATCAGCACGTCCACCCTCTCGCCCTTGTTTCTGATAAGTCCGTCTATAACAGTCGGAATGAAAAACTCCGATTTTTCCTCGTGAATACGTTCTGTGAGGAATTTACTGAATTCACTTTCCAAAACGTCAAATATTCCGCGGTCCAGTCCCCACATATTCATCGATACAACCGAATCCATGGGAATTGACGTGCTTTTATCTATGGCGGTATGCTCCGTCACGCTTTTTAAAAGTCCGTTTTCAACCTCGCACACGCCTCTTGAAACCGTGCCGTTTTCGGAAAGGGTATTGCCGAGCTTAAAGCCGCACATACACTTCCCGCCTCCGTTTGCCAGATGATCGTGTATCAGCTTATACGAATGCGCTCCGTAAAAATCATCGGCATTTACCACCGCAAACGGAGTTGTTACCTTGTCACGTGCGCAGAGTATCGCATGACCTGTCCCCCACGGCTTTTTTCTTTCGGGAGGAACGCAAAATCCCTCCGGAAGCTTGTCAAGCTCCTGGAATGCGTAGTCGACCTCGCACATTTTTTCTATTCTTCTTGCGGTAACCTCACGGAAATCAGCCTCTATTTCCTTTTTGATTACGAAAACAACCTTGTTAAAGCCTGCCTTTACAGCATCGTATATGGAGTAGTCAAGCAAAATCTCTCCGTTGGGTCCCATCGGCGCAATCTGCTTAAGGCTGCCGAAGCGGCTGCCCATTCCCGCCGCCATTACAAGTAGTGTTGTGTCATTCATATCGTTTCATAGCTCCCTTCATAATATAAAATTAACTCTTTACATTATTTTCATTGTATGATATAATTATAATGGATTCAAGTTGTTATGTAAATGTATATTTAAGCACTTTTATCACTTATGCAGCCCATTTTATGCGAAAATAAACTTTTTTACGGAAAGGTATGTGAAGCAATTATGTATTCGCCGTTTAAGGTGCCGGAAGCAATACGCATATCGAATATGTATTCTCTGTTTTGCGTCCATCACCCTCATGATTACACCTTTGAGGGAGAAGTACACGACTTTTGGGAGTGTCTTTTTGTTGTGAGCGGCGAGCTGCGTGTTGTCGGTGATGAGCGGGTATACATTCTGAAAGAAAATGATTTTATAATACACAAGCCTCTTGAGCTGCACAAATTCACCGTACTGAGTGAATCGGGGGCAGAAGTATTTATTTTTTCGTTTGACGCAGTGGGCGCACTTTTAAAAGTGCTTTGCGGAAATGCCTTTCATATGGACGATGATGCAGCCGAAATTGTGCGGAAAATCATTAACTTTGCCTGCAAGGCACACTCCACACCGTCCGATTCATACGGTATACGCACGCTTTTCCGTCTTACATCGGATGCAGTTTTTTCACAAACGGTACTGAGCCATATCTATCTTCTTCTGCTGTCCGTATATGGAGCGGATATACTAACACCTGTATCAAACTCGCACTCCACGGTACTGTTCGGCGACGCTGTAATGTGTATGACGAACAACATCAAGAAAAACCTGTCCGTTTCTGACATAGCACGCCTGTGCGGAGCAAGTCCCACAAGTCTGCAAAATGTTTTTGCGGAGTATTCGGGGCTGAGTGTTCACAAATATTTTATCAGACTTAAAATCAACACCGCAATGCAGTACCTCAATAAGGGTATGAGCGTCACCGCATCGGCGGACGCTCTCGGCTTCAGCAGCCAGGCGCACTTTACCAAGGTATTTAAAAAGGAAACGGGGCTTTCCCCAAGGTCATACAAGGAAACCGTTGCCGGAGCAAAAGGCAGTCATTAAATAATGCGCAACGGACGTTCGGCAAAACAAAAACTCTCGAATCAAACCTTTTACCGGTCAAATTCAAGAGTTTTTATTGTATCCGATCAATAACCCAGGGTTTGTCAAGTAAAGTGTGTAAGTTTTTTTGCTCATATTTAAATTTTGTTAATTATGCATGCTTTTTATATTGTAAATCGGTACTTTTAACGTATACGATAATATAGCTTTTATGCCGCGAAAGTCACTTGACAATGAGCGAGAAGGTATGATAGGCTCAGTCGGGGGTGCTACCCTCCGGGCGGTCTGCCTTAGCGCCTTGACATCATGCCTTCAGAGGCTCATTGTCAAGTGAACCGTGGAATAAATGCGGATGTCAACTGCAATGTTCATATTTACGCATTTTAGCGTGTATCTTCTCATTCATGCATAGCTGATTTCTAACCATAGACCAGTTGCTTATCGGTCTGTCGCTCCATTTTTTATACAATTCGGTAACTCTAAGATATAGCAATTTTAACAATGCTGTTTCACTTGGGAATGCCCCCTTCTTTGTCACCTTGCGAAAACTCGAGTTTACGCTTTCAACAGCATTTGTTGTATACATTATCTTCCTTACCGCACTGCCATAGTTAAACAGCTGCTCTACATGAGTAAAATTCCTTACCCATACATCTACTGCTCCCGGATATGCTGACCATGCTTGTTTGAATTTTTCAAACTCTGCACGGCATGCCTTTAAGCTTGCAGCACCGTATACTTTTTTCAATGCTGCGGTAAAAGCCTTGTATTCCTTGCTCGGAATGTATTTAATGGAATTTCTTATCAAGTGTACTATGCACCGCTGTACTACCACATCCGGAAATATCGACTTGGCTCCTTCTTCAAGACCGCTTACCCCATCCATTGAGATAAACAATACGTCTTCTACACCTCGGCTCTTTAATTCATCAAAAATCTGCATCCATGTATGCTTGCTTTCTGTATCATTAAGCCAAAGTCCCAGTATGTCTTTTCTACCGTCTATATCATATCCTAAAATTGTATAAACAGCACATTCCTTTGTTTCATAATCCTTATGTATCGTTACATACATACAATCAACAAACATGAATGTATAGAATTTCTTCAACGGTCTGTTCTGCCATTCTTCAAGCTCGTCAACAACCCTATCAGTAATGGAGGAGATAGTTTCAGCGGAAATGTCAAAGCCATATATATCCTCTATAGTATCAGCTATATCTCTCTGACTCATACCTTTGGCATACATAGAGAGTACCTTGCCCTCAATCCCTGAAACATCCTTGCTTCGTTTCCGAATCAACTGCGGTTCAAAACTGGCATTTCTGTCACGAGGAACAGAAATTTCTACATCGCCATGGGCGGTTTTAACATTTTTATGTATATATCCGTTTCTTCTGTTATCGGTTGCCTTAGCACCATGATCATTCGTGCTATAGCCGAGATGACTATCCATTTCGCCTTGAAGCATTGCTTCAAACAGAGGTCCAAATATGTCTTTAAGAGCGTTTTCCATATCCTCTACAGTCTGAGGCTTATACTGTGCGATAATCTGCTGTGCAATCTCTGCACCCTGTTTCTTTGTTCTTCTTGCCATGATGTTCTCCATTCAAAAATTTCCTTTCTTCTATTATATCACACTTATCTTAAATTGAAAAGCGTGTAAGCTACTTTTTCTAACTTACACACTTTATTA
>JAXDRV010000046.1:0-4274 GCA_034090805.1 Clostridia bacterium
TTGTTCTCAAAATATTTATTTGGGCAGACTTTATCAATGCGAACTGTGTAAAATCTCTGATTTTACACGAAAAATTTTGACAATAGTCATAATTTTTCCAAATGCGATTGAAAATCGCATTTGTTCAGTGAGCATTAATTAGCCTTGCTTTCTATTATAACCGTCTTTGACGCATCGTCCCAGTCAACGATACATCCGAAGCTCTCCGCAGCTGCACGAACCGGTATCATCGTCCTGCCGTTCATAAGCATCGGCGAAACGTCAAGCGTCTTTTTCTCTCCGTTGACAAAATACTCATTCTTTCCTATCGTCATCGTAACGTTCGTATCCGCAGTATTTGCAACAACCTTCATCGCCGCCGGCAGCCACGAAACATCCGCACCCAAAGCCTCGAATATTGCCCTCAAAGGCACAAGCGTTCTGTCCTTCACGATAACAGGAGCCTGATCCTTGAAATCTATCTCCTCACCGTCCACCGTCACCTTTATGTCGTATGCCTCCTTAAGATAATCCTTCATCGGACTGTTATCCTCGAAAACAACCACCGGCTTTGGAGTATTTCTCACACCCGTACCTACTATATATGACATAACCTGCATATCACGGACACAGTCGCTCAGCCTGTGCGCCTTGCCGTATAAATCGGCATTATATTCAAATCTGTCGTTTCTGCTCAAAAATTCGTCCGTAATACCGACATTCCACAATGCGTCCTTTGCCGCCATATATGCCGAACCCATTCCGTTGGGGTCAACCGTAGAGGCTATTCCGTTGCCGGAGGTGTGCGTAAACACATTCACACCGTCCTTTGACACGCTCTGATAAATCTCCTCATCCCCCTTGACCTGATACACGTATGCCTTTGACTGCAAAAGCAGCGTTTCGGGATTAAGACGGAATATTTCAAGCTGATAGCCGTTTTGGTCGTTGTCGGCAAAAAAGGTTTCCACTCCGAGATACTTCACGCCGTCCGAATTTTTAACAAACACATTCGCATACGAATTTCCGCTGTTCCCTATCAGAGAACGCTTGTAGCTGTCGCAGAATGCAACCTCTTTGCCGATTTTTGTATAAACATTTATGCTCTTGCTTTCCACGGTTATAAGCTCGTCACTGCCGTTTCCGTCAAGGTCCGCTCCGAATACCGATATAAGCCCCTTAAAATAATCGTTTACATCGGCAAACTCCACCTCATGCCCGACAAACGACGCATTAACGTCGCACACGCCCGTTTCCGGTTTTATCACCCTGTAGACAAATTTATTGTAATCGTAAAAATTATCCGCAGCAAACACCTGCGGTGCGGTTATCATAATTGCCAGCGCCGCCGCAATAATTCTTTTCATCAATTCAATCATTCCTTTCGGTTGTTATACGGATAACATTATAGCATAAAAATTATTTTCGGGCAACAGTTTTTTTAAAGTTTCTTTACAATATTTATTATTTGTGATATACTGTATACAATAACGTATTAAAGGGGCATGGAAATGTTAAATATTGACGGACATACAAAGCAGCTTGGGATCATCGGAAATCCCGTTGAGCACAGCTTTTCACCTCGTATGCACAATTTTATATCGGAAATTACGGGAAACAACTATGTATACTCCGCATGGTGCGTTGAGGACGTGGAAAATGCAATAAAGGGCGTGCGCGCGCTCGGAATACGAGGTATAAACGTAACCGCACCTCATAAAATAGAGGTTATGAAATATCTCGATGAAATAGACGAAAAAGCAAAAATCCTCGGCTCGGTAAATACCGTTGTCAACACAAACGGTCATTTAAAGGGCTACAATACAGATGCAGAGGGATTTTATATGTCGCTTGTCAAGTCGGGAGTGGAGGTAAAGGGCAAAAAAATCCTTGCGATAGGCGCCGGAGGAGTTGTTCAGCCGACTCTTATGCGGCTCGCACTTGAGGCTCCCAAAAGCATAACTCTTGTGAACAGAACGCAGTCAAAAACAGAACCGATAAAGCGGCTCATTGCCGAAAGGACAGGCTATGAAATAAGCACAAGCCTTACCGATACGGATTTTGATATTGTCATAAACACAACCTCGGCGGGCATGGCGCCGCAGCTTGACGCTCTGCCGACCGATGCAATCCCGGAGCTTGGGGGTCTTGACTTTATAAAACCGGGTGCGGCGGTTACGGATATGATTTACAATCCGGAGGAAACGCTTTTCCTGCGTGAGGCAAAAAAGCGTGGGGCAATAACGATAAACGGCTTGGGAATGTTAATTTATCAGGGCATAATCGCATATGAGCTGTTCACCGGCACAAAGCTTGCCGATGATATGTATGATAAAATTAAAAAAGAAATTTTCAAAGGAGATTAACATATGAATATTGTTCTTACAGGCTTCATGGCAACCGGAAAAACAAAAATAAGCACGTGTCTTGCAAAATCACTCGGTTTTGCGCTTATCGACACTGACGAAGCCGCAGCGGAGGCAGCCGGGAAAAGCATAAACGAAATTTTTGCCGAAAACGGCGAGGACTACTTCCGCAGCCTTGAAAGCGAAGTGATAAAAAAAGCCGCAGTTCTTGACCGCACCGTCATATCAACGGGCGGAGGAGCAGTTCTACGCAGCGAAAACATGGCGGCTCTGCGCAAAAACGGCGTGATAGTCAACCTTTCGCCGAGCTTTGACGTAATACGTGAGCGCATCGCCGAAGCCGCCCGAACACGTCCGCTAATGAACGGCCAGAGCATTGAGGCAATCGAAAAACGCTTTAACGACAGAAAGCCGTTCTACGACAACTGCGACATAAAGCTTGAGGTGACAAACAGCAAAACGCCGGAGGAACATTCGGCGGAAATTATAGCTGTACTTAAAAATAAAGGGATAATGTAAAGGAGATATTGAACATGAAATTCGGATTTATAGGAAACGGAAATATGGGCGGAGCGATACTCGGAGGTATACTCAAAAACGGTCTTGCAATGCCGTCTGAGATTATCGTGTCGGATATTAATGCGGACGGTCTTGCAAAAACTGCATCATCTACCGGCGCACACACAACAACGGATAACCGTGAGGCGGCACGTGCCGATGTGCTTTTTCTTGCGGTAAAGCCTAACATTGTATACAGAGTTATCGACGAGATCAAGGACACGGTTACGGAAAACACGCTCATAATATCAATAATTGCCGGTCAGAGCATAGAAAAGCTCAGTGCGGCATTCGGCACAAAAATAAAGCTTGTTCGTGTCATGCCCAACACCCCGGCGCTTGTCGGCGAGGGAATGTCGGGTATAGCACCGAACGAAAACGTAACAGAAACCGAGTGCAGACGTGTTCTTGAGATTTTCAATTCACTCGGACGCGGCGAGCTTGTCGAGGAATATATGATGGACGCAGTAACGGCGGTAAGCGGTTCGTCACCGGCATATGTGTTCATGCTCATCGAGGCGATGGCAGACGCAGCCGTTCAGGGCGGTATGCCGAGATCGAAAGCATACACCTTTGCGGCTCAGGCGGTTTTGGGCAGCGCAAAAATGGTTCTCGAAACGAAAAAGCACCCCGGCGAGCTTAAGGACATGGTATGCTCTCCTGCCGGCACAACAATTGATGCCGTTGCCGTACTTGAGGAGGACGGCTTCCGCAGCTCAGTCATGAAGGCAATGAAGGCGTGCATCGATAAATCACGCTCATTATAAATTCGTAACAAGGGAAAAATACCATGGCAACGACGAAGGAATATCTTGAATTTATCCTTGAGCAGCTATCCACTCTCGACGGCATAACGCACCGGATGATGATGGGCGAATATATAATTTACCACAATGGCAAAATTGCGGCATACATCTGTGATGACCGCCTGCTTGTAAAGCCCGTTCCGTCTGCGGCGAAGCTTATGCCCGGTGCAAAATACGAGCCGCCATACGAGGGTGCAAAGGATATGCTGCTTGTAGAAAACATCGAGGACAGGGAGTTTCTGTGCGGCTTGTTTGAGGCAATGTATGAGGAGCTTCCCGTTCCGAAAAAGAAATAAAACGGAGAAATTACATGAATATTATTCGATAATATTTAAAACAAAAAAAGAAATTCACACATTGGAGTAAATATACACATCACTTGAGGCTAATAAAAGAAAAAGAGTAACTATTCTATCAAAATAGTCACTCTTATACTGGAGCAGGCGGCGGGAATCGAACCCGTAACCTCAGCTTGGGAAGCTGACATTTTACCACTAAACTACGCCTGCAAAGCTATCGTACTTATATATTTTACTATATTATAAACGTTTTGTCAAGTAATTTT
>JAXDRV010000047.1:0-12660 GCA_034090805.1 Clostridia bacterium
CACTCCGCTATTCTCTGCGAGGTTGAGGGCAGTATCGCATAATGATTTATAAGATTGTTTTTAACCGTGCCGTCCTCCTGCAAAACCTGGTGCGTATATCCGATTTTATTATCACACTTTAACACCGCTATGGTCGGTGAATCGTTTATAACACAGTCGCACACAAGAACATCGCACGATTCGGTATTTTCCGCTGAAGAAATCCCCTCATATATCTTTTCCGCTATAAAATGCGAAAAACTCCTTAAATCTCTTTCGTCCTCCTTAAGATATTCCTTCATGTGATACAAAAAACCGCTGTTGCTGTTAAATTCTCCCTTTCTAAGCCCCGCACTTTCGCACACCTTATCGATATGCTTTGTGATAAAGCTGTTAATGCCTGCGTCCGAAACGTCCAGCTCTCCCTCCGAATACACAGTCACCCCCGAATTTGCATCAAGTATATGCAGTATTGCGTGTTTTATTCCTACTATCATTTCTTATTTCCTTTCTGTTTGCTTATATATTTTTTATGTAATGGCGAAATATAGGTTTTGATTTTAGAGTGTTTTTGCGTTCATTCAGACTCAAACATCCCTTGCGGTAACTCGTCTGAACAAACTCAAAAACACTCACAAATCTCATAGGCTGCTACAGCTTTGGCGGAATTTGTGATGTTTATGATTAAGTTCCAGCGAGTTCCAAGCGAGAGCAAGGGTGTGTAGGGGGCGGTGTCCCTGCCGCCCCGTAATCAGAAATATCTCAAATTCCGAAGTAACTTTACATTGCATAATGCCCATGTTTTTCGTCAAAAAACCGCAGGGGGTTTTGCTCCCCTGCGGATTTATCAATCCTTTTTCAGGCTCATTCTGAAATTCTTGCTGTTGACTCTTATCTCCGCCTCAGGATTCGCTCTTTGAATAAATTGCAGAACCCTCGAAACATCTCTCGGCGAAAATCTGTCAATCGGCATATAGTAACATTCGTTATCCTTGGTGGACACGTATATCAAATCCATACTCTGCACCATTTTTTTCTGGTAATAATCCTTTGATTTTTCCAGCGGGCGCAGATTATCTCTGAAATACTCGTTATCCTCACCGTAACGCTTAATAAAATTCTTTGTTCCGATAAGTATTGTCGAAATATCCTCAATCGGGATTTCCGTTATCTTTGTCGGAGCCGGAATAAATTCACGTATCAGCTTAAGACTGCTGTCCGCCGCATACGGAAGAAAATCGTTTGTCCAGTTTTTCATGTATACTGTCCTTTTATCCGTCGCAAGGTACGTCGGGTATACGGTGTTTATCCGTATCACTACATATGACAACGCAAGTATAAGCGCAATCAGCCACGCTATCCCCCACAGGATATTGCCGCCGATAAAGCTTATCAAAAGCATCACCACCGCCAGCACCGACAGCGCCGAAAGTATCCCTATCGCTATGCCGCTGTTTCGTCTGTAGCTTTTACTCGTGCACGCCTTGGCTGCGTATCTTGTTGATTTACTCATGTGTTATCTCCTTTATCAGTACACCCTTCTTGCTCCGCAGTACTGAGCCGCATAATACGACTCGTCAAGTGAGCTTATTTTTACAACATCGCCCGTATGCGGTGCATGGATAAACTCATTGTTGCCTATGTAAATTCCGACATGGTGAACATCACCGTTATTCGCAAAGAACACCAAATCGCCCGGCGAAAGCTCGCTCTTTGTTACGGCAACACCGTTCTTTATCTGATCATACGTTACTCTGTCAACCGTGATCCCCAGGCTGCGGCATACATACTGAACAAGTCCCGAACAGTCAAAGCCGGACGGAGTCGTACCGCCCCATACATACGGAACGCCCATATACTTCTTTGCCTCATCAACAATTGCCTGTCCCTTTTCGCTTACCGGAATGTGCGCCGTAGGATCGCCTGTTGTGTACTCCTGCTTGCTGCGGTACTGCGCAAGCTGCCTGTATGCTTTGGTTGATTTCACCTGCTTTTGGATTATCTTTTTCTTTTTGACCTTTTCGCCGTTTTCCTCAACCTCAACAAGCTCTTCATCATAGAAGTACAGCACTCCGAGAGCCTCGTCCTCGTATACAAAATAGTATTTGTCGTCCTTATCGAGAATTATCTCGTTCACCACAGGCTCAGGCATCTCAATATTTACCTTTATCATATCCTGCGCCTTTTCAACGAATGTTCCTCGTCTGAGAGCAGTCACGTAAACGTAATACTCGCCCGGATCAAGTCCCTGAACAAGAGCGGAATTATCGTCCTCGATTATCGTGCTTACAACAAGACCGCCCGCCGAATTGTATACGTCAACATAAAAATCGTGATACAGCTCGCTGTCCCAGCTTAGTGCTATGTAATCGCCGTCGGTTTTGTATTCGCCGCCGTTATCGGGACCGGTTATACGTACACCGCCGTCATATGCCGATCCGTAGCTTATAAGCTGCTTTTCAGACGGGATCTCCTCACCGTCCGCAGCCACAGAGCTGACGGTTATATCATAATCGAGTCCGTCCTTAAGCATCTCCGCCGGCACTGTAAGCGTTGTGCCGTCCGTTGAAATATAGCTGTTTATCAGATAATCGTCCGCCTCAATATCGTAAACCTCAAGACGATACTTATCTGCCGCTTTTTCCTTAAGCTCAAGCACAATATCCTCACCGCCGCCGAACTCGTTCGGCTCTGTTTCCTCAAGCTCCGGCTTTTGAGCCTTTGTTTCCGCAGACGGGATTTTTTCGTCTTTTTCGGCATTTGCTACCGGAATAATCCCAAACAGACGCTTTTTATCGGTATCCTCCGAGGACTTGAGATTATCGGTGTTCACCTGTTCAATTTTACGTTTTGTGCGGATTTCTCCGTCCGTTTTAACGGTAACGTATATCTCATCATCACCGCCCACGGGAGCGCTTATGCCCGCCGCCGTGTTGCTTTTATATTTTTCGGTTAAAATCCGACTGTTTTCTTCAAGCAGCTTATTGTATACCTGATAAATATCATAGCCGCATACCTGCACGCTTTCTCCGTCCTCAATGCCGCCCATGTAATCAAGCGAGGACATCCATGCCGTATCGGACAAGCCTTCGTTTATTACAAGCGTGTTAAGACCGTTTTTCGCTCTGTATGCGTTGATTATGTCAAGAAGCTCCTTGCTCCTTGTTTCGTTTATCTCCGCAGAAGGATCCTGACCCTCCGAACGGGGATTGTACAGAATCGAATCGGCATTCCCGTCCGCATCTGCTGTTATCGTGAGATTTTTGACCTCAGGTATTTCGCCTACAGGCTCACCGCCTATCATGCCGCCGTAGAAAAAGCCGGTAGCGTTCGTGTAAAGAGCGCATATTCTGTCGCCCTCAACGCCTATCATCACAAACTTTTCATAATCGGAATTGTATACGTACCATTCAAAGCCGTAATCGCTTTTATCGATACGGTTCGGCTCACCCATTGCCTCAAGTACGGTTTCGATGTTTGCGCCTATTGTTACCGGAACGTCATTCACCGTAACCGTCACATCCTGGAGGAAGTAATCGTACACAAGGTCAACAAGTATACGACAGCTGTCCCATGTGAGCGGCTTGTTCGGCTCTGTTCCGTTTTTGCTTGATATGATCCCCTGCCTTATCATAAAGGCATAAGCAATCCTGTTTTCCTCGTCTATATATGCGTTATCGTAGCAATCGTTAAGTATATTATTCGCTTCATCTTCAGAAATAGTGTAGCTGCTATCATAGTTTATGATAGTTTTGTACAGAATAGTCATTACGTCCTGCTTGCGCATTTCAGGCATAGCGGCAACAGCTTCCGCATCATCAAGGCTGATGTATCCGAGTACGGCAGACTTGAGCAGATGCTCATCAAGACCGCTTTCGGCAAGCTGTTCGGGAACAGTCACCTCGGAGCTTTGGAGCTTTTCATAAAGAGCCACCGCCTGATCAAGTACATCGGTACCCGACAAAACAGCGCCGTTTTGCGCAGCATTCGCCGCATTTGCTCCGCCCGAAGCAAGAAGTGCAATGACTATCAAGGCACCAAGCCTTGACATAAACTTCTTTTTGTACAAGCTAATCCGTCCTTTCTATAAGAGTAGTAACGCTTCCGAAAGCCGTAATTCCCACCGCTGCTTCCGGAAAATGTCTGTAAGAACCCTATTCTGAATTATACTCTATCATTATATCAGATTTTCCCGCGCTTGTCTATATCTATTTGTGAATTTTTTGTAACATTTTCTATAAAAATTGAAAATAAATGCCGCCGAACAGCTCGGCGGCACTTCATTAAAAGAACTTCTGCTTATATCCAATTATAAATACAACAAAAATCACAATCGGCAGAACATATGTGCAATAGAATCTCAGCTTTTTGGGGAATTTTATTCCCTTGCCGCTGTCCGCCTCGGCGATAAAATTGTCCCAGCCCCATCCGTACCGGGTTGTACAGAACAGCAGATACACAAGGCTGCCCAGGGGCAGAATGTTATACGAAACTATAAAATCCTCCAAATCCTGTATCGTCGAGCCGTCGCCGAGCGGCTGAACACCGCTCCACACGTTAAACCCAAGCACGCACGGAACAGACAGCACAAGCAGAGCAATACCGTTTATGATTACGGATTTTTTCCTGCTCCAGCCGAGCATATCGCACATCATGCAGATAATATTTTCAAACACGGCAATTATCGTTGACATCGCCGCAAACGTCATGAACACGAAAAACAGCGTCTCCCACAAACGTCCGAACGGCATTTTATTGAAAATATTCGGCAGTGTGATAAACACCAGTCCCGGTCCCTCTCCCGGATCAACACCGAATGCGGAGCAAGCCGGGAAGATAATCATTCCCGCAAGCAGCGCAACCATCAAATCAAGCACGCTTATGCTTATCGTTTCTCCGGTCAGGCTTCTTTCCTTATCTATATAGCTGCCGAAAATGCTCATCGAGCCCATGCCGATACTCAGCGTAAAAAACGCCTGGCTCATTGCGGCAAACACCACATTCGCAAGTCCCTGCTCACGGATATGCTCAACATTCGGCACCAAATAAAAGCTCAGTCCCTCGGCCGCATTCGGCAGCGTTACGCTCCTTACGCACAGCACTCCGATTATGACAAAAAGCGATCCCATCATTACCTTCGTAATGCGCTCAACGCCCTTTTGCAGTCCCAGACTGCACACTCCGAACGACAACAGCGAAATCACAAGCATCCACACCGTCATATACACCGGACGTGAGAGCATTTCCTCAAAAATTATCTCACTCTGCCCCACCGTCAGACCTTCAAGTCCTCCCGACAATGCCTTAAAAACATACGCCATCATCCAGCCGCCAACCGTTGTGTAAAACATCAGCAGCAGATAATTCCCGGCTACCGACACATATCCGTGTATGTGCCATTTCGTCCCCTTCGGCTCAAGCTCCAAAAAGCTCTTTGTGCTCGATTTCATACTTGCACGTCCCACCGCAAATTCCATTACAAGAATCGGCATCGCAAGCATCGCAAGGAACACAAGATAAATCAGCACAAAAATCGCACCGCCGTATTTGCCTACGATATATGGAAATCTCCATACATTCCCCAGTCCTACCGCACAGCCCGCCGATATAAGTATAAAGCCAAGCCTTGATGAAAATTTCTCTCTTTTTTCCATATGCTGTAAATCCCTTTCATAAAACACTCTATTACGTTAATCCTCCATTCCGCCGTTCTGCGGCGGCACAAACCATAATGTGGAAAAGACACAAGCAGATTGCCTTCTTGAGGGACGACGGCGTATGTGTATACTCCTAGTCCCGAAAGGAGGTGAGATGCGCAGTGTATTTTTCGCATTACCTCTCACATTTATACGCTTTCAGCCAATGCACCGGCATATCGATATGATAAATCCCATCGGCAGCCTCATGGCTTTCATGACGCTCCTCTGTTATGCACGTGATTTTGCGTATACCGAATCTTGCAATATCAACACGCACCCTATGCGCATACGATGCTCCCGCATTCACAATAACGAGGAACATCTCGTCACCGTAATATCTCACAAACGCATACACGCCGCCGATTTTATAAACGCTTTCAAACTCTCCTACCGAAAACGCCTTTGAGGATTTTCTCAGGGCAATCATATTTTTAAAGCGTTTGCGCACTCTGCCGTCTGCGTCATAAGCATCAACCGAATCCCACGGAAACGTTTCGCGGCAGAACGGATCGCCGTAGCCTTGCATACCTATTTCATCTCCGTAATATATGCACGGCACTCCCGGCAGCGTCATAAGCAGTCCGGCTGTGAGCGTTGTTTTTTCCTTTGCCTGCTCAAGCGCATATCCGTCAAGCTTGAAATTCGCCTGATACTCCCTGTCAACCTCGTGCCTTGACGGCGCACTGCCCATAATCGTCATAATACGCTCCACATCGTGGCTTGAAATTATATTCAGCAGTGAATAATACGCCTCTCTCGGATAATTTTCCTTAAGGCTCATAATCCTCTCGTCAAATTCAGCAGCGTCTATCCGTCCGAGCATAAAATCAATCAACGCATCACGCAGCGGGTAATTCATCACGGAGTCAAGCTCTCTGCCCAGGAAATACTCCCTCCGCTCTCCGTAGGAGCTTTTATTGGACGCATCCTCCCACACCTCGCCGATGATTACGGCGTCCTCGTTTTCGGACTTCACGTTTTTGCGCAGCTCCTTAACAAAAAATCCCGGCAGCTCGTCCACAACGTCAAGCCGCCAGCCGGAGGCTCCGTTTCTCAGCCATTTTTTGATTATTGCGTTTTCTCCCGAAAGAATGTAATTTCTGTAGGATTCACTGCTTTCCTCGCAGTGAGGCAGCGTTGTCATGCCCCACCACGACTCGTACACGTCCGGCCATTCTATGAACTTGTACCAATCGTAATACGGCGATTCCTTTGACTGATACGCTCCTACGCTGTCATACGTTCCGTTTTTGTTAAAATATCGGCTGTCGCTGCCCGTATGATTGAACACTCCGTCAAGAATTATCCGTATCCCAAGCTTTTCCGCCTCTGCGCACAGTGTCTTGAAATCCTCCTCCGTGCCGAACATCGGGTCTATTTCCTCATAGCTGCCGGTATCGTATTTGTGGTTTGAATACGCTCTGAAAATCGGATTCAGATATATCACGCTTACCCCCAAATCACACAAATACGGCAGTTTTTTGGTGATTCCTTTCAAATTGCCGCCGAAAAAGTCGTTCGCCTTGTATTCGCCGCCGAACTGCTCGGCTTTATAATACGGCTTATCGCCCCATCTGCGCTTTATAATATCCGTTCTTTCGCCCAAAAAGCTCCCGTCCTCGTTCCCGTTAAAGAAACGATCCGGGAAAATCTGATATGCAACGCTTTCCTTGAACCAGTCGGGCGTTTTGTAATCCTCATTGTATACGGTTATCTGAAAGGAATTGTTCGGCTTATGAAAGCACAGCTCTCCAACGCCGCCGAGCTGACGGGAATTGTTTCCGTAATATACCACGCCCTGCTGCGTTTCAAATTCAAAATAATACCAAATCAGTCCCGCCTCGGACGGTGCGTCAAGATACACGCTGTATATACTCGTTCCGCCCATCGCCTCGCCCATGGAAAACAGATACGGCATATCCATGCGGTGTTCCTCCTCATCGGAGTCAAGCTTATACACAAGCCTTACGGCATTAGGTATGCCCATGCCCTCAACAGTCACTCTGAGCCGTATACGTGTTCCGCAGGTTACCGCTCCGAACGGCTTACGGTAAAATCTCTCTCTCGAATTATGCTCTATCTGCATATATACTCCTTTGCATACATCTAATATTAGGCAATTGTAAAACTCAAGATTCCCTCGGAATTTGAGATGTTTCTGATTACGGGGCGGCAGGGACACCGCCCCTACACACCCTCACTCTCGCTTGGAACTCGCCGAAACTCAATTTATAAACATCACAAATTCTTCCAAAACTATAAAAACTTGTAGGATTTGAGAGTGTTTTTGAGTTTATTCGGACGAGTTACCGCAAGGGATGTTTGAGTACGAATAAATTCAAAAACACTCTTAAATCCCAAACTGACATTTTACAATTACCTAATACATCTAATATACCACAGCAAGGGCGGCCGCAGGCCGCCCTTTAAAATTACATAATAAAATTTATTTTATCGGTTTAAGATGCCATATTTTATCGCTGTATTCCTGTATTGTTCTGTCGCTTGAGAAGAAGCCCGACATAGCGGTATTCATTACCGCCATTCTCAGCCACTTATCTCTGTCCTGATAATCGGCAGAGATCTGCTCCTGCGTCTTCATATATTCTTCAAAATCTCTCAGCACCATATATGTGTCGGGATAGCCGTAATCACCGAACAGCAGCGTCTGATACAAATCCTTGAACATATTGTGAGCACCGGGAACAAGACTTCCGTCTATCAGAGCCTCAAGCGCACGTCTTAACGATGCGTTTGACGAATAAATCTCCTTAACCTCTCCGTCACCGGCATATCTCAGTCTTGCGGCAACCTCGTCTGCCTTTAAGCCGAAGATATATATGTTATCCTCGCCCACCTGCTCAAGCATCTCGACATTTGCGCCGTCAAGAGTACCGCAGGTTACCGCTCCGTTAAGCATAAACTTCATGTTGCCCGTACCCGAAGCCTCCTTGCCGGCTGTCGAAATCTGCTCCGAAACATCGGCCGCAACAATCAGCTTTTCGGCAATGGATACGCTGTAGTTTTCAAGGAATACAACCTTGATTTTTCCGTTTATTGCGGGGTCGTTGTTGACAACATCACCCACAGAATTTATAAGCTTTATGATAAGCTTTGCCCTTGTATATGCCGGAGCAGCCTTTGCGCCGAAGATATACGTCTTGGGATAATAATTCTTTGCATATTCGGGGTCCTCCTTAAGTCTGTGGTACTCCGCTATAATATGCAGCACGTTCATCATCTGACGCTTATATTCGTGCAGACGCTTTGACTGAACGTCATATATCGAATCGGGATTAACCTCAATTCCGTTATGCTCCTTGATATATTCGGCAAGTCTTACCTTATTATTTCTCTTTACCTTGTCAAACGCACTGCGGAACTCCTTATCGTCCGCATACTTTGCAAGCTTCTTAAGCGATGATGCGTCCTTGATCCAATCCTTGCCTATCTTTGAGGATATAAGCTCCGTAAGCTCCGGATTACAGTTGGCAACCCAGCGTCTGAAGGTGATGCCGTTTGTAATCGCATGGAATGAATCCGGCGACATTCTGTAATAATCGGCAAATATATCGTCCTTTAATATCTGCGTGTGCAGCTTTGAAACGCCGTTTACCGCAAAGCAGCTTGCAAGGCAGATGTTTGCCATGAATACCTGGTTATCCGAAATGATAGCCATGTATTTGTGCTTTGCATGATCGCCCGGATAGAACGCCTGGAGTCTTTCCATAAGACGTCTGTTCATTTCCTCAACTATCATAAATATTCTCGGCACAACCTCACGGAACATATCGAGCGGCCATCTTTCGAGTGCCTCACTCAGAACCGTATGGTTTGTATATGCAAATACGTGAGTAACAATATCCCACGCTTCATCCCATCCGAGTCCCTTTTCGTCCATAAGCAGACGCATCATTTCGGGGATCGCCATTGTGGGGTGAGTATCATTTATGTGAATAACGATTTTATCGGGGAGCTTTGACCAATCGCTGCCGTTTCTCTTTTCAAATTCCGCAAGTATCCATTGCAGTGTTGCGGATACAAGGAAATACTGCTGCTTAAGTCTGAGCCTTCTTCCGTCTGCCGTACTGTCATCGGGGTAAAGAACGTCCGATATAGCCTTTGCAAGAGCCTGCGACTCCATTGCGCCCGAATGGTCACCGATATTGAATCTCTGGAAATCGATACTCTGCGGCGAACGCGCGCTCCACAGACGCAGCTTATTCACTATTTTTGAGTTATAGCCTACAAGAGGCACATCATACGGAACGGCAAGAATCGTCTGTGCGTTTTCAGTGGTGCATATCATTTTTCCGTCTACCCAATCTGTTTTGACATTACCGCCGATTTTAACCTCAACCGTTTCCTCCGGTCTTGCAATTTCCCATGCGTTGCCGTGTTCAAGCCACGGGTCGGGAAGCTCCACCTGATAGCCGTCTATAATCTTCTGCTTAAACAGACCGTATTCGTAACGAATAGTACAGCCGTATGCCGGAAGATCCAGCGTTGTCAAAGAATCTATAAAGCAGGCAGCAAGACGTCCCAGACCTCCGTTTCCGAGTCCGGCGTCATTTTCAAGCTCCGCAACCTCCGGAAGAGTATATCCCAAATTCTCCAGAACATGAGCGTAGGTATCCGTCTGCATAAGATTCAATATATTTGTGCAGAGCAGTCTGCCCATCAGGAACTCAAATGAAAGATAGTACAACTTCTTTGAGCCCTCCTGCTTCACCTCACGGTGCGACACTGCCCATTTTTCCATTATCCTATCTCTTGCGGTAAGCGCACAAGCGGTATAAATCATCTGCGGAGTGGCGTCCTCCATTACCTTACCGAAATGTCTCGACACCTTGCCGATGATTTCCTTTTTGAGCGCCTCCTCCTGCGCTGTCAGCTTTGTTGCTTTTACTTTTTTTGTTTCTGCCATTAATTACATCCCCTTTTGATTATTTTCTTAACCGGCAAAATCAAGGAATCAAGTTTTGCCGTATGTCCCTTACTCTGTGCTTTGCAAGGAACTGTATTAAGGTGCGGCGCAGCGTTGCGCCGCACCTTACTTTACATTAATTATTTATCTGCCGTCTTTTTCTCCGATTTCGGAGCAGTCTTTTTTGCCGCTGTTTTGGCTGCCGGCTTCTTTGCCGCCGTTTTCGGAGCGGTTTTCTTTGCTTCTGTTTTCTTTGCCGCTGTTTTGACTGCCGGCTTTCTTGTTGTTTTCTTTGCGGCCGACTTTGCGGCGGGTTTCTTTTTTTCCTCCGCAAACGGATTTTTAACCTCGGTTATCTTCGGCTCATCTGCCTTTTTTATAATTTCCTCAGCCGATTTATCTGCGTCCTCCTTCAGCTTTTCGTCAAAGGATTTTTCCTCCGCATTTTGCTTTGGCTCTTGTACCGGAATATCGTAAATCCCCGTAAGCTGACGGTACATATCGATATACTTATCCGCACTGACATTCCACGAATAATCAACCGCCATTCCATTATCGATAATTTTGCTCCACTCGTTTTTACGGTTGTAGTAAACATCCATAGCGTAGTAGATTATCCCAAGCATCTCATCTGCGTTATAATTTGCGAACGAGAATCCCGTGCCCTCGCCCGTGTACTCGTTATACGGAACGACCGTATCCTTCAGTCCGCCCGTTTCACGCACGATCGGAACTGTTCCGTAGCGCAGGCTGATAAGCTGCGACAGACCGCACGGTTCAAATCTTGACGGCATAAGGAATGCGTCCGAAGCGGCATAAATCTTATGCGACATTTCGTTTGAGAAATAAATCTGTGCGCTGAAATTATTGGGATATTTCCACGCATAATGCTTGAACAGGTTCTCGTACTTTTCGTCACCCGTTCCGAGCACAACTATCTGCGCTCCTCCGGCGCATAGCTCCTCAAGCTTATATGCAACAAGGTCAAAGCCCTTTTGATCCGTAAGTCTTGACACAATACCTATCATCATTCTGTTTGCGTCAACCGGCAGACCAAGCTCCGCCTGAAGCTTAAGCTTGTTTTCAACCTTTTTCTTATGGACTGTCTTTGCGGTATAATTTTGGTAAATCATCTTATCCGTCTGCGGATTCCAGTCGGTGTATGAGATACCGTTCACGATTCCCACAAGGTCGCCTCTCCTTGCCGAAAGCAAGTCGTTTAGTCCCTCGCCGTATTCGGAAGAGGTAATCTCGCCCGCATACGTTTCGGAAACCGTACTTATTTTATTGGCATAAACCATTCCGCCCTTAAGCAGGTTTGCGTCCTTGTAATATTCGAGCTTATCCGACGTGAAATAATAGTCGCTTATTCCCATGGCGTCCTTTATTCCCTTGAAGTCCCATCTTCCCTGGAATTTCAGATTATGGATCGTCATAACAGTCTTTATTTCTCTAAAGAACGGATTATCCCGGAATGTGTCCAAAAATACGGGTATCGGTCCTGTCTGCCAATCGTTGCAGTTGATAACGTCCGGTCTGAAATTGAGCGTCGGCAACAGCGACAGAGCAGCCTTTGAAAAGAATATGAACTTCTCGCAGTCAAGATGAATGTAGCTGTACGGCTTATCACCGTTAAAATAAAATTCGTTGTCGATAAAATAATATATGCAGCCGTTATGTTCAAGCTCAAAAACGCCCGCATACTGTCTTCTCCATGCCATATCTATATAAATATGGTCTATATAGCGCATTTGATCCTTATATTGCTGCGGTATACATCTGTAAAGAGGCATTATTACACGTGCGTCAACGCCCTTTTCCCTTAATGCAGCGGGAAGCGAACCGATAACGTCACCCAATCCGCCTGTTTTCACAAACGGAGCAGCCTCCGAGGTAGCAAATAAAACCTTCATTTTAATCCTCCATTCCGCCGCCCTGCGGCGGCACAAATCATAACGTGGAAAAGAAGCAAGCAGATTGCTCTTTTGAGGAGTGCCGACGTATGTTGATACTTCAAGCTCCGATAAAGGGCAAGATGCGCAGCTTATTTTTCAC
>JAXDRV010000048.1:0-3807 GCA_034090805.1 Clostridia bacterium
AAGGAAGAGGCTCTTAAATTATCCGATGAAATTGGTGTTAAGAAAGCAGCTGCTCAACTCGGATTGGCGTACTACACATTATCAGGGTGGCGTAACAAACGCAAGGCGGATTTATTAAATCCAAAGCCACCCATAACGGAACAGGAAAAGCATATTCGTGCACTTGAAAAAGAAATTTCAGAGCTTCGTCAAGCAAATGAAATATTAAAGGATGCACTCAGTTTTTTCGCAAAAGACCGGAAGAAGTAAAGTCAAATGAGCGTTATCTCTATATTTTTACAAACCGACACAACTATGCTGTGCCGGGCAAGCCGAATAGCAGGAAGCAAAAGTATAAAAGAGAAAACATGAACATATCGGCGGTGTACAAACATTCCGGAAAGTATTGGTCTATAACGGGTAGGTGCAGTTGCACCCACACATTCCTTCTGGGGTACGCAGAAGTCATAGCAGGGAACCATAAGCTGTACCTTGCGCTCAAGCTTGATAATCGAGAAAATTCCCAACGATACAAACACACGCTTTGCCTCTCCGCTGACTATCAGCTCATCATCGAATACTCTGCAAACGGATTCGGGGACACTTGCCAAATCAAAATCATCATCACAGCAGCAGTTATTGCTGCAGCCTCTGCGAACGTCAACAAGTTTTGCACCGAGCGTTATCGGCTCAACAACCTCAACAACGGCATGAGGCATATTTGTCTTTTTCCAAAGCTGCTGGTCAAAAGCGTCCTCCTTATACTTGGATTCAAACATCTTCGCATTGCCCTCCGAGCCGAACAGAATAACCTTCTTATTGAAAGTCGCAAGTCCCTCCACGGTAGTCGGACGGCTTGCGCCGGTAAATACCGAAAGCGTGATGCGGAAGAAGTACTTCAAATCTACCGAATAAAAGCCTCTGTTAAACGGCACCGGCTCAATATCGGTAAACACCCATATAATCTCCGCCTTGGTAAACTTCACATTGATTGCCTTATCTACTACATCCTGCCCGCACGCCGTAAGGTACACCCGTATGTTTTCAAGGCAATCTTTATCATAACACTATGAAAGATAGATACTTTTTTCTTTCTTCAGTCTACTCGAATAGCAGTCAACCTTTTACCTCCCAATCACCTTACAAGCCCTGTACACCACAACGCACACCCACAGCTGCATATGGTTCAGCCCAAGCGTCCTCGTGCCGTTCTTGTCCTTGCCGGTGCCGGTGATGATGCCCTTGTCAACACACCACTTGACCGCCTCATGCGCCCATGTCGGCATATTACCGTCTACGTAGTCGCAGATAAACGTCCCGCCGATACTTTTCTTTAGCTTTTCGTTTTCGTCCGTCAGAGCCGCTATTTTAGCGTCCTGTGCGGCTATCATGCTTTTTAATTCCTCATACTGTGCCATTGTCAATTCCTCCTCTATTATGCTGTAGTCCGGTCTGCAAAACTTTGTCCCCGGAAGGCTGCTGTTGTAATATCCTTTTTTGCACACGCCTCCGCCGTTGGCGATTATGCTGCTGCCGCCGGAAGTGTTGCCCTCAACGGTTTCAAAATAATCGCCGTTTACCGCCGTTACAATGCCAGTATGTACAAACGTTCCGTTGCGCTTGAATATCACAACATCGCCCCGCTGCGGATTTGAGTGCAGCGTGAACAGGCTCGCCATTGTCGGGCAATATACAAACGGATAATGTCTTAGCAGCTTGTCCGCATTGTCCTTGCCGAATGCCTGAACGAAACACCACGTTACAAAGCAAGCGCACCACGGCTCGCCCTGATACTCCGGCTTTATCTGCGCCCAGTATTTTGTGTAATTTCCGCTGCCTGCGTTTGCTGTTTTGTCGTACAGATTTGCGCAGCTGCGTTTTTCCAAATATCCCGTCTCGGCTTGTGCTATGCCGATAAGCTTATCGATTGCGTTCATTGCTGTTTCATCTCCTTCATAACCTTGTCCGCTTCAATTGCCGCATGAGTGAAGCTGTTATTCTTCCACCATGCCATGAGCGTTGTAACAATGCTGAAAACCGCATTAATCAAATTTTCCACAGTGCCGTCCTCGATATTGATAACGCTGTGACCTGTCATAACCAGTATCGCATTAATCAATCCGAGAAGCATTAATACCGTCCTGATAATCGTTCCGGCTGTTACGTTTTTCATGATTATAATCATTACTCCTTTCACAAAACTAAGCTTGAAATAAAATCGTCAAGATTGCCGCTTTGCAGTGAGCGGTGCTGTATAAACATACCGCCCCGAACAAAAAGCGGTGAGATTGGCGATTTTATTCAAACTTTCACACCTCCTCGTGTTCAAGCTTGTTTATTCTCACTTCGTGGTCGTCAAGCCTGTGGTGCGCCGACTTTGCCGAATTGCTTACCTCTGCAAGCTGCTTGTCTATGCTGTGCATGAAATCGTCCGCTCTCTGCTGCTGTGACTTAATGTCATCAACGGAAGACTTTACATACCCCACATCGCTTGTAAGCGTTGCAATCCCTGCCGACTGCTCCGTGCTCTCGCGGCGGCTGCCCCGCACAAGCGTTATCACACCGATACACACCGATGTTGCAAGCGATAAAAACGCAATTATGATTGTTAATATTGTGCTGTCCAATCCTCAATCACCTCCTTGACCCACTCCTGCGTTATGCTGTCCTCGTTCTCGGCGTATCGTGATACCCACGTATATCCGTCCTCATCCTCCGGACGCTCCGCACCGATGAGCGGCTTGTAGCCGACTGCCTTTAGCTGTTCATTGGTGGGATTTGCGTAAATTCTTCCGTCATGACGGACATACGTCCCCGTGAACGGTACGGGGAAACCGTTGTTTAATTTGTAAAGCATGGTTATACCTCCTTTGATGAATAATATTCCGCAGTCATGCCCGTAGGCTTGACTGTTGCTGTTGATGTGAGTATGTTTGTGCTTTTTTGCAGGTGTAACGAAAGGCTGTCCCAGTCGATTGTGTCGGATATGTCGGTTTCTATCGGTATGCCAAGCTTGTAATAAGCCGTTATCGGATTGTCCGCAAGATAAGCATTTGCTTTTTCGATTAATTGGCTATCGGTGTCGGTATCCTCTGCGCCTATTCGGGTCTTGTTCAGACTGAAATAACAGCGTGTATTAAGGTCAGTGTGCATAAATAAACATTCAAAATTACCGGTAAAGGCTTGTTTTCCCTCAGCAAGACATTTTAATCCATTACACATCATTCTCGCGCCCTTATAGCTACTTAAAGCTATTGCAAACCGTATAACATTTTCACATTTTCTATAAACACCCATAGTGGATAATATAATTTCTCGTGTTTTATCTGTCCTCACAGCCTTTTTCTTCTCAAAATCGAGCGTGATACTGTCCGTATAATCGTCAATCCCATACAGCGGCTTGTCTGTGTATATGTTGACGGTGTCGCCGGTATCGCACTCAATCGGCACACGATAGCCATACGGCTCCGTCTTGTCCCCAACACCGACCACCTCAACAGGTGCATCGGGTGAGGGCGTGCCGTCTTGCACTGCATTTCCCGCAACGGACAGCGACACAATGTCACTGTCCATGCAGTCCGTTAATGTAAGCGGATAACCGCTCACCTTGCGCAGATACCCTCTGAAATTCACGCCACGCATTAATGCCATGTATTTACGTCTTAAATAATTCATATCGCATAACCTCCCACAACTCCGACAACGTTCGCACCGTCATACGAAACGATTACCTCATACCGCTTGTTTGCCGCCGGGGTGAATACACCGTCAATGCACCCCTCGCCAATCATTTTTATCGTGTCGGGATAGACGAGGTTGGTAGGTGTC
>JAXDRV010000049.1:0-4506 GCA_034090805.1 Clostridia bacterium
GTATGCCTTAATACGGTAACCGCTTATTGCTTTTTCGGATTTATAAACAATATATTGCTTATCTATGCTTGTTTTATAAATTCTGTACATATCATCGGGATTGTCCGTATCAACCTTTACCATAAAGCTGTCGCTCTTATCATATATCTTATTAAGATTTTCCATATCATCGGTAAAAATACTCTCACTGTAATCCGCATCTCCCTCCGCAAAACCGTAAGCGACGCATAAATTCAATATAACAACTATTATAATCACCGTAGAAAATATTTTTTTCATTTTTATGACCATTAACTCCTTTCACAAAACCAAGTTTGAAAGAAAATCGTTCAGATTGCCGCTTTGCAGTGAGTGGTGCTGTACCCAACGGTTTTGCTTGCAAAACTCGCCTATGGCGACTATCGGCAAAGCCGATAGCGTAAGGTACCGCCCCGAACAAAAAGCGGTGAGATGGGCGATTTTATTTCAAACTTAACTCCTTTCAAAAATATATAAAGGCGGCCGGAAAGCCGCCTTGCTATATCAGCCTGCGGGCCAGCCGAACTCTCGTCCGCCCATCAGATGAAAGTGGAGATGTCCCACCGTCTGACCGCCGTTTTCGCCGCAGTTATTTACAACTCTGTAACCGTCCTTGTCAATACCGAGCTGTCTTGCTATTTCGGGTATCGCCTCCCATATCGCCGACACATACTCCGCATTTTCCGCAGTTATCTCGTTTGCGCTTTTGATATGCACCTTAGGCACGATTATAACGTGCTGCGGTGCTTTGGGATCAATGTCATTAAAGGCATAGACCTTATCGTTTTCATAAACCTTAACCGACGGAATCTCGCCGCCGATTATCTTACAGAATAAGCAGTCCATTTACATTTCCTCCCGTTTCGATTACTTTGTCTGTTCAATTATAATATCGTCAACTCTTGCAAGAGCGTCATCTATCTTGCTTGCATCGCTGCCGCCGCCCTGAGCCATGTCCGGCCTGCCGCCGCCTCTGCCGCCGGCAACTGCTGTTATATCCTTTATGATTTTACCGGCGTGAACGCCCTTTGCAACAGCCGCCTTAGTAGCCATTGCAACAAACACGATCTTGCCGTCCGTATTTGCCGCCAATACAACAACGCCGCACTCCGATTTTTCCTTGAATTTATCGGCAATCGTTCTCAAGCCGTCAGCCGTCGTTCCGTCAAGCTGAGCCGCAAGCAGATCTATCTCGCCCACGTGCTTAATCGAGGTCATTATATCCTGTGCCTTTGCAGCGGCAAGCTTTGTTTTGATTGCGTCCATATCCTTTTGCGTTTCCTTAAGCTCCGTCATTGCCGACTCCGCTTTTTTGTCTATTTCATGGATAAGATTCGTCTTTAACGCTGCCGCTGTTCTCTCGATAAGAGCGTCATTTTCCTTAATATAATCAAGCACACCTCTGCCGGTTACCGCCTCGATACGTCTTACTCCGGCAGCAACACCGCTTTCGGATATAATCTTGAACAATCCGCACTGCGCCGAATTTGTCAGATGCGTTCCTCCGCAGAACTCGACAGAATAATCGCCTACCGAAACGACTCTTACCACATCGCCGTACTTTTCGCCGAACAGCGCAATTGCTCCGAGCTTTTTAGCCTCCTCAATCGGCAGCTCCCGAACAGTAACGTCCATGCTTTCAAGGATTTTTTCGTTGACAATACTCTCAACCTTCTTTATCTGCTCCGCAGTCATAGCCTCAAAGTGCGAGAAGTCAAAACGCAGTCTGTCTCTTTCCACAAGCGAGCCTGCCTGCGCAACGTGCGTTCCGAGAACATCTCTTAAAGCCTTGTCGAGAATGTGCGTAGCTGTGTGATTTCGGCATACAGCCATTCTTGAGGTCTTGTCAACCGACATCGTAACAGTATCACCTACAGAAAGCTCCGTTTCTGCCTTTACCTCGTGCATATAATATCCGTCTGCTGTTTTTGTCGTGTTTACAACCTCGCAGACCTTTTCGCCGTTTACAAGAATCTCTCCGACGTCGCCCGTCTGACCGCCCATTTCGGCATAGAACGGAGTTTTATCCGTTACGATAAGTCCCGAATCACCCGCCGATATACTGTCCGAAACGCCGTCCGTAACGATTCCGACGATTTTCACCTCGTCAACAAGCGTGTCATAGCCGACAAAAACCGTAGGCTCTGCATTTTCAAATACATACGTTTCGTCACCGTCCCAGCTTGAACCGTCGGCTCTTGCGTTTCTTGCGGTTTCCTTCTGCTCCTTCATTGCCTCGTTAAAGCCGTCAACGTCAACTCCGAGACCCTTTTCCTCAGCCAGCTCAATCGTTAAATCAAGCGGGAAACCATAGGTATCATGCAGCTTAAATGCCTCAGCGCCGCCGATTACCGACAAGCCGGCGCTCTTTGCCGCTTCGATGTATTTGTCAAGCACAACAAGACCGTTGTCGATCGTTGCGTCAAATTTCTCTTCCTCAATTTTGATTATCTTCTTAATATAATCTCTCTTTTCGTCAAGCTCCGGGTATGCCTGCTTTGAGCAGTCGATAACCGTATCGGCAACCTCATACAGGAAAGCATCGTTGATTCCGATAAGCTTTCCGTGACGTGCGGCACGTCTTAACAGACGGCGCAGAACATATCCTCTACCCTCGTTGGACGGATTCACTCCGTCTGAAATCATCATAACGGTCGAGCGGATATGGTCGGTGATAACACGCAGCGAAACGTCCTTCTTTTCGTCCTTTTTGTATTCCAGTCCCGAAATGCGGCAGATGTGCTTCATTACGTCCTGAACGGTATCCACCTCAAAAAGATTGTCAATTCCCTGCATTACAACCGCAAGTCTTTCAAGACCCATTCCGGTGTCGATATTCGGATTCGGAAGCGGAGTATACGTTCCGTCCTCGCCCTTGTCAAACTGCGTGAACACAAGATTCCATACCTCCATGAATCTGTCGCAGTCGCAGCCTACGCCGCACGTCGGCGAATCGCAGCCGTATTCCTCGCCCCTGTCAAAATAAATCTCCGAGCAAGGTCCGCACGGACCCGTTCCATGCTCCCAGAAGTTATCCTCCTTGCCGAGTCTTACAATTCTCTCCGGCTTTACACCGACTTGATTTACCCAAATATCAACAGCCTCATCGTCCTCCTCATAAACGGACACCCAAAGCTTTTCCTCAGGGATTTCCATAACCTTTGTGAAAAACTCCCACGCCCACGCTGTAGCTTCTTTTTTGAAATAATCTCCGAAAGAGAAATTTCCGAGCATTTCAAAAAACGTGCCGTGACGGGCGGTTTTTCCGACATTGTCAATATCGCCCGTTCTTATGCACTTTTGGCAGGTTGTTACTCTGCGGCGCGGAGCCGTTTCGGGATTCTGAAACCACAGCTTCATCGGAGCCATGCCCGAATTGATAAGCAGCAAGCTTGCGTCGTTCTTTGGTATAAGTGAAAAGCTGCCGAGCCTCAGACAGCCCTTCGATTCAAAAAAGCTTAAAAACTTTTCTCTGATTTCGTTTACGCCCATGTTCTTCATTATATGTTTTTCCTTTCCGTAAATTCAAATTATCTTATCATAATATTATATAAAAAATATTGCTCTGTGTCAAGTATTTATTAAGCTTTTCTGTAAGATTTTAAATTGCAATATAAAATGTCCACAAATATTAAGCGACTTTTAATTGACAAACCCCTCAAGGCTGCGTCAATGTCTATTTCAGCCTTATTGTCAAACTTATCATAGAGAACACCACGGTTTGCAAGGTCTTTGAAATATTTATTGACTGCGGCAATAAATACGATTTTGTTATCGTATGAATTTTCAACCTTACCGACAAACTCGTCCTCAAAGGTTGCTCTGATATCATCACGAATCATATCGACAGCCTCAAGAATTTTGATTTTTGCAAAATCGGAGCCTTTGTCCTCTGTGGTCGTTGTAAGAGAGTTTACTCCTCTTGCAATCTTTATCTTGGTGCCATCATTTATGAGAATCAGTTTGCCGTTGTCCACATCGGAGTCCGGGGTTTCGCTCTCGGTAATGCTTTCAACCTCCGGCAGGGTGTAATATGTAGCACTGCGGTTAAGAGGAAGTCCGGCAAGGATACCGGCAATGCGGCAGCAGAACTCTGCGGTTGTGTATGTTTTTGCTCCGATTTTTATGTTGTCGGTCGCAAAGTTTATGATAACATCACCCCTTGAACCATATTAAAACCTTATCATCGGATATACGCTTGAGGACGGTATATCCGTTTTCTATGGATTTCACAGCTTTTCAGTTTGCTCCGCAACGGCATATATCACCGCTTTGGAGCGTTCCATCATCGTAGACGATAAGCTTTCCTAAGACTCCGACAGCTGCCCATTCCGGTCTGTCCTTTCTCGGAATGTATTCTTGTTCAACATTCCATTCCGGATTTAACACCGGCTGAGTTTCCGTGTGTTCTTCAATAACTTCATTTCCGTCCTCATCCTTTTCAGCCGGAACAATAACCTCATGATACTGTATTCTTCCGAAATCATC
>JAXDRV010000050.1:0-6005 GCA_034090805.1 Clostridia bacterium
TCGTCCCTCAAGAAGGCAATCTGCTTGTGTCTTTTCCACGTTATGATTTGTGCCGCCGCAGGGCGGCGGAATGGAGGATTAAAATGAATTTTAAAATAGCGTTGGCGGGAAATCCGAACTGCGGAAAGACCACTCTTTTCAATGCGCTTACCGGTCAAAATCAGTTTGTCGGCAACTGGCCGGGGGTTACGGTCGAAAAGAAGGAGGGCAAGCTAAAAAAGCATGACGGAATTACAATAACGGATTTGCCGGGAATATATTCGCTTTCGCCGTACACTCTTGAGGAGGTTGTCGCAAGGAATTATCTTGTAAATGAGCGGCCGGACGCAATATTAAATATTGTTGACGGAACGAATCTCGAAAGAAACCTGTATCTTACAACACAGCTTACGGAGCTTGGTATTCCCGTAGTTGTGGCTGTAAATATGATGGATATTGTGCGTAAAAACGGCGACAGGATTGATATTGCCGAGCTGTCGCGCGAGATAGGGTGCAAGGTGGTGGAAATCTCCGCACTCAAGGGAGCGGGAGTTGAAGAAGCGGCATCGGCGGCTGTCGCTGCGGCTGAAAACGGGCGAACGGTGCCTATGCACACGTTTTCCGGAGCGGTAGAGCATGCCATAGCACATATTGAGGAGGCAGTTCTGCACGATATGCCGGAGGAGCGGCAGCGGTGGTATGCGATAAAGCTTTTTGAGCGTGATCAAAAGGCTATAGAGGCTCTCGGTATTTCCAAGGAAACAATGGCGCATATCGAAAAGGATATTGCGGCAGCGGAAAAGGAGCTTGACGATGATGCGGAAAGCATTATCACAAACGAAAGGTACATATATATTGCACAGCTTATGAAGGGGTGCTGCAAAAAGAAAAATAAAGGCGGTCTGACGGTTTCCGATAAAATAGACAAGGTTGTTACAAACAGATGGCTCGGACTTCCGATTTTTGCGGCGGTTATGTTTCTTGTTTATTATATATCCATGGTAACGATAGGAACGTCGGCAACCGACTGGGCGAACGACGGATTGTTCGGCGACGGCTGGCATTTGTTCGGGATAGGCTCGTCAGCCTACGGCGATGCCGCAGACGAGTTTGTCAATGCGGAGCAGATTGTGAACGGATATATTGATTTTGCCGAGGAAAACGGAGTCGATACATCTGCGGTAAGAGAAACGCTCGATTCGGAGGGTGATGGCTTTGGCGCTCTTTTGAAATTTGAAAAGGATGCGGAAAAATTTTCCGAGGTGTCGTATACTGTGGTTGACGAGGAAACCATGGCGGACGAGGAGGTTACGGCATCGTATGAGGAGTTGTCGGCGGCGGTTGAAACGTATGAAAAATACGGCTTTGACGGTCCTGACCCGGCTGAATACGGAATATGGATTCCGGGTATTCCCGTGCTTGCGGAAAGAGGGCTTGACGCTGCGGGCTGCGCCGAATGGCTTAAGGGGCTTATTCTCGACGGTATCGTAGCCGGTGTCGGAGCTGTGCTTGGATTTGTGCCGCAGATGCTTGTATTGTTTTTGCTGCTTGCATTTTTGGAGGCGTGCGGATACATGGCTCGTATTGCATTTGTTCTTGACAGAGTTTTCAGAAAATTCGGATTATCGGGGAAATCGTTTATCCCAATGCTGATAGGAACAGGCTGCGGAGTGCCGGGAATTATGGCATCACGCACAATAGAAAATGACCGTGACAGAAAGATGACGATAATGACTACAACATTTATACCGTGCGGAGCAAAGGTTCCGTTCATTGCCATGATAGCGGGAGCGATTTTCGGCGGTTCGGCATGGGTGGCGGTTTCGGCGTATTTTGTCGGAATGGCGGCAATTATCGTGTCGGGAATAATGCTCAAAAAGACGAGAAGCTTTGCCGGAGAGCCTGCGCCCTTCGTCATGGAGCTGCCGGCATATCATATGCCGACACTGCCAAATGTACTGCGCTCCATGTGGGAAAGAGGGTGGTCGTTCATCAAAAAAGCCGGAACGATAATTTTGCTTTCAACTATAGCGGTATGGTTTATGACTTACTTCGGATTTGTTGACGGAGGATTTGCAATGCTGTCCGAGGAGCAGATTGACAAAAGCATACTTGCGTATATCGGCAATGGGATAGCGTGGATATTCGCTCCGCTCGGCTGGGGAAACTGGCAGTCGGCGGTGGCGTCGATTACGGGACTTGTCGCAAAGGAAAATATAGTCGGAACGATGGGTATTCTCTACGGCGGAACGGGGACGGTTTACGGCAATATTGCAGAGTCATTCACAAGGGTGAGCGGATATTCGTTCCTTGTGTTTAATCTGCTGTGCGCTCCGTGCTTTGCGGCTATCGGAGCGATAAAGCGTGAGATGAACAATGCAAAATGGACATGGTTTGCGATAGGATACCAGTGCGGCTTTGCGTATGCGATTGCGCTGATAGTAAATCAATTCGGACTGCTGTTTACGGGAAACGCAAATGCGGCGGGTTTGATTTTTGCCGCAGCGGTGCTTGTGTTCATGCTATATATGCTGTTCAGACCTTGCGGCAAACATTTAATTGATAGGTAATTGTAAAACTTGAGATTTTCTTGGGATCTGCGATGCTTCTGATTACGGGGCGGCAGGGACACCGCCCCCTACACACCCTCGCTCTCGCTTGGAACTTACCAAAACTTAATCATAAGCATCATAAACTCTTCCCAAAATGCAATTTTTTATAGGATTTGAGAGTGTTTTTGAGTTTGTTCGGACGAGTTACCGCAAGGGATGTTTGAGTACGAATAAATTCAAAAACACTCTCAAATCCCAAACCGACATTTTACAATTAACTAATTTATTTTAAGGAGGGAGCATAATGCTTGCTTGGGTTTTAAACAATATTTCAACAATTATAATATGTGCGGCTATCATAGCGGCGGCGGTCGGTATTATTGCATCGTGGATAAGGAATAAAAAGCGGGGGAAATCCTCGTGCGGCTGCGGCTGTCAAGGCTGCGCAATGAACGGAATGTGCGGCGGCAGTCGGAGGGAATGACGGAATACACCGCCGTTACAGAGAAAAAGTACGGCTTGACCGAATCAAGCCGTACAGATGATTTTTAGATTCTGTTAATCATATTTGCAATGTATCCTGCACCGAAGCCGTTATCTATGTTTACAACGCTGACGTTGCTGGAGCAGGAGTTAAGCATCGCCAAAAGAGCAGCCATGCCGCCGAAGGACGCTCCGTATCCAACGCTTGTCGGAACGGCTATAACAGGGCAGTCGGCAATACCGCCAACTACGCTTGCGAGAGCACCCTCCATTCCGGCAACGGCGATAATTACCTTTGCTTTTGCTATCTCGTCCGCATGGGACAGCAGACGGTGAAGACCGGCAACACCTACGTCATAAAGCCGCACGACACGGCTGCCGAGAGCCTCTGCGGTGAGAGCCGCCTCCTCGGCAACGGGCATATCGCTCGTACCGGCGGAAACAACCGCTATGCTTGTTGAGGTGCTTGGCTTGGGGATAGCTCCCGCAATGCCTATGCGGCCGATTTCGTGGTATTCAAGCGGAAGGGTGAGATTTATTTCATCTGCGGCGGCGGAGGATAATCGTGTAATAAGTACGGTTTCCTGCCCGCCGTCAAGCATTGTACGTGCGATTTCCGTAATCTGTGACGGAGTTTTTCCTTCTCCGTATATAACCTCTGCCGTGCCGGAGCGTATTGCTCGGTGAGTATCAGGCTTTGCAAAACCGAGATCCTCATACGGCGCAAGCCTAAAACGTGTCACCGCCTCGTCAACCGAAAGACTGCCGTCCGCAACGGAACGTAGCAGCTCCTTTAAATCATTTTGAGTCATAATCTTTATTCCTTACTGTCAATAGACAAATGTCTGGGCAGACCGTCAACCATGAACGGAGCAAGCTCGCCTATTATAAGCGGACGTGCGTATTCTTCAAAATCCTTTGTGACATATGTCCCGTCGGCGGTAATCCACTCCGTAGGTACGCATTTTTCCTTATTGGCAATGAGCCGTATATCACAGGTGTCGGTCACTGCGCCGTAGGGAATGTTTGATGTACGCTTTATAATAATCATCTGCCCCGTTTTTCCGGCAACGGCGGCCGCAACAGCCTCTCCGCCGACCATGTACGCCTCTGTTATATCACGGCGCGAAACCATATGCGATGCGCATCGCTGCAAAGTGGAAAACTCTATTCCCCTTGCTTTTATGCCGATATTTTCCGAAACAAAATCCGCAAGATGGAGAGCAGTACCCCTGAGCATTTTGTGACCGAACGCATCTTCAACCATGCCTGCAAACGGAGATTCGCAGACGTATTTTCCGTCAGCAGTTTTAATTCCTTCGGAAACCGCAACCACAACCGTGCGCTTTTCGTCACGTATTTCCTTAACCTTTTTGATAAAAGCGTTATGGTCAAATGCCGTTTCGGGAAGATAAATCAAGTCGGGTCCGCAGCAATCCTCGGAGCGTGCAAGAGATGATGCGGCGGTAAGCCAGCCCGCATTTCTGCCCATGATTTCGACTATTGTGACGGAATCTATCGCATAAGGCGCAGCGTCAAGGATAATTTCCTTCATTGCCGCCGCAAGATACTTTGCCGCAGAGCCGTATCCGGGTGTGTGGTCTGTTACGGCGAGGTCGTTGTCGATTGTTTTCGGAACGCCCATAAAGCGTATGTCGGAATTTACCGATGCCGCATAAGCCGAAAGCTGCATGATCGTGTCCATTGAGTCGTTGCCGCCGATGTAGAAAAAGTATTTTATATCAAGCTTTTTCAAAATCCCGAAAAGCTTTTCATAAAGCTCCGGACTTTTGTCCGCAGGCGGCATCTTAAATCGGCATGAGCCGAGAAAGGATGACGGTGTGCGCTTTAAAAGCTCAATGTCAAGCTCGTTTTTGATGTATTTTGAAAGGTCAACGTATCTTTCCTCAAGAAGTCCCTCAATTCCGTTCCTCATTCCGTAAACCGTCCCGCAGCCGAGATCCTTTGCGGTTTTAAACACTCCCACAAGGCTCGAATTGATTACGGAGGTGGGACCTCCCGATTGTCCTACCATAACATTTCCAAGTGACATAAATATTTTCTCCTTTTGCATAAAGTGAATCATGGCATCAAACACCACATTATCAATATATTTTTGTTAATTTTATAACATAATTCCTGCATATATGTGTAAATTTTTTTGTTGCAATAATGCGGGATATGTGATATAATAATATCATAACACATATATGAATTTTTGGCAAGTATGAATTTGTAATTTATATCTGCTTGTCACGAAAAAGACGCATAAGCTTGGGAAAAGATAAGCGGCGCATCTCGCACGTCCGTACAATATGCGAGCGATTCTTTCCCCAAACGGATGTTGTGAAAGGAGTTAATAGTTATAATCATGAAAGATACAACAATATCGGAATCGGTAATTTACATAGGTGCTGACGATAAGGACATTGACCTGTTTGAAAGTCAGTATATTGTTCCCAACGGAGTTTCGTATAACTCATACGTTATACTTGATGAGAAAATTGCCGTTATGGACACGATCGACAAACGCCGCAGCGAGGAATGGCTGGCAAATCTCGAAAGAGCATTAAGAGGCGGAGAGCCGGATTATCTTATAATTTCGCATCTTGAGCCGGATCATTCGGCAACCATACAGAAGGCAGCGGAAAAATATCCCAACATGAAGTTAGTCGGAAATAAAAAGACGCTTGCGATGCTGCCGCAGTTTTTTGAAATGAGCTTTGACGGCAGAACGGTTGAAGTGGGCGAGGGCGAGGAGCTTTCGCTCGGCAGACACACGCTGAAGTTCTTTATGGCACCGATGGTTCACTGGCCGGAGGTTATGGTTGAATATGAAACAACGGAAAAAATCCTGTTCAGTGCGGACGCATTCGGAAAATTCGGCGCTCTCGATACGGACGAGGATTGGGCGTGTGAGGCAAGACGCTATTACTTTAATATAGTAGGTAAATACGGCGCTCAGGCTCAGGCACTGCTTAAAAAGGCTGC
>JAXDRV010000051.1:0-7206 GCA_034090805.1 Clostridia bacterium
TGATATAAGGAGTTGATTTTATGAATATCAGACCGTCAGCAGTAATCAGAAACAACTATAATGAAATTTCAAATTTCTGCAAAACCACAGGCGAGCCTGTTTATCTTACCAAAAACGGCGAGGGCGATTTGGTTGTCATGAATATTGAGGCATTCTCAAGACGTGAAAAAATGCTGAAATTAAGGGAAGAACTCATTGCAGCTGAGGAAGAACGGCTTATGGGTAAAAAAGGATATTCTATTGACGAGCTTGATAAAATGCTTGGAGATGCAGCAGAGGAGGCGAGATATGCCGAATAAAAAATATACCGTTATAGTTTCCGACAGAGCTGCTTCAATGCTTGTAAATCATGTCAGATTTTTGGCAAGGGTTTCACCTGAAGCGGCAAAGAAACTTCATAAAGAGATTATTGCCGAAACAAAAGCGTTGGAATATATGCCGGAAAGCTATCCGTGGCTTAACTGTGATGAGATTCCCGCCAATAAATACAGAAAGAAGCTTGTGTCAAAAAGGTACTTATTGATTTATCAGATTAAAGATGATAAGGTTTATGTAGACTATGTCCTGGATTGCAGACAGGACTATAAGTGGCTGCTATAAAAAACAAAGTAATCGGGAGCAATTAAGTGTAAAAGCTTAGTTGTTCTTTTTTGATGTGTTTTCGGGTTTTACGATAAATAACTCGATATCATCCCTGAGATTGGGCTGTTTTAATAGAAATATATTCTGAGTTTTCCTTGCAGGTATCTGCATTTTCTACAACCAGCACAAGAGCGTCTTTATTTATGAAGATTTATAATGTTGGATACCGGAAGTGTCTATCCATATGCAAGTATATGCTCGCCTGATTACATGTGCCATCCTTAACTAAATGACATTGATACCTGAATAGTAACGACTGCACAAATCTTTACACTAACTTTTTTTCGTTTTATCTATTGACTTTATGCAGAATATGTGCTAAACTAATTTAGCAGGAGGAAGTTATGGAGTATTCTTTGGAAAAGATTGCAAAAAAATTTAATATCAGCAAGACGGCGGTTTCTCTTATATTAAACGGTAAAGCAAGCCAAAACCGCATAAGTCCGGAGCTTGAACAAGCTGTGAAGGAATTTTGTGAGAGTGTAAACTACAGCCCCAATATTCATGCGCAGCGTATGTGCAGTAAAATTGTAAGAAACATAGGGCTTTTGATATATAAATCTATGCTCAGCGATTGTGAAAATCCTTTTTCGGATCAAGTAATCAGTGAAATCACCGGCGGCATGGTTCTTGCAGCGGAAGAAAAAAATTTCAGAGTAACAATTCAGCTTTACGATTCCGGAATGGATAAAAATGTGATGTTTGAGTGGCTTCGGAATAAGGAAATTGATGGGCTTATATATTACGGCTATACGGTTGATAGGGAGTGGCTTAAGTCCTTTTTATCGGAAAAAAGGCATATTGTGGGAATAGGCATACGACCTGCTGAAGGAATTACTTCGGTCAACATAGATAACCGCCGGGCTATGAAAAAGCTTACCGACTTAATTGTCGCAAAGGGCAGAAAACGCTTTGTATATCTTTCCGGCGCGAAAGGATACGTTTCTTCGGAACGTTTTCTCGGAATGCTTGATTCTCTTGAAGAAAACGGAATACCGTTTGATGAAAGCAGGATAATAAACGGGTATTACTCCGAAAAAAAGGCATATGAGATTATCAGAAAAATCAATATAGATTTTGACGCTCTTGTTTGCGCTAATGACGATATGGCAGCCGGTGCCATACGTGCTTTAAAGGAACGGGGAATAAAGCTTCCCGAACAAGTAAGTGTCAGCGGAGCGGATAATATCCGTATATCCGCTTATACCGAGCCGAAAATTGCTACAATTGACAATATGAATACACAGCTTGGAAAAACCGCTGTCTATGAGCTTATTAAGCTAATAGACGGTCAAGAACCCAAATCAGTATTTTTAGAAAGCAGGGTTATTACAAACAATTCCATATAGTTAATAATCTGCGGCAAAAATTTTGCCGCAGAAAAAATATTGCTAAACGCATTTAGCACAAGGAGGAAAAATATGAAAGCAAGTGATTTTAAAACCACAAGAGCGGTCGTAATCGAACGCCCGTACGAGGCAAAGCTTCGGGAAATCAGGCTTACTGAGCCGCAGGAGGATGCGTTTGTTGCGAGAACGTATTTTTCGGCAATATCGACCGGAACGGATATGAAAACCTATAAGGGTATGCAGCATCCCGAACAGTGTTATTATCCGCTTGTACCGGGATATGAAACAGCGGGAGTTATAGTCGCAGCACCCGAAAAGGGAGCGGATCTTTCAAGACTGCCCGAAAGCGCACGTAATTTAAAAGTCGGCGATCGGGTTATGATTAATGAATGTCGTAAATACGGCGATGTATGTGCCGCATGGGGCGGAGGCAGTGAATACACGATTAAGGATTCAAATACCACAAATGACCAGTTTGACTATATGGTAAAAATCCCTGATAATGTAACATATGAACAGGCTGTTCTTGCATATCTTGCGTGTGTGCCGCTTAAGGGCATAAAGCGTCTGACTCTTCGTCCGAATGAAACAATTGTTGTTGTAGGTGCCGGAATGGTTGGTATTTCCGCAATACAGGAGCTTAAAATATTGGAGCCGACCTTACAGGTTATTTGTATTGAAAGAAACGCGTTCAGACGTTCGATTGCCGAAAATTATGCCGATATTGTAACATCACCTGAAAATGCCGTATCGGTTATATATGAGGCTACAAACGGCAAAATGGCAGATCAGCTCATGGAATGTTCAGGTAATCCCGAGGTTGTCGGAACACTTCATCAGTACATAAAAGACGGTGGATGGGAGGATGACGACATTCCTGCACATATCCACCTGCAGGGTGATTATCCCGACAGAATAATCTTTGATCATTATCACCGCTGGTTTGTAAAGAATGCGACAATAACAATGACCTGCGCACTGCGTGCCGGCTGTAAGGAACAGGTTTTGCAGTGGATTTCCGAAGGCAAATTTGATACATCAAAGCTGCCTTACGAGGTATGGAGTGTGTCGAAAGCAAAGGAAGCATTCGAGCATCAGGCTAAGGCAGGTGCGGACTGTTTCAAAATTCTTTTGGATTGGAGTAAATAAATGAGAGAGTTAATCGACAGCTTGCTTTCAAAAATGACTGTAAGCGAGAAAATGGGACAGCTTGTACAGTGCGGTAATTCCATTTACAACGATGATTACAAAGTGGGATGGGATTTACTGCGTGAGGGGAAAATAGGCTCATTCTTGGGAATATGCGATCCGGAAAAAATAAACGAGCTGCAAAGGACGGCAGTGGAAGAAACAAGACTCGGAATCCCGCTGCTGTTCGGATTTGACGTAATTCACGGCTTTAAGACCGTATTTCCCGTGCCGTGGACGGAGGCTTGCAGCTGGGATACGGAGCTTGCAAAGAAAACCGCCTCGATAGCCTCTGCCGATAAATTGGATTTATGCGCCGATGGTGGATGTTGCGCGTGATGCCCGATGGGGCAGAGTTGTAGAGGGTGCGGGCGAGGATCCGTATCTGGGCGGTGAGTTTGCAAAAGCAAGAACAGAGGGAGTACAAAGTGATATACCCGGTATTCCGCATGTTGCCGCTTGTGCAAAGCACTTTGTCGCATATGGTGCGGCAGAGGGTGGACGTGATTACAACAGCGTGGATATGTCACCTCAAACGTTATATAATATGTATCTGCCGCCGTTTCAAAAGGCAATCGATGCCGGAGCGGACAGCATAATGACGGCATTCCATGACCTTAACGGCGAGCCGTGTACGGGAAGCTATGAGCTGCTCACGGAAATCTTAAGAGATAAGATGAATTTCAAGGGTGTAACCATAAGTGATGCCGGTTCAACAGACCAGATTAAAACTCACGGTTATGCTGAGGACTATAAGGATGTTGCGAGGATAGCCTTAAACGCCGGACTTGATGTTGAAATGTGTTTCGGTATTTATACATATCAAGACCACATTGAGGAGCTTGTAAAGGAGGGTAAAATCTCCATGGAGGTTCTTGACAGAGCGGTTCGCAGAGTTTTGGAGCTTAAATATAAATGCGGACTGTTTGAAAATCCGTACAGAGATGTTGAAAAGGCAAAAAATATACTTATCACAAAAACTGCGCTTGATGCGGCTTACGAATCGGCTGTAAAATCAGTTGTACTGCTTAAAAACGATAATTCTGTATTGCCCTTTAAGAAAAACACAAGGCTTGCGCTCATTGGCCCATTTGCCGATAACAGCGAGGAGATGCTGGGTACATGGAGCGCGGATGGCAAACCGGAGGATATGATAAATCCTCTCTGTGCAATTTCAGAGGTAACGGAAACGGCATATGAAAAAGGCTGTGATTTTGACACCTGCGGCGATACGGAAAAGGCTGTTGAAACAGTAAAGCAATGCGATGCGGCGGTTGTGTTTATAGGAGAGCCGAGAAATATGAACGGCGAGGGCAAGAGCCGAACAAAAAATATTATACCGAAAGCACAGCTTGACTTATTAAAAGCCGTAAAAGCAACAGGAAAACCCACTGCAGCGGTTGTAATTGCCGGACGGCCTGTGGTGCTTACGGAGGTATGCGAAACGGCGGATGCGGTTATTTTCTCCGGTGCATTGGGAAGTATGGCGGGTAAGGCGTATGCCGATATTCTGTTCGGAGTGCAAAATCCGTGCGGAAAACTTGTAAACACATTTCCGACAACAGTCGGTCAGGCGCCGCTGTACTATAACCACAACAACACCGGAAAGCCGCCTGTTGAAGAATTTTTCTGGACGAGCAAATATTGTGACTGTCCCATAGAGCCGCTGTTCCCGTTTGGGTTTGGTTTGTCATATACAAGCTACAGCTATGGAAATATGAGAATTAATTCCGATCGGCTCACTGCGGATGACACGCTATCCGTAAGTGTTGATGTTACGAACACCGGCGAGCGTGACGGCGAAGAAATTGTGCAGTTTTATATCCGTGATGTTGTGGGCAGTATTGTAAGACCTGTAAAGGAGCTTAAAGCATTTAAAAAGGTATTTATAAAAGCCGGAGAAACAAAGACGGTGACGGCCGATATTCATGTTTCCGATATGGGCTTTTACAATAAAAAGCTTGAATATGTTGTTGAAAACGGTAAATTTATCGCATATGTCGGCGGCAATTCAAGAGATACTATTGAGAAAGAATTTAATGTAATAGGGGGTACGGAAATATGATGTTCGGAAATGCGTCATGGGGCTTTCGTGAAACTCCCCTT
The DNA here is from genome assembly GCA_034090805.1 of Clostridia bacterium. Lineage (GTDB taxonomy): Bacteria > Bacillota > Clostridia > UBA1381 > UBA1381 > Ornithomonoglobus_A. The sequence goes on from JAXDRV010000051.1 coordinate 5,286, forward strand.
GAAGAACAATTAAGAATAACAAAAGATATGGGGCTTGCAGTTTTGGAGCTTGGCATTGCCAATGCTCCGAAAGATGTCCCGCTTTCCGTAACCGACGAGGAAATAGCGGAAATAAAGGACTCGTATAAAAAATACGGTATAGACCTTTGCTGTGCGGCAACGGGAAATGACTTTTCAAACGGAGATAAGAACGATCTCCCTAAGGTAAGAAAGGTCATTGATATATGTGAAAAATTAGGTGTTAAATACTTAAGAATATTCGCAGGTTTTTCACCTGTTGCGGAGGTTAAGGGCGAAAGATGGGATAACATGATTGAGTGTATAACTGAGATTGCGGAGTACGCAGAGTGCAAAAACGTTTATCCCGTAATCGAAACTCACGGCGGAGTAAACGGCTTTGATGACGGAGTGGAGCATTTTTTAAGCACATCAGCAGATGAAGAAACGCTTTATAAAATGATGTCCGAACTGCCCGAAAACGTAAAGGTAAATTTTGACCCGGCAAACCTTTGGGCGGTGGGGAACAAGCACCCGGAAAATGTGTTTAACAAGCTTAAAGACCGCATTGCCGTTACGCATCTAAAGGATTTTGCACCGCTTCCGTCCGGGCATATAAGACCCGCCGCCTGCGGTGAAAGCGAAATGGATTGGACAGCAATACTGAGCGCTCTGAAGGATTTTAACGGCCCGGCACTCTTTGAGTACGAGAATACCGAGGATATAGAGGAAGGCTCAAACAGATGTCTTGATTATATAACAAAACTAATAAAAAAGGAGAAATAAAACTATGCCCAAAATAATATTTATGCCACACGCAAATATTCAGTATTCGCAGTTGGCACCGGAAAAAAGATTGTGGGTAATGAAAAACTGCTATGAAAAGCTGTTTGATCTTATCGACGGAGGAGATTACAAAATTGCCTTTGAAGCAAGCGGCATCACAATTGAGGAAACGGCAAAACAGGCGCCGGAGGTTATGGAAAAATTAAGAAAGCTTGTTTCGGAGGGTAAAATAGAACCGGTCGCAAGCCCGTATATACATTTTATGCTTGCAAATATACCGAAAGAGGTATGCGTTCACTCTCTTAAGCATTCTCTTGACGTGTGGGAAAAATATACCGGAAAGCGTCCGAAAATAGGCTGGAATCCCGAATGCGGCTGGGCGGGATATATCCCTGATGTATACAAGGAGGCAGGACTTGAGGCTCTTGTTATGGACGCAGATTCGCTTCTGCTGTCATTTGACGAGATAAGAAAGGCGACAGGACTTGCCTTTGATGTTGCGGGTCACTCAAATAAAAATCATCTGTTCAAGATAGAGGAATACATAAAGGATAAGCCGGAATTTCTTAAGTTTATCACAAATCCGTCCGTAGCTCCCAACGGATTGAAGCTTATCTTCCGCTCCGACTGCATGGCAAATCTGCTTTTGTGGTATCTTATGGGTGCAACAGAGGGATTGAGAGAAGAACCAATAAACATGGACGAGATAAAAACAATGTTAAATACATGGAAAGAGAGAATTGCCCAAACGGGTACATTCATAATGCCATATGCCGAGGATGCGGAGTACATCGGCTCAAGCGCATATTTCTATGTGAAGCAGTTTAACCAGGCAAGATTTTTTGAGGAAGAGCTGGAGAGCGTGAATCGCTTTAAGGAAATACTCGATAACGCAAAGGCAGCAGGCTATGAGTTTGCAACACCGTCCGAGGTGCTCAGCAGTGGCAATATATTTGAAAACGAATATGTTGATAACATAGAAAACGGAGTTGCATGGCACGGAGGAACGGCAAAGGCATGGGCGAATACGGAGTATTCAAGAATTATGGATCCCGTATGTCTGTCAATACTAAACGGAATTAAGGCTGTTGCTGAAAAGCTTGGCGAAACAATTGACACATTAGATACCGACCTTAAC
>JAXDRV010000052.1:0-12497 GCA_034090805.1 Clostridia bacterium
AAATGGATTTTTTGAAGGTGAAATCCCTCGGAGCGGAGAAAAAGGATTTTGTGCTTCACAGGGAGGATATAGGAGAGCAATATATATTCACGCATTTTCTCACGCCGGTGACGGCACTGCTTAGAGGTGAAAGCGTTGATATAAAGCCTGGAGGGTGTGTGTTTTTCGGAATGAATTCGATGCAGCACTTTTCCTCTACGTTGTGTGAGCTGCTGCATGACTGGTTTCATGCCGACAGCGGCTGCACAGAGCTTATGGACAGATACGGTCTTGAATGTGAGCGTGTTTATTATCCGTCTGACAGCGATGAGATTACAAGAATGATAGGCGAGATTGAGATTGAATATATAAATAAGGAAGAAAATTACGAAAAGGTCGTTTCAGCTATTGCGGAAACGATGTTTATCAAGCTTGCACGTTCCTCGGGAAACAGTTCTCCGCAGACGGCGGTGAACTATTCCCAAAAGCAGGCGTTCATAAAAGCACGTGCAAAAATACATATGAGTTTGTCACACAGGTGGACAGTGGAGGAGATGGCGGAGCTTGTGAACTTAAGTCCGTCAAGATTTTACAGTCTTTATAAAGCAATGTTCGGAATATCTCCGCAGCAGGATTTGATAAGAAAGCGTATACAGACGGCGCAGATACTTTTGGACAAGCAGGAATTTACCGTATGCGAGGTGGCGAAGCTCACCGGCTACGGAAACCAATATCATTTTATACGTCAGTTCAGGGAGATGACCGGTATGACTCCCGGAAGCTTTTTAAAGAAGAATGGCAGACAGCCTTAGCAGCGTGGCTTTGGCTGCCTGTTTTCTTTTGTGAAAAATTGAGGGTTTAAGCGGATTTTGAAAGGTTCGGTTTTGAATTTACGGCTCGTTTCGGATTTTTCCGATTGCGAAAGTGTGTCGGATAACGTAAAATATATTTATAAACACAAAGCATTGCAAAGATGAATGTTCATATTTTGCATATGCCCATAAAAACTGCCGAAAGGAGTTACGAACATGGAACAATTTAAGGTTGAGGGGCACGCAGACAGTATGCTGCCCGGAAACAAAAAATGGAAGCTCGTATGGAGCGATGAATTTGACGGAGATAAGCTTGACGAAAGCAAGTGGAATTTCCGTCGTTATTTCTGGGGAAAAAAGTCACCGACATTCACCGATGAGGGGGTGGAGCTTGACGGCGAAAGCAGCCTTCACATAAAGCTTGTGAAGAAGGGGGAGGATTTTTATTCGGCGCATTTGCAGACCGGCTCCCTTACATACGATATGCCGAAGGACTCGGACGGTTTTTGGCCGTTCGGAGAATTTCAGCCGGCGAAATTCATGCACAAATTCGGGTATTATGAAATCCGCTGCCGTTTGCCGAAAAATCCCGGCTGGCACGCAGCCTTTTGGCTTCAGGCTCCGGGCATAGGCTCAAGTCCCGATCCGAGAGTGTGCGGCGTGGAAACGGATATAATGGAAAATTATGCACAGCATACAAAAGGACTTATGCTTTGCGGCAATGGCTACGGCGGCTACGGGAAAAATTCCGTATGGCCGGGACACTTCAGATTCCCGTATGAGGAAACGGAGGACGGCTGGCACTATTACGGTGTTGATTGGAGCAAGGACGGATATGTGTTTTATGCCGACGGCAAAAAAATAGGGCGGCAGGGACCTCCCGAAGTGCCGGTATCCGAGGTTGAGCAATTTATTCTTGTAAGCACCGAATGTCACGGCTATCACCGTAATTTCGGCGAAAACTGCGGACTGGACGGTTCAGGTGACGTATGGGCGGGCAGACCCGTAGAGGAACTTAAAAAAGCCGTTCTTCCCGATGAATTTGTGGTGGATCACGTAAGAGTATTCGACAGAATCGAATGAGCTTGCGTAAAAAAGGAGGAAGTTTGAATAAACCGCCCATCTCACCTCTTTTTGTTCGGGGCGGTAGCTTACGCTAGAATTTTGCAAGCAAAACCGTTGGGTACAGCACCACTCACTGCAAAGCGGCAATCTGAGCGATTTTATTTCAAACTTGGTTTTGTGAGAGGAGTTAATGGACATAATAATGAAAAAGAAAATTACTGCACTTGCCGCTGCTTTTGCCGTTCTGACAGGAGCGGTTGAGGCATCTGCGATAACCTTCAGCGGAACGGCTGTAGGGCGCAGCGGATATGTAACGGCAATGACGCTCAAAACAGGGGCAGACAGAACAAGCCCGCAGACCTCCGAAATAGGCTGGATAGGGCAGAGCAAGGTCGAAAACGGACGCTACAGTATAGACATCCCCGAATCTCAGTTTACAGGGGAATATGATATTTTATCAAATGAATGCCTGACAAGGCATATATATGTATCGTCCGATGGCTCGGACAGCGGAACGGGAAAAATTGACTTACCGTTTAAAACTATTACGGAGGCTCTTGCCGAGGCGGTAAGCGGAGATACTGTTGTGCTTTTGGACACAATAACCGTTCCCAAAAACGCACAGCTTGTCTGCGGCGGCAATATAACGCTGACCGGGAAAAATCCCGTTACGGGCGAGGTGACGGGCGGCATAGATATGACCTCTACTGTCAGTATGCACATAAAATTTTCCGGTACAATTGAAAATATGGAGTTAACAACGATAGAGGCTCCGACAATAAGCCAAAGTGCGAATAAGATATTTGCCTGCGGAAATCGTCTTATTTTCGGTGAGGGCTTGACAATGAGCAATCCGATAGATATTTTTGGTGGTCATTCGGTTAATAACAGCGTCAATTCAACCGATATTTACGTAAAAAGCGGAACATACCGCCGTATTTACGGCGGAGGCGAAAATTCACCCGTAACCGGAGATACAAATGTGACGATATATTCTATGAATACGCAGTATTCGGCAAACGATGACGCTGCCGCTTATTATGACAGCCGCATTTTCGGCGGCGGCAAAAACGGCGGAGCGGACGTCGGCGGAGATACTCATATAAATTTCTGCGGCGGAACGGCGGCATATCTTGTCGGCAGCGGCTCGGGCGCAGGCGTATCGGGTGATACCAATATAAGCATAAGCGGCGGACGAGTGATGAACGTCTACGGCGGAACTATTGATAAAAGTACGGTTCATACGGGAAATTCATTCATTGAAATGACAGGTGGTATGGCGGAGTCGCTGTTCGGCGGCTCGATGAGCTGCTCATTTACGGGAAATACCAATATAAACGTAACGGGCGGCGAGATTTTGAGAAGAATTTACGGCGGCTGCTATAACGATTGGGAGTTTTCCTGGGCAGGAACGAAGCACGTCAGCGGCATGACAACGGTTGCTGTGGGCGGCAGTGCCAAAATTGCCACGGGCGGCGATTTAAGCTCCATGAATAAGCTCAATTCAGGGATTTTCGGCGGCAGCCGATGTGCAGAGAATTACAGCGAGGAATCGGCAGCGGTGATTTTTGCCAACGGCACATACGAAAAACTCGGCGCAAAGCTTGGGGAGCAGAGCAGCGGCTATAAAAATGATTTCCTGTCGCATCATGATTATATTATAAAGGTCGGAACGGGCGGCAAAATCGAAAGAAGCGGAACGGATACATTGCAGCTTTATCCCAATAAGGGACGCAGCGCAGCGGTAAACGGCAAAAAGAACTTTACAGGCTCGGCAAGGATAACAGCGGGCGAAACGGAGATTGCGTTTGAAAACGGATTTACGATTGACAGCAAAACTCTGACCGAGGCTATAGACAGAAGCATCGTGAACGCATATGTAACTGTTGGTGACTCAGAGAAGCCGGACGGAAATGCGGAGCTTATCGCTGCGATAAGTGACAGCGACGGTACGCTTATCGGAATCCAAAAAGCAAAGATAACGGACAGCGGGAATTATGAATTTGAGCTGCCGCCGCCGAGAGGAAACGGCTGCACGGTAAGGCTGTACATATGGAATATGGAAACGCTGACTCCGGCGGGAGGCGCTTGTACGCTTAATTTCAGCGGCGGGTTATGATTTTACGGGTCGGTTCGCTTTTTTCGGATTGACGAAAACAGCGCATGATTGGTATAATAATGATAGTAGTTAAAACTGGAAAATCAATTGAAAGGAAGGATTAATATGAGTCTGAAACGAATTTATAAGGTGGCTGCGGTTCTTGCGGCAGCGGCTGCGATTTGCACAGGGTGTTCGGGTGGAGGAAACGCAGGTGTAACTCCGGCAAAATATGTTGCCGATGAGAATCTGAATCCTCCGGGAGAATTTCCCGTATGTAAAAAAGAAGTAACAATAACTGTCGGCATACCTAAGGATCCTCTTGTAACGGATTACGATACGAATCTGTATACAAAGGCTCTGGAGGAAAAGATGAACTGCAATATCGAGTTTGAATTTTTGCCGGCGACAATGGACGAGGCAAAGCAGAAGGTGGAGCTGATGATTTCGGCCGGAGGAAACGACCTGCCGGATGTTATCGTAAATGTACCGCTGAGCGACAACACAATTTCAAGGTATGCGGCGGGAGGATTTATTGTTCCGCTGAACGAATATTACAAAAATTCCGTATATTACATAAAGGACGTAATGGAGAAAGAGCCTGAGCTTGAGAAGATGATTACAATGTATGACGGGAATATTTACGTTGTTCCGAAATATCTCAAAATCATGCAGAATGAGCTTGGCTATCGTATGTGGATTTATGAGCCATGGCTCGAAAAGCTGGGTTTGAAGATGCCGGAAACGCTTGATGATTTCTACAATGTGCTTAAGGCGTTTAAGGAAAAAGACCCCAACGGCAACGGAATTGCGGATGAGCTGCCGCTGCTCGGCGCAACAAACGGCGGCGAAAGCTGGTTTATGGACTTTATAGAGGCGGCATATCTGCCGATAAATCCGCAGAGCGATTACCTTTATCCCGAAAACGGAAAGATAAAGGCAGCATATTATGAGCCGGAGTTTAAGGAGGCCGTTAAGTATCTTAACAAGCTTTGCACAGAGGGACTTCTCTCTCCGTCATCGTTTACATCGGCTGCCGCACAGTCACGACAGACGGTGCAGAATCCCAACGGCGTTCAGGTCGGCTGCTTCACAAGCATGGCACCCACATATCTGAACAGCTCGGACGGAAGACAGAACGGCTACAAAATTCTGCCGCCGCTTAAGCAGGCGGACGGTAAGGGATATGCGGTGTATGCGCCGAGTATTCCGACAAATTCATTCTTTATAACCAAAAACTGTGAAAATCCCGAGGCGGCGTTCAGAATGGCGGATATAATGATGAGCGAGGAAATGACGATATGGTCACGCTTCGGAAAGAAGGGCACAGACTGGCTCGAGGCAACTCCCGACCAAAAGGGTATGTTTGAGTCGATGGGATATGAAGGCAAGATAAATCCTGTGCTTGCATGGGGTTCGCCGCAAAATTCACACTGGCAGAATTACGCTCCCGGCTACCGCAGCTATGAGATGTCGTTCTCAACGGTGGAAAGCGGAAACAACATATTTGAAACGGAAATCGCAAATAAGCTTAAGAGTTATATGGATATGATTCCTGAGGAGTATATAACAAAAATCATATACAGTGAGGAAGAAACCGATACCGTAAATGAAATTCAGCAGAATATAAATACGTATATTGACGATACGGTTACGAGATTTATAATCGGCGATCTTGACATCGAAAGCGGCTGGGATACATATCTTGAAGAGCTTAAGGCTATAGGCGTGGAGGAGCTGCTCGATACAGTTCAGAAAGCATATGACAGAACAAAATAAATCGGAACGGCAGCGGAACGGAGTTTGATATGAAAGCTAAAAAAAGGGGATTTATAGGTAACATAAAAAAATACTGGCAGCTTTATCTGTTTCTGCTGCTGCCGCTTGCTTACATCATCGTGTTTGCATACGGACCCATGGTGGGACTTCAGATAGCGTTTAGGGATTTCAATGCGTCAAAGGGGATTTTCGGAAGCCCCTGGGTGGGACTGAAATACTTTGAGAAGTTTATTCATTCCTATCAGTTCGGAAGAATAATCCGAAACACCTTTGTCGTGTCGCTGTATTCGCTTATCGCAAGATTTCCGATACCGATTATTCTTGCAATATGTATAAATGTAATACGTAATAAATACTTCAAAAAGACAACGCAGATGATAGTATATATGCCGCATTTTATATCGGTGGTCGTACTGGTCGGAATGATAAATCAGTTCTTTAATCCGTTTGTGGGACTGTACGGAAATATATACAAGCTTCTTTTCAATGCGAATGCACCGGATTTAATGACAAATCCGTCGTCCTTCCTGCATATGTACGTGTGGTCGGGAATATGGCAGAATGCCGGCTGGGATTCGATAATCTATATTGCGGCACTCTCGTCCGTATCACAGGATCTTCACGAGGCGGCGCAGGTGGACGGAGCGTCGAGATTCAGACGAGTTCTGAGCATCGATCTTCCGGCAATTATGCCGACTATCGTAATACTGCTTGTGCTAAACACCGGGCAGATTATGAATCTCGGCTTTGAAAAGATATTCCTTATGCAGAACAACGTAAATCTGCGCTTGAGCGAGGTTATCTCAACGTATGTGTATAAAGAGGGTATATCGCCGAGCGGCGGAAACTACTCATATGCAACGGCTATAGGCTTGTTCAATTCGATAGTAAACTTTGTGCTTGTTGTCGGAGTGAATAAGGTGGCGCAGAAATTCGGCGGAAACAGTCTGTGGTAATGCGGAACGGAGGCTGAAATGAAAGAAAAAAAGAAAATAAAACTATCAAGGGACGACAGGATATTCTACATTGCGGTAAACATCATTATGGCGATAGTGCTGATAGTAGTTCTCTGGCCGCTGATATTTATAGTATCGTCCTCCTTCTCGTCAAAGGAGGCGGTGCTTGCGGGAAGAGTGTTCCTGCTCCCGGTTGATTTTAGCCTTGAGGGCTACAAGGCTGTATTCAGTACCGGTGAGGTGCTGACAGGCTACAGAAACACAATATTTTATACCGTGGTCGGAACGTTTCTTAATGTCCTCCTCACCATGGTGGGAGCATATCCGCTTTCACGAAAGGATTTGCCCTACAGAAAAGTGCTGATGTTTCTGTTTACCTTTACTATGATATTTTCGGGCGGAATGATTCCGACGTATATACTCGTCAGTGAGCTTGGACTTTTAAATTCACCGCTTGCGATGATTTTACCCGGTGCACTGTCTGTATATAACCTGATAATCGCCCGAAGCTTTATCGAAACAAATATCCCGCACGAGGTGTTCGAGGCGGCGGTAATAGACGGATGCAGTGATTTCAAGTATTTCTGCAAGGTGCTGTTTCCGCTTTCCGGCTCGGTTGTGGCGGTGCTTACGCTTTACTATGCGGTGGCACACTGGAATTCGTACTTTAACGCATTCCTGTATATAACCGACTCAAAGCTCTATCCTTTGCAGCTTGTGCTGAGAAACATACTTATTGCAAACCAGGTGGATTCGGCTATGGTAACGGACTTTGACGCTATGACCTCAAAGCAGGGACTTGCGGATTTGATGAAATATTCGCTTATAGTTGTCAGCAGTGTGCCGGTGCTTATACTGTACCCGTTTGTACAAAAGCACTTTGTAAAGGGAGTTATGATAGGCTCCGTCAAAGGATGATCGAATTTTTTGAAAGAGGTTTATATATGCTTATAAAAAAATTATTAAGCTCCTGCATGGCTGCGGTATTGGTGCTTGCATCGACTGCCGTGCCGATGACGGCATCTGCCTCCGAAACGGAATATGCAATAACGTCCTCGTTAAACGGCGGTTGGCAAAATACAGCCGTTGAAAGAAAGCTTATCGCCTCGGCGCAGTTTGGCAAAAATCCCGTAATGAACGGCATGACAGCCGAAATAGGAGATGATCCGTCGGCGGTTACGGTGTCAAGGCTTCTCGGCAGAGAGGGCTGGGTGCTTGACCCGGATTTGGGAGAGAGCGCAAGGTTTATCAACATCAACATAGACAACAGCGTTGCTTATGATTGTGTTGACGGAGCAAGCTACGCCGTTGAGGTTGATTATTACGATAAGGGAATATCAAGCCTTGCGTTTGAATATCCTTCAATGGACTACACTCCGATTATCCATGTTGACGCATCGGGCGAAACCTCGCAGCCGGTTCTGAATAAGGACGTAAAAACGAGTGAGGGCGAGTATCTCGTCTTTGCCGATACGGGAGTGTGGCGCAGCTATTGCTGGTTCATGGATAATCCGACGATGGCGGACAGTCTTAACGGCTTTGATATGAGGATAGGCGTGTACAGCGATACAATGGGATATTCACGTGATGCAGAGGTTGTGATTTCGGCGGTGAGAGTGTACCGCCTGTCAACCGCAAGCCGTGTGAAAATCACAAACAATACCTCGGAGCATATGGGGAATATCTTCTATGACGGCGAGGAAATTGAGCTTACGGCAGATTTTGCGGCTGATATTTATCCGCATTACACACAAATCGACGGTGATTATCCGCTTGATGTGGTGTACACGGTTCGTGACGATGAGGGCAATACCGTCAAAACCATGACCGACAGCTTTACACTGCCTGCACTGGAAAGCGAAACACGGACGCAGAAATTCAGCATTGATCGCTTTGGGATATATCGTGTGGATATAGAGGCGTACTGCAACGAAAAGAAAATATACAGCCGCCTCGGAACGGAATTTTCATATGTTCATTCCGATAAGGGAAAGACAATAAACTCTGCCGCCGGAACGCAGATAGGACTTTTAAATCCCGATGATGTTAAAATAGCGCAGCTTGTGAGAAATGCCGGAATGGAAAATATCCGCATGATGTGTTATTACTATAACTGGCGGAAAAGTGCCGAAAACTACGAAATAACGAACGTGTCTGTTTCCGAGGGATATAAGTCGATGTATCGGGCGTTTAAGAAAGCGGGACTGAAAATTAATGCCAATATTCACTCGGCATCATGGATGGGTGCGGCATACAATTTTGGGGTGAACGAGCGCACACCGCCGTACACCGAAAACGGATTAAGACGGTGGAGCGACTATTGCCGTGATATGGCGGAGCTTTTGGGAGATACGGTTGAGGTTATGGAAATCTGGAATGAGTATAATCTCGGACCAAACCATAGCTTTAATATGGAAAATCGCCCGGCGGAGGATTACATAAAGCTTTACGAAGCGTCAAAGGCTGCGATAAAATCGGTCAATCCCGATATGCCCGTTGTGGGAATGAATACATCGGGCGCAGGTACTGTATGGATTGATAATGCAATCAAAAACAGCGGCGGCAAGCGCATTGATATGGATATAATCACAATTCATCCGTATCAGTGGTACGGTGATCCGCTGACGTTTAAGCCGCATGAAAAGGTCAAGGAAACGGCGGCGGTGCTGAAAAAGTATGATATGGACGATATTCCGCTGTGGATTGGCGAATACGGATATTCTGCACACTATGAGCAGGTAAATACCGAAATTCAGCAGGCAATGTATAACGCACAGTCATACGGACTAATCATGGCAACGGGAGTTCCGGAAAGATTTTACTTCTATTGTCTGCTTGACAAGGCAAATCCGATAAGAACCGACCGTGAGTCAAATTTCGGAATGGTGAGGTGTACCTTTAATAAGCCGCTGCCGTATATGCTGGACTATGCGGCAAAGCCGGGGTATCTTGTGATAAGCAATCTGAATATGCTCTATCATGACGCAAGGTTTGAAAATTCAATCGAGCTTGGCGAAACGGGCAGGATTATCCGAACCTCGCACCCCAAGGATAAAACCCAAAGGGCGATGATGTTCTCGAATAAAAAGGACGGAGAAACGGTTACTCTGAACCTCGGAACGGATAAAATAAAGCTCTATGACGCTTACGGCAACAGCGAGGAAATAACAGGCGAAAAGGGGATTTACAGCTTTACCTTGAGCGAGAGAGTTCAGTATATCGAAGGGAATTTCACCTCGTTTGACAGAGTTCTCGGCGGAGTATATCCGAAAAGCTCATCTTTTGATGTGCCTTACGGCGAAAATGCTGTGATACAGCTTGCAAATTACACAGGCAAAACCGTAACGGCAAGAGTTAAGCCGATGTTCGGCAGCGAGGCGGGAGCGAGTGAAACGGAAATACAAGGAGAGAGCGGAACGGTTGAAATAAGCGGAGCAAATGCCGTTCGAGGAACGGAGCGTGTAAGGCTTACACTGTTTGATGAGGAAAACGTGTACTTCTGCGGCTTTGTGTATCTGAATTATAAGGAGAGCGCAGAGCTGACAACAACGCTTATCCCGCTTGAGAACGGCTGGTCTATGCGATGTACCGTTGAAAATCTTTCAAGTACGCAGAGTCAAAAAGGCAGGCTGACGATACTCACTCCGGAGGAATGGAATATCCCCGATAAGCTGATAACGCTTGAGGCAGGAGAGAAAAAAACCGAGGATATTTTGCTCCCTGTTGCACTGACGGCTGACGACGAGATTATCGAGGCGGCGTTTGTAACGGACGAATCGACAAAAATGGGCAGCTACGTGAGCCGAAGCTATAACTTCAGCGCAGCGTTGAGAGCAAAAACTCCGATAACGATAGACGGCTACGGAAACGAATGGACGGAGGGCTTTATCAATCTGAATAAAAGCAGTCAGTTCAGCAGCCTTATATCGCTTGGCAGTACATATGCCGGAGCGGACGATTTGAGCGCAAGGGCGGCGGTTAAATGGGACGATGAAAACTTCTATTTCTATGCCGATGTTGTGGATAATAAGCATTTTTCCATGGGAGTTGAGCCTGTGAATATATGGCAGATGGACAGCATACAGCTTGCGCTTGTGTACGATCCGAAAAACGAGCTGCAAAGAACGGAGTTCGAGGAAATGGCTCTCGGCGAGCTTAATGGCGAGCCGATACTCTACCGCCACAAAACACGCTTCAAGGGCGATGAGGACTACACGAAAATCCCCGGAGCGGAGCTTAAGGTAAGAGTAGACGGACTGCACACATATTATGAAATGAAAGCGCCCTGGAGCAGCCTTATGGTTGATAAGGTGACGATAGAGCCGGGAACGGAGCTGAAATTTTCAATGATAGTAAACGAAAACGACGGTGTGGGCAGAGTCGGCTATCTGGCACTTTCGGAGGGTATAGCCTCAAGTAAAAACAGTAACCTATTTAAGAGATTATATATAAGAAATTGAACGGAAATAATAAAGGAGGAGAAAAGATGAAAAAGAGATTTTTTGCAAAGCTTACCGCAGTGGCAATAGCAGCGGCACAGGTGGCAACGGGAACGGTATTTGCGGCGGTAACGGAATCAGGTGACAGCACGGCTTTTTGGAAAACGGATTTTAACGAGTTTACTTCCGGGACGTTGGGTTATATGGCTAAATCTACTAACGTTACATATACATCAGAGCAGATAGCTGACGGAGATTATGCGATAAAAGTAAATTCAAAAAATTCAAATAATGACGCAAAAGCTATTGTTTTAACAAATAAGGTATATGACTTTTCAAAGCCTATAGCGGTATCGTATGATTTTAAAATAGACAGCGGAAGTACTAAGTCTTTTCGTGCGGACTTGACAGATGCGAGTGATAAGGTTATTTCACAAATGCCTAAAATTAATGAAAACACATCAACTACCCGCAGAGTGCAGGCTTTTGTAGGCGGAACTGCAACAAATTCATCAAAAACAATTACAACAGGAACAACACATAATATAACACAGATTGTAGTATACAATCAGACTGATAATAATTATACAATAAGAACATATCTTGACAGTGAGGAACTTATAAAACAGAATGCTACAACACCGTTGATAGATACAAGAACAAACACGGCAGATCAGATAAAAGCCTTAAAGGTAAGATTTTATCCATATAACGGCGGAACGGTTACTGTTGATAATGTAAGCGTATGCAATCTTGATGTACTAAAGTTACCGGAGTCTCTCGGTTGGGTATCGGATACAAACGGTGCGCAAATAGTATATACAAATGCACAGTACAAGGACAGCGATGGAAAAAGTGTGACGGTACCGGCTGCATTACCTGCAAATAAGTTGACTTCGGCAAGTCAGTATACAATGAAAAAGTATAATATTAAAACAGATCCGCTTATGCTTGACGGCACGGATTACACATCATCAAATGTGGTATGGAGCGGAAAGACGGGTCTTACAATTTCCGGTCTTAAATATGATGACGCAACAGCCGAATGTATTGTAATGAAGCTGAATGATCCGGGAATTATCGAAAACCTTGCAGGGGAAAAGAACACAAATCAGTATATTGCACTTTACCAAAAGACGTTATCGTCAGCTCCTATCATAAGAGAAAGCCGCATACTTGGCGCAGACGGCAATGCGATGGCTCTTGATAGCGGAAAGCTGCCCGTAACGGCTAAAACTCTTGAATTTACGGTTGCAAATTCAAAAGCGGAAACACTTGATGCCGCTAATGTTAAAATTGAGGGCAACGGCTCGAGTAAGGCATCGACAAAGAACGGCTCGGTTTATACAATTGATCTCGGAACTCTTGC
>JAXDRV010000053.1:0-8989 GCA_034090805.1 Clostridia bacterium
TGTTCTCAAAATATTTATTTGGGCAGACTTTATCAATGCGAACTGTGTAAAATCTCTGATTTTACACGAAAAATTTTGACAATAGTCATAATTTTTCCAAATGCGATTGAAAATCGCATTTGTTCAGTGAGCATTATTTATCATACCTATAATATTATCGTCTATTAATCATTTAATACAAAAAAAGACGCAGAGCGTATGCACTCTACGGCTTTTTTTCTCACCTCCCAATCACCTTACAAGCCCTGTACACCACAACGCACACCCAGAGCTGCATATGGTTCAGCCCAAGCGTCTTTGTGCCGTTCTTGTCCTTGCCGGTGCCGGTGATGATACCCTTGTCAACGCACCACTTGACCGACTCATGCGCCCATGTCGGCATATTGCCGTCCACGTAGTCGCAGATAAACGTTCCGCCGACGCTTTTCTTTAGCTTCTCGTTTTCATTCTTCAGAGCCGCTATTTTAACGTCCTGTGCGGCTATCATGCTTTTTAATTCCTCGTACTGTGCCATTGTCAATTCCTCCTCAACTATACTGTAATCCGGTCTGCAAAACTTTGTCCCCGGAAGCTTGCTGTTGTAATATCCTTTTTTGCACACGCCTCCGCCGTTGGCGATTATGCTGCTGCCGCCGGAGGTGTTGCCCTCAACGGTTTCAAAATAATCGCCGTTTACCGCCGTTACAATGCCCGTATGTACAAACGTTCCGTTGCGCTTGAATATCACAACATCGCCCCGCTGCGGATTTGAGTGCAGCGTGAACAGACTCGCCATTGTTGGGCAGTAGACAAACGGATAATGCCTTAACAGCTTGTCCGCATTGTCCTTGCCGAACGCCTGAACGAAGCACCACGTTACAAAGCAAGCGCACCACGGCTCACCCTGATACTCCGGCTTTATCTGCGCCCAGTATTTTGTGTAATTCCCGCTGCCCGCGTTTGCTGTTTTATCGTACAGACTTGCGCAGCTGCGTTTTTCCAAATATCCCGTCTCGGCTTGTGCTATGCCGATAAGCTTATCAATTGCGTTCATTGCCGTTTTATCTCCCCACTTAATAGTGATAATAATTGTCGATTTCCCACGTGTCCCACTCATCTTCCGATATGGCGTTTGCGGCTGTAAAATATGCGGTTGAGGTTGCGTTTTCGTTCAGCATATCGTACCATTTGCCGCCTATTTTGTAGTAAATAACATTACCGCCCTCGGCTATTGAATTTGAAATATTATCGGGCGTATATTTCGGACAGCCTATGTCGTATACATCATTTCCGATTCGTATCGCATTATCGGCAACGTTGTATATTTTTGATGGAATTTCCCTAAGCGTGCCGCTCTGCGTCAGCGTCGTACCGCCCTGCACTTTCAGTTCATACGGCGATTCAGAAAATTTTTCGTCTATCTGAAAACGATAATAAAACACACCGTTATTGCCCAATGCCTGCTGGTCTAAATACATGATATGGTCAGATATGTTTTGACTTGTCAGCGTTGCTCCATCCGTCATAAGCATTGTTGAGCCGCACTGCTCCACTTCCATAATCTTCAAAATATCCGATAATCTCGGTCTTGCCGGTGCTGTCAACGTAAAATGAGGTAAAATCCCCCGTTGTTTCGGCAAATGCCGTCATACAGAAAACCAATACGGCGGCAGCTGCCGCAAAAATCTTATTCAGCTTCATCTTCGGCAGCCTCCTTTACGTATTTTTCTTCGACTGTTATCTCAAGCTGTCCGTCAGGCTTAAATTCTGCTGTTGCGGCATTCTCGCCCCTTACGTACATTTCAGCCGACAATCGGGACACGTCCGACACTACAACGGGATACGTTGATATTGTGCCGCCGGGGAGCAGTGTTTTTGTAATCTCCGCACCGTTTAATTCAAGCGTTACGATGTCGGGTGAAAAGCTGTCCGGGACAGTCATATGTATTTCCGCCTTGTACGGTGAAACCGTTTCGATTTTATATGTACCGTTAATCGTTGTGTGATTTGGTGTTGCGGCAATCACCGCCGCAGTAACGGCAGCCGCCGCACCTGTGCCTATTCCTATTGTTTTCTTATCCATGTTATTCTCCTACCTTTCTGTTACTTTTCTAAGGGTGTTTCAATTGGGTCAATCGGTTTTACCGTTGCGCCACCGTTGATGGCTATATCCAATTCCGAAACACGCTCATACAAGTCTAACGTTCTGTTATATACTTCATTTATCGCTCCCGCAAGGGTCTTACTCGACGTTTTCAGCTCCGAAATATCGCCCATGCCCTCTACCGAGGCTGAGCTGATACCTTTCATGTATAATCTGTACACATAAGCGTTATCGGTGCTGTGTATATTCTTTATCTTTGCGCCTTTGGTAAACGTATACGGCAGTGAATCAGCTATTTTCAACACGCTTTCGGACTGCCATGCGCACCAGCCCTGCCACGTTGTACCGTCTGTTGTGTTGGCGCAGAATATCACTGCCACGCCCATGTTGTCAGATACTATCTTGTTATCCGAGGCACTCAGTAAATTGAGATTGGTTGAATTCGGGTCTGCAAAGTACAGTGAATTCGGCTCAAGCTCATATGTTTCACCGGCAGCGATTTCAATTGCAGTAAATTTCATACCGCCGCTTGACATTGCCGATATTGTTTCAAGTATCTGTGTATCTGCCGCTTCTCGTGCCGATGTTTCCGCCTCAAGTTCCGTCTTGTCCGCTTTTGTTTCAATGCCGGCAATCACAACATTGTCGGTAAATCTGCCCGTTTTTATGATGCCGTCAAATACTCCACGCTGTCCGACACAACATACTTTGTGTGCGCCTGCGTGATGTATTGGTTTTCGATGTTAAATAACAGGTTCATGTTTGTTTTCCTCTCCTTTTTAATTTATTACTGTATCGTTTTTGAGGGCAAAATTCTGACCACAGCCGTCCGGGATGCCGTGTATTTTCACTTTTCTTTAGCAGGCACACGTTAGCCGCCCGATGTATGATTGGCATATGTGTGAGTCACCTCCTCTCATACGGTGTACCGGCACATTTTGTTTCTTTTAGGCAACTTTGTTGGTAAAAAAATTTGTATATCGCCTAATGACAGAGTAATTGAAATTATTCCGAAGTATTTTTCTGCAGAATGCTGCCTTAGGAAATTTTTGCTCGGGAAACCATGTTCTATGATTTTTCTTATTATTTGCGCTTATCATTTCGCCCTCTATATACGCTTGAATACATTCTGTTTAATTAAATTCAAACATAATCAAGTGTTTTATTGCATTAAATACATTATTAATACCATAAATATTAGTTTCCTTTAGGATACTCATATATTATCACACTTTCCGCAATTTGTCAATAGCTTTTAGGAAACTTTTTTATATTTTTTCGAAAAAAGGTTGCATTTATGAAACTTGTGTGCTATAATGTACTCAAGAGGTGAGAAGATGAACAAGTACAATATAGAACAACGCAGAAAAGAATTAGGGTTGACGCTCGAAGAAGTCGGAAAAGCAGTAGGTGTCAGCAAAAGTACAGTCAAAAAGTGGGAAACAGGCTATATTAATAATATGAAGAGTGATAAAATTGCTTTGCTGGCAAACGTGCTGCAAATTTCACCGTTGGAGTTTTTGGACATTAAGACAGAGGGCAACATGATTGAAAATAAATATGATAATATTTTCCCGATTGAAACGCACAAGATCCCGTTACTGGGAGAAATC
Source organism: Clostridia bacterium (assembly GCA_034090805.1). Classification (GTDB taxonomy): domain Bacteria; phylum Bacillota; class Clostridia; order UBA1381; family UBA1381; genus Ornithomonoglobus_A. The sequence goes on from JAXDRV010000053.1 coordinate 3,697, forward strand.
GCCTGCGGCGAGCCTATATTTGCGGGTGAGGACAAGGAAAGCTATGTCGAAGCGGGCACAAATATAAAGGCTGATTTTTGTTTAAAGGCCAAGGGCGACAGCATGATCAACGCAAGAATACACGATGGTGATATAGTATTTATTCGCTCACAGGAAATGGTCGAAAACGGCGAAATTGCGGCGGTTATCATTGACGATGAAGCAACATTAAAGCGTTTGTATTATTATCCGGAAAAGGGACAGTTAATTTTAAATCCCGAAAATACCGCCTACAGTCCTTTAGTATATATCGGCGAGGATTTGAATAAGATTAGAATTTTAGGAAAAGCTATCGCATTCCAAAGCGATATTAAATAATGAAGAAATATCTGAGGTATTGACGGGAAGAATATTAAAGCCGCCGGGCAAAAGCTTACCGATGCAATCGGTGACGGTTTAAATTCAATGTCTTTTCCGGAGCAATCGGCAGCGGAGATATTGTACAATACTACAATCCGCAGCCTCAATGGGACGATTTGGTACGGTCGTACGGTGTTGCACCGAAGCGTGTACGTGATTTATACGGAGGTCAGTCGTTTACAATCCGTGATGTTGTGTATGACAGCGGCATCATGAAAGTAAAGGAAGAAAATTTGCCGTACATTGTGTTTGTTGTGAAAAAATTTCGTATACCTATTGACAAACACAGGATTTTGTAATATAATACTAAAAAATGATGTAAATGCGTTGATGAAGACAGTAGCCTGCGGCGAAGGTCAAAGCGAATCGGGGACGGTGTAAGCCCGACGGTCGGTAACTGCAGAGGAAAATCACTTCGGAGCAGCAAGGGTGAAAGTACGCAAGTAATCCGAGCCGTAATTCCTGCGTAAAAGGAACAGCATTGACAGATGCTTGAGTGGTACAGCGAGGCTTTTCGGCTTCGTCTCGGCATACGGGACGTAGCCGTTTTTTGTTGTAAATTCATTATCTGCAATTGAAAAATTAAATTGAGGAGGATATGTAAATGTACGAAAAAGTGTCGGCTAACCTTAATTTCGTTGACAGAGAAAAGAAGATTGAGGAATTTTGGAAGGAAAACAAGATATTTGAAAAGAGTATCGAGGAACGCGAGGGCGGCGAGGTGTATACCTTTTACGACGGACCTCCCACGGCGAACGGAAAGCCGCATATAGGTCACGTTCTGACAAGAGTTATCAAGGACATGATCCCCAGATACCGTACGATGAAGGGATATAAGGTTCCCCGTAAGGCGGGCTGGGACACTCATGGACTGCCGGTTGAGCTTGAGGTGGAAAAGCTTCTCGGTCTTGACGGCAAGGAGCAGATCGAGGAATACGGTCTTGAGCCGTTTATCAAAAAATGTAAGGAAAGCGTGTGGAAATATAAGGGTATGTGGGAGGATTTCTCCGGCACTGTCGGCTTTTGGGCGGATATGAACGATCCTTATGTCACCTACGACAATAATTTCATAGAATCCGAATGGTGGGAACTTAAGCAGATTTGTGAAAAGGTTCTGCTTTACAAGGGTCATAAAATTGTTCCGTACTGCCCCCGCTGCGGGACTCCGCTGTCCTCGCACGAGGTTGCGCAAGGGTATAAGGATGTAAAGGAACGCTCGGCAACGGCGAAATTTGCCGTAAAGGGTGAGGAAAACACATATTTCCTCGCATGGACAACAACGCCTTGGACGCTCCCCTCAAACGTTGCGCTCTGCGTAAATCCCGATGAAACATATGTAAAAATCAAGGTTGACGGCGAGATGTTCATACTTGCCGAGGCACTTATCGGAGCAAACTTCGGCGAAAAGGAATATGAAATCCTTGAAAAATACACGGGTAAGGAGCTTGAATATAAGGAATATACTCCGCTTTATTCGTTCGTTCAGCCGAAGGAAAAATGCTGGTACGTAACCTGCGACAATTATGTAACTCTGACAGACGGTACGGGTATAGTTCATATTGCTCCTGCTTTTGGTGAGGACGACTCGAATGTCGGAAGAAAATACGGTCTGCCGTTCGTTCAGCTTGTGGACGGCAAGGGTGAAATGACCGCCGAAACAAAATGGGCGGGTACGTTCTGCAAGGATGCCGACAAGGAGATTCTTGTTGACCTTGAAGAAAGAGGACTTCTGTTTAACGCTCCGAAATTTGAGCATAGCTATCCGTTCTGCTGGAGATGCGATACTCCGCTTATCTACTATGCGCGCGATACGTGGTTTATCAAGATGACAGACGTTAAGGACGACCTTATCAGAAATAACAATACAATCAACTGGATCCCCGAAAGCATAGGCAAGGGACGATTCGGCGAATGGCTGAATAACGTTCAGGACTGGGGTATCAGCCGCAACAGATACTGGGGTACTCCGCTTAATATATGGGAGTGCGAATGCGGTCACAGACACGCAATAGGCTCGATTGCAGAGCTCAAGGAGATGTCGGACAATTGCCCCGACGATATAGAGCTGCACAGACCGTATATCGATGCCGTTACGATAAAATGCCCGCACTGCGGCAAGGAGATGCACAGAGTGCCTGAGGTTATCGACTGTTGGTTCGATTCAGGCTCAATGCCGTTTGCGCAGTATCATTATCCGTTTGAGAATGAGGAGATTTTCAAGGAAAACTTCCCGGCTGATTTCATATCGGAGGCGGTTGACCAAACGAGAGGCTGGTTCTATTCGCTGTTGGCGATCTCGACGCTTATATTTAACGAAGCGCCGTATAAGAACGTAATCGTTCTCGGACTCGTTCAGGATGAAAACGGACAGAAAATGTCAAAATCAAAGGGCAATGCGGTAGATCCGTTTGAGGCTCTGCAAACCTACGGTGCGGACGCAATACGCTGGTACTTCTACGAAAACAGCGCCCCCTGGCTGCCGAATAAATTCCATGCGGGAGCGGTTGTCGAGGGACAGAGGAAGTTCATGGGCACGCTTTGGAACACATACGCTTTCTTTGTGCTGTACGCAAACATAGATAATTTCGACCCGACAAAATATACTCTCGATTATGAGTCGCTGTCGGTAATGGATAAATGGCTGCTGTCAAAGCTGAATACGCTTGTCAAGACGGTTGACAATTATCTTGAAAATTATAAGATAACAGAAACGGCAAGAGTGCTTGAGGATTTTGTCGATGAGCTGTCAAACTGGTATGTAAGACGCTCAAGAACACGTTTTTGGGTAAAGGATATGCCGCAGGATAAGATAAACGCATATATGACGCTTTACACGGCGCTTGTAACGGTATGCAAGCTGTCTGCGCCGATGATACCGTTTATGACTGAGGACATATATCAGAATCTTGTCAGAAGCGTTGACAAAAACGCCCCCGAATCGATACACCTGTGCAAATTCCCGGAGGCTGATGAAAAGCTGATAAACAGCGGACTTGAGGCAAAGATGAAGGAAATACTCGAAATAGTCGTTCTCGGACGTTCGTGCAGAAACAGCGCAAATATCAAAAACCGTCAGCCGATAGGCACGATGTACGTTAAGGCAGAGCAGGCTCTTGACGGAATTTATTCCGAGATTATAAGAGATGAGCTTAATGTAAAGAGCGTTGAGTTTACCGATGATGTTTCGGGCTTTGCGTCCTACAGCTTTAAGCCGCAGCTAAGAACTCTCGGCAGACGTTTCGGAAAGAATATAAACGCAGTAAAGGAAACACTTGCCAATCTTGACGGCTCCAAGGCATTTGCGGAGCTTAAGGCAAACGGATATATCACGATAACCGTTGACGGAAATGAAGAAAAGCTTTCTGAGGAGGACTTGCTTGTTGAGGCTGTCCAGTCGGAGGATTTTGAAACGGTAACGGATAACGGAGTGACCGTTGTGCTTGATAAACGCCTTACACCGGAGCTTATTGAGGAGGGCTTTGTGAGAGAAATTATTTCAAAGGTGCAGACGATGAGAAAGGACGCAGACTTTGAGGTGATGGATCACATAACGCTGTACGTTTCGGGCAATGACAAAATTGCGGAAATCATCAATAACAATGCCGAAGAAATCAAGGAAGAGGTTCTTGCGGAGAGCATTGTAACGGGCAGCGCAGACGGAAGCTTCAAGGAATGGAATATAAACGGAGAAAATGTAACTCTCGGTGTTAAGAAAATGTAAGAACAAATTGAAACGGCTCAATTCCGCAAAGGGATTGGGTCATTTCTTTTATCCGTCAGGGAATTTCTCAATTTCTTTTTTGTGCAGCTGAACTGTTGAACGAAGGGATTTTGCCGCAGCGGTATGCGCTCCGGCAAAATATTCGCAATGCAGAATTCACTGTGTCAGCACAGGCTGGAGCTGTCTGCCGTCAAGAGCCGCCTCAAGAGCGGGAATCAGGTATTCAAAATCCGCAACGAGAGAATTGGGCTTCTTGATGCAATCGTCCTGAGTAAACGGGATAAAATACAAATTTTTTGCATTCATAAGAGCCGCTATGTTTTTTGAGGCAGTGCCCAGACCGTCATTTGTGGATACTGCGATAAGTACAGGCTTTTGATTTCTCAGATGCGCCTTTACGGCAAGCGTAACCGCCGTATCGGCTATTCCCGAAGCAATTTTCGCAAGCGAGTTTCCCGTGCAGGGAAGGACAACGAGCGCATCGAGAAGATTTTTCGGACCTATCGGCTCAGCGTCCTTGATCTCGGTGATAATATTGCTGCCGGTAATGGTTTTGATTTTATCCGTAAAAAATTCTGCCGTACCGAAGCGGGTATCTGTGCCGGCGGCTGTTTTGCTCATAATGGGAACAATTTCCGCACCTGTTTCGGCAAGCTTTTCAAGCTCTGTGACGGCACGCTTAAAGGTGCAGAAGGAGCCGCACATGGCGAAGCCTATTTTTTTACCCTTTAAATCCAACTTTCACACCTCCAATTCATTTATAATATTCATAATAGTGTCTTTAATGATAATCCCCGAAGTGACCGGGCTTATCTTCCCGGGCAGCGACAGCGCCCATATGACCCGCTTACCGAGAAGCTTTGCTGCCTCAAAATCCACCCCGCCGGATTTTATTTGGGATATTGACAGAACGTGAGTGTTTGTATATAATTATGTATATTCAGCGTGTTGTGAACGGACGGTGGATTGAACTTTTTGTGTTGCCGATATATAATGCTCACTGAACAAATGCGATTTTCAATCGCATGTGGAAAAATTATGACTATTGTCAAAATTTTTCGTGTAAAATCAGAGATTTTACACAGTTCGCATTGATAAAGTCTGCCCAAATAAATATTTTGAGAACAAAATATTTATTTGGGGTGCAAGGATTTTTTCATATTTATGAAAAAA
>JAXDRV010000054.1:0-25263 GCA_034090805.1 Clostridia bacterium
ATCGGTGCAGAACAAATCTTTTACTATTAAGCCTGCAAGGAAAAAGCGTATACCTAAAACAGCACAGCATACTGTAAAAAAATCAGCAAATCGGGCAACTGTAAAAACTCAAAAACAGGTTACAAAGCAAGCTGCAAAACAAGCGGCTAAACGCGCAAAAGAGCTTGCACAGCGGAGCGCACAGGCAGCGAAGGCAGCCGCAAGGACAACGGTAAAAATCACGGTTAAGATTGCACAGGCTGTCGCAGCAGCAGCGAAAGCGATTGTTTCTGCATTGGCGGCTCTCGGCGGCTGGGCAGTGCTGCTTGTGGTGCTTATCATAGTTATTATTATAGCTGCAATAGCGGCAAGCCCGTTCGGGATTTTCATATCGGAGGAAGTCGCAGAAACAGGGGCTATTCCTCTTTCTCAGATCATATCCGAATATAATATTGAGCTTACACAGACGGCGGAGGATATAGAGCTGTCCGTAGAGCATACGGAGGTCGAAGTCATTGATAATCAGACAAATGCAAATATTGTTATAGCAGTATTTGCGGCAAAGACGGCAGGCGCGGAGGATAACACAGCAGAGGATGTTGTTGTATTTGATGATGCAAAGGCGGAGAAGCTAAAGGAATATTTCAGAGCCTCGAATATGGTTGAATATACCGTAGAGGAAACGCAGGTATCGGAAACGGAAACGGCTAAAAAGCTGACTATTACAATCAGCGGAAAAACAAAAGAGGAGCTGATGGACGAGTACGGCTTGACGGCAAAGCAGCGTGAAGCGGTTGAAACCCTGCTTGAACACGGCGATGTACTGATTGCATCAAGTCATAGTTTGGCTATTACAAATGCCGATGTACAGAGCATTATAAACGGACTGCCCTCATCATTGCCGCAAAAGAGAAAAGACGTAGTAAAAAATGCAGGTTCACTTGTGGGAAAGGTAAACTACTTTTGGGGCGGCAAAAGCAGTGCCATAGGCTGGGACAGCGCATGGGGAAGTATGCGCAGAGTAACAGCGGCAGGAAGTCCGTCATCGGGAACAATCCGTGCATACGGTCTTGACTGTTCCGGTTTTGTATCGTGGGTGTTCAATAACAGCGGTATGTATGTCGGTGACGGAACATACGGACAGCGTGATCGAAGCACACTTGTATCGGCTTCGACGGTGCAGGCAGGAGATTTGGCATTTCTGCTGAGCTACAGTCATGTAGGAATTGTGGTGGGACAGGACATAAGTGGAAATATCCTTGTTATTCATTGCTCATCAAGTGCAAATAATGTGGTGGTATCCACAGCATCAAGCGTAGGCTTTACGGTATTTCGCAGACCGAACTGTTATTAAATCAATATGTGCCAAGATTTTTTTGACAACGTAATCTAATCCCGATATAATTATGATATAAAATAAATTAAGGGGGTTTTTCACTATGAAAACATCAAAAACAATTATCGCATTGGCAGTATCAGCATTATTGGTATCAATGTCTGCGGCGGTATCAGCCGCAGAGATACCGAGGGCGACCGCTCCGCTCAACGCAACAGAGGACCAAATTCTAATCGTCGAGAACCTTATAGGCGATATTCTTGATGAGGTACAGAACGGTTTAGGTTATGCGGAGGCAGAAAATAAGGCAGAGCCGAGGGTGTATAAGGCGGTAATCACAGGACAAGCAAACGGCAACGGTTATGCAATACTTTCGGACATTATGAAAAATGCGATACTTAATGCCCGTGATATGTACCTCAGACCATTGGTGTATCAAGAGACAGAGGACCGGCTTAAGGTCCTGCTTGCCGATACCATTACAGAGGTTGAGAACGGATTGGACATAAACACAGCCATTAAGGAAGCATATACAAAAATCTATCGTTCAATCAATCCGGCATTTAATCCGGAAGTACAGTTCTCGCTTGATACCTGTTATCGTGATATACCTGCTGTTGATATGGCTGTTTACAACAGAACGAGAAAATTACTCGATGACGCACATAAAATATATATCCAAAAGACAGCAGAATAGAATTTAATACCGATACCAAAAGACGGGGCTGTATCAAAAAGAATCCGTAAATTTGGAGAAAATATGAAAATCTCCAATCAAAATTCTTTTAACCTATTTGTGGCTGTTGCAAATGAGGGATTCAAAAATGTTCTTTTGTAATAGCCACATGATTATTGTACAGCATTTACAATATTGTTTCTGTACAAATGAGTTTTAATTATTTATTCTTTGTCATTGAAATTATCGGACTTGCAAGTATTCCGACAGGTTTTAAGTCATACTCTTCGTATCACCATTCATTTTCCATGGTCGGAGAATATTGTATTTTTTCCATGCATTTGGTCCGAACCAACTCATCTTTGTATTGGTTGTGTGGAGCCGCTCCAAAGGTATTATTACGATATCCGAAAGCTTAAATGTCCCCTTTTTAACATTATTAACAGTTAAATCGTACGGCAAATAGGCGATAATGCCTATATCCTTAACATGATGTTTTATTGGCTCAGGCGTAATTGCCCAAGGGTGTGTGGAATTGTTTGCTATATTCGTTTTTTTTTTTTTGAATATTCTGTTAATTTCAAGCAGTTCTTCATATTCATCGCTAAACGGCTCATCGTCAACATGATATTTTGCAATATCCAAAAGCAGTACATTTTCTTCTTCACGACTGTAGGGTACCTTTTCAAGATACAGCTTTTCGGTAATCTTCTTGCTTTTTGGTTTTTCGGAAAGAAATGATCTTTCCGTAGGTGGATTAAGCTTTAACAATAAGCTGTCAAGGGCATAAAACCGTAATATACAATTGTTTTACCGTTCTTGATTTCGAAATCCGGTTTTCTTATTTCTCACGAAATTGTATCGTATATTTACGGTGTAAATTCACCCTTAATAATAATTCTCCTGTCCTTCCTTATTGTAAGATTAACGCTTTCCAGCTCTTCATTTATGCGCACGATAAATATCCAGTCACAGTCATTGTCTTTTCGGTATTGATATATAAGATTATTGGTTCTCCTTCCGGCGCTTTCTCATATATCAACAATTCTTTCCTCGTCAAGAGCAGATATTATATCGGTGTCATTAAACTGAACTCTTTTGCAATTGTCATACAGTAGCTTTGCGTCATCGGATTTTTTTGTGTCAAAGTGTTTTGGTACGTCCCCGACAAAAATAATTTTACCGCCTGCCTGCTGATATTTTTCAAGAATTTTAAACGTAGAGCGTCTCAAGGTTTCACAGCCTGTGACAACAACAGCCGAATACTTCATTTTTCCAACCTGTAAGGTATCTGTTATCTCTGCGCATATTTCATATTGTAATTTTAGAAAATATTCTTGACAAAATGTATAAGCTGTGTTATACTTAAAATGTATATTCCGCATATAATAAGGCTATAAGGTTATTATGCCGCCTTATATAGCGTGACTTTTAGAGAGGTGAAAAATATGACAAAAGATCAAGAAAAAAATTTTTTAAAAACATTAAACGATAAATCTTTTACCAAAGATTTGAATTTTACTTACAATAATGCAGAGGATAGAGAATCGTATTTTAGATTTGAGCAACAAATATCAATAAATACCGAATATGATAAGGAAAGAAAGATTGCTTTAGGACTGTAATGCAAATAGAGTCTTTTCTATAACAAAAATAGATTAGATTCTTTTTTTTGACATAATGAGGATAATATAATGCAAATATATGATAAGGATAAACTGTGCGACGAATTGCTGAAAATGTATGATTTTGGATATAGTGATAAAAACATGAAAGATTATTTTATTAAAGCATTTAATCAACATGTTTTAAATCGAATCAAATTTTTGTATGAAAAATCCAGTCATATAATTATTGAAAAGGAGTATGTTGAGACCGAATGGAAAGAGATGATATCTTATCATTATATAAATACAACCTACTATAATCAGATTAATAATCGTGTAATTCGAATTCATTTTTTGAATTCAAACGTATTGTCGGAAAATAATTATTTAGGACATATTACACTGCGCCCTGTTCCGGAACTTAGAGTTGCATTGTCGTTCGTATATTTAAATTGGTCGAATACCATATGGAAGCATGATTTTTTCGATAGTGAAGCGCATGTTATGACATATAAAAAATATATTCATATAGATGAGTACGAGTTAATAATTGATAGTTATCCTTTATTTTCTCAGGACTCTATTGTTACTTGCTGTGCAGATGCAAATATACTGATGCTTTCGAAATATATGTCACATAAGTATTCATTTAAAAAGCTCAGGATTTCAGACATAAGGCATTCTTTTTTTGATAAGCGATTTTTGCCACGGACAGTGGATGAAACCTTTTTTGAAAATATACTCGTAGATAATGGTATACCTTTTAAATGCAAAGAGTACATTAATCCATGCAGTACATTTCAAAAAGAACATTGGGAAATTCTTGATGACATGATCAAAGCATATGTTGAAAGTGAACTGCCTGTAATTATAGGATTTAATGGACATGTCGTGCAAGTTATAGGGTATTGTGATGGTGGTAATTATATCATATATGATGATTCGGGTTATTTAAACAGTCAACTTGCCAACGAGAATATTGACGGTGAACAGCCTAAATGTTTTTGCTATAGCACAAACATAACAAGAATAAAGGATTGCTTACAAGAAAACTCGGTTCACAAATTCTTTGTTGGTATATGTGAACATGAACGGGTATATCTGGAATACTCGAAATATAGATTTCATGTAATAAATTACATTAATTATTATTATAATAAGGGTCTTATTGATTTTGCCGGAGACATACTTGATATGGAAAAGACATTGCCGGGTTGTCAATCGGTACATCCGTTCGCTGATAATATAAATGTACGAACCTTATTGGTGTCAACAAGTATTCTAAAGCAACATTTATCAAATAATTGTTTGGACTGGTTACAGGAAGCACTGATAAAACCATTTATTGAATCAAACACACCGCACTATGTGTGGTTCACTGAAATTGAATATAATGATAAAGAAGTTTTATGCACTGTGGCAGATCCGACTCGATATTACCACACTGATTTAATAAATGAACTGTTTTTTGAGATTATTCCTTTTCCTATGGATAAGGAAAAAAGGCTAAAAACTCTTACATAATATGAAGTAAAATACCATACTTAAAAAAGAGAGATAAACAGTGCGGAAAATGTTGAGTAAATAGTATAAAAATAAACATCCTTCATGAAAATTACGGTAGAAATAATTTTTATCAAGGTTTTCGCTATGAAGGAAGACAAGAACATTCATTACACTTATTCTTACTGCGGCATTATCGGTATCAATGGCAGCAACAGCATCCGCTGCGGAGATACCGAGGGTGACCGCTCTGCTTAACGTAGCTGAGGAACAAATTCTCATCGTTGAAAATATTATAGCATTTGCCGGGCGTCCAATCAATGGACGCATTAAAAATAATAACCTGTTTTCAATAGTTATTTATCGTTAAAATACATGTTCCCAAATTGTAACATTATATATTCTAATCTAACCTTGCAATCCTAACTTGTTAAAAACATTGACATGGCGGTGTATTTGTGGTATAATAAAAATAATGGGATGGTGCGACAGTTAGGCGTCGTGTAAGATTTATATGAAGAACCTAATGCCTTAATAGGCACGTTGGATTCTGTGGGGGTGTTAGACGGAATCTCACGAAAATTCAGAAAGAGAGGTGAAGTCGAGTCGTCTACTCGACATTATTTGATATTCAAAAAGAGATTTTTTAACGTTGATGTAAAACACAGCAAACAACTTAAAAGCATTGTGCTCAGTTATTTAGCGATTATAGTTTCGGTTACGGCTATCAGCTTGATAAGCCATGTTATTATTGCTGCAATCACAAAAAGTGAAATATATAAGGCTAACGAACGTCTTGTTGTGCAGATGAAGACAATTTGTGATGATTATATGGATAACGCCTTAAGGGCTGCGAACAAGCTTGTTAATATGCCTTATGTAAACAAGCTTGCAAGCAATAGTGACATTTCTTCAGAAGAAAAAATATCACTTATTAAAAATATAATGAATGAAGAACAGGTAATCAAAAGTTCAAATAAGATAATATCAGATGTCTGTGTTCTGCTTAATGCCAGAGATGTGTGCATTACCGACGAAATGGCTTGTGACAGAGAAATCTTGTATCAAGCCGCATTTTCTGAATATTTTAAATCCAATGAAGAAATGGCTGAAATGTTTTTTGAGTCCGGTCCGAGGGAATTTAAGGTATTGCAAAGCGGACCAAGGCAAAAATTTTTGATTTTGTACAGCTTCCGGCTTGGGAGTTCGTTTAATGAAAAGATTCATCCTATTGTTGTGGCTATAGAGTTGGATGTAAGTCAGGTAATAAAAAATCACAGTAAAAATATGCAGGGTAACTTTTTGTTGGTTACTGATAAATCCGATGTTTTGTTATCGGATGGGATTGATGTGGATTATTTGGAATATATAAAAAATGATGTTTCCGAATTTAAATACATAGACAATTCTTATATGATCAATTATATAAGATCCAATATTTTTGGTGGGTATTATGTCAATATCATAGATAAATCATCCTATGCAAGGCTCATAGTGATTATTAATTGGATAATATTGATATTCTTTGTTATAAATCTGATTATCGGCATGTTGATGAGTTTCAAGCTTGCAAAAAGCAATTATATTTTTGTGAGTAAGCTGCTTGACAAAATAGAGATGGATGAAGACGATATCAAAAAGAAGGATGACGGCATATTAAATATGTATCTTTCGGGAATACTTACCGGAAGAGAGGAGTGCATGGCGTTGGACTTCAAGAAATATCTGCCGGATTTCAAATACGGAAGCTATGCGGTTATACTGTTTAACATCGAGGAGTTCGGTATTGACAATGAAAAGCACTCGCTTGCGTTGTTCAACATTTCAAATGTTTTCTCAGAGCTCATCAATGATATGGCCGTAGGGTACTACTGCGAGATGGACGGATTGTATGTCAGTCTGGTCAATTTTGATGCCTCAATATGTGAAAGAGAAAATCTTTGTGAGAAAGTGCAGTACATGAGCGACTTTTTAAGTAAGCATTTAGGAATAATATTTGCATATAAAGTAAGCGAAATAACCGATGATTATGAAAGTGTGCACGATTTATACAGCCGCACCCGCAATGAAATGTCACGGGATTTTATATTTAACGACGAGATAGCCGTAGACTCCGGTGAATTGGCGGAATTGAATTCGGCAGATGACAGATGCTTAAAAATAATGGAGTTTGTACAAGAGAATTACTCCGATGCAAATTTGAGTGTCAAGGAAATTGCGGATCATTTCGGTTTGTCGTTCAATTACATATCAAAATATTTTAAGGTGCATACTGGAACGGGGCTTGCAAAGTACATAATATATACGAGAATAGAGAAGTCAAAGGAGCTTTTGGCGAATACGGATAAGCTTATTTCTCAGATAGCGGATGAGGTGGGCTTTTACAGCTCGAATGTATTTATAAGAACATTTAAAAAAATTGAGGAGATAACTCCGGGCAAATACAGAGAAGAAAACAGAAAATGAGTATGGCATATTGAAGGGATTATGTCATCGAGAAGGGAAACAGCTCATACCTATATTGGGATAAGCTGTTTCTTTTTTTGTATGTACTATATTCGAGGCTTGTGCTATTTTGGTACATATGCATCTCCCGAAAATGCGATAAATAGTGAGGAAAATGAAAATGGTACATCAAAAAGCGATAACGGAACATTGATTTTTGGTCAGTTTGATGCTACAATAGAAGAAAAACGAAAAGGAGCGATGTACACTATGGCAAAATTGAAAACATAGAAATTACTGTGGGAAGCAATGTAACAAATTAGAAAATTGATAGGAGAAGGTCATGGAAAACATTGGTTTGGCAAAAAACAAAATGATCGGACAGCGGATAAAAAAAGAACTCAGGGCGAATAAATATATTTATATTTTAGCAATACCTGTTATTATTTATTATTTAATTTTCTGTTACTGGCCGATGTTTGGTTTGGTAATTGCTTTTAAGAATTATGAGGTTGGAAAGGGAATATTTCAAAGCAGTTGGGTAGGGCTTAAAAATTTTACTGATTTTTTTTCAAGCGTACACTTTGTAAGAGTATTTAAGAATACGCTGTTAATAAGCTTATATGATTTGGTTATCAGTTTTCCGGCAGCCGTAATTTTTGCGCTTTTACTGAATGAATTGAAAAACAGTATGTTCAAAAAAACGGTACAGACGATTACATATCTGCCGCATTTTATTTCACTTGTTGTGGTTTGCGGAATGATTACGGATTTCTTTTCATCGGACGGAATTATTACAAGGCTTTTGTGTATGCTGGGAGGAAAGGATATAAATTACCTTGGGTATCCGCAGTATTTCAAGAGCATATATGTTTGGACGAACGTGTGGCAGAATGTCGGTTGGGACAGCATAATATACCTTGCAGCACTTGCGGGTGTTAATACAGAGCTTTATGAGGCGGCGAAGGTTGACGGTGCCAATCGCTTCAGACAGCTTATTACGGTAACTATTCCGGGTATTGCGCCGACGATTGCAATAATGCTTATACTAAAAATCGGACAGATGATGAGTGTTGGTTATGAAAAAATAATTCTTTTGTATAATCAGAGCACATATGAAACAGCTGATGTAATATCCTCATTTGTTTACAGACGCGGTCTCGGCGAGTCGGCACAGTACAGCTATTCGGCAGCGGTGGGAATGTTCCAGTCGGTAATAAATTTTGTATTGCTTTTAAGTGCAAATCATTTCAGTTCAAAATATGCCGATACAAGCTTATTCTAAGATATGAAAGGAGGATTTAAATGAGTAAGAATAAAATAAAAGAAAGTATCGGAGAGAGGGCATTTGATTTTTGTAATGTGCTGTTTATGATATTGATGATAGTGATAATGCTGTATCCGTTTTGGTATGTTATAACCTGCTCGGTTTCGGACAGCAATAACCTGATAGGTGATAAAGGACTTATGCTTTTGCCGAAGGGATTTAGTCTGTCTGCATATGAAGCGGTGCTGAAAAACAAGAATATTCTGACCGGATACAGAAACACGATAATTATCGTTGTTTTCGGAACGGCAATAAATATTATAATGACCTCTATAGGCGCGTTTGTACTGTCAAGGAAGAAATTTGCGCTTAAAAGGGCGATGTCGCTTATGGTAATCATAACAATGTATTTCAACGGAGGACTGATACCGACATACCTGGTGGTTTTTAAGTATCTCGGTCTGGGAGATACGCTGTGGGCTTTGATGCTTCCGACAGCGATAAATACATATAATCTTATTGTAATGAAAACAAATTTTGAAAGTCTGCCGTTTTCCGTGGAAGAAGCGGCAAAGATTGACGGTGCAAGTGATATTCAGCTGCTGTTTAAAATAGTTATGCCGCTCTCGATGCCGATAATTGCGGTAATGGTATTGTTTTACGGCGTTACGCAGTGGAATTCATGGTTTAACGCGCTGATTTATATAAGAAAGCCAAGCCTTTATCCTCTGCAGCTGCGACTTCGGGAAATACTACTGCTTAACAATACGCAGAACATGGCAGCCGGTGCAGATGCGAGTGATAAATATAATATAGGCGAGGGAATAAAGTATGCTACAATAATGGTTGCAACAGTTCCGATTTTATGCGTATATCCCTTTATACAGAAGTATTTTGTAAAGGGAGTAATGATAGGAGCGGTAAAAGGTTAACAGAAAGGAAGAGTGTTATGAAAATAAAGAAAATTACAGCTATGGCAGCAGCAGCCGCACTTTTGTTTACGACAGCGGGATGCTCAAACGGAGGAACTAAAGAAGCCTCGGAGGGAAACAAAATCACATATTGGGCGGAGCTTAACAGTGCCGCAACATCGCATATTCAATCAATGAACGATATGCTGATGTATCAGGAGGCTCAAAAGAAGACGGGTATTGATGTGGAATTTATTCATCCTCCGACAGGACAGACGGCAGAGCAGTTTAATCTGCTGATTGCTTCGGGTGAGGAAAGCTGGCCGGATATAATCGAATATGACTGGAGCTCATATCCGGGAGGTGCACAAAAGGCTATTGAGGACGGAATTATTATCAATTTAAATGAAATGGTTGAAAAATATGCACCTAATTTAAAGAAGGCACTGGAGTCAAATCCTATCTACAAAAAGCAGTCTGTAACGGATAACGGGGATTTATTCGCATTCCCCTCTCTTAATGTCGGAAAATACAGAACTTTCAGCGGGTTGATGATAAGAAAGGACTGGCTTGATGAGTTGGGCCTTGCCGTACCGGAAACACTTGACGAGTGGGAAGTGGTGCTTAAGGCATTTAAGGATAAGGGAGTTAAAGCCCCGCTTGCATTTATACCGTGGTATATAATCGGTGCCGGAGTATTCAACAATTGCTTTGATGTGGGAACAAACTTCTATATTGAAGATAACGAGGTAAAAGCTCCGGTTTTACAGCCGCAATACAAGCAGTATATAGAATGTATGCACAGATGGTATGAAAACGGTTGGATTGACCAAGAATTTGATACAAATAACGACGCTGCAATAGATGCAAAGATGACGAACGGAACATCAGCGGTAACCTATGGCGGAATAGGCGGAACGATGGGTCGTTATATGAGTGCAATGAAGGATAAGGATCCGAATTACAAACTTTGTGCAGTGCCGTATCCCGTAAAAAATAAGGGCGATAAGGCTAAGTTCGTTGATTATCAGTATGAAGCCAATCCGCCGTTTGCGGCAATAACCACTCACTGTAAGAATGTTGAGGCAGCTGTTAAATTCCTTGACTTTTTCTACAGCGAGGAGGGAGATGTCCTTCAAAATTACGGAGTAGAGGGAAAGACCTATAATATGGTTGACGGAGAGTATGTTTATACGGACGAGATTTTGAACAATCCCGACGGACTCAGCATAGCCGAGGCACTGGCGGTAAACTTGCGTGCCCAAACGCTTGCTCCGGGCTTTAATCAGCATGAAAATTATTTAATGCAGTATTATCAGCTTGACGAACAAAAACAGGCTATCGATATATGGGCACAGAGCGGAGACGCCGCACAGCAGGCGAAGATGCCGCCGATTACCTTTACGGAAGCTGAAAGCAGCGAACTTGTGACGATTAAAGCCGAAACCCAAACCTACATAGAAGAAATGCTCATTAAGTTTATAAAAGGAACGGAAACTATGGACAACTACGACGCATTTGTCGAAAGACTTAAGGGTATGGGATATGAGCGTATGCGCGATTTGTATCAGCAGGCTTATGAAAGGTATGAAAACAGATAAAACATTGTTCATTGAACAGTTAAAAGGAGATATTCATGAAAAGAAATATTATAATTTTAAGTGTGATGCTTTTTGCGGTAATATTCCCGAGTATAGCTTATGCTCAAATAAGCATAAGCCAAAATACTGATACCGGCATTATTACGGCTTCGGGAACGGTAAGCAAGGCTATGGAAGAGGTATTTATAGAGGTTGTGCCGGTGACGCTAAATGATGATGGATTTATGGTGGACGCAGATTACGGTGTTGATGAGAGCGAAGTGCTTTTAAAGAATTTCCCGTATATTTCCTCACAGAAATCCACAGTTGACAAGGAATATAAGTTCACTTTCTCGCTTAATGCAAAAAGCGGCTGGTATGCGGCAAGAGTAAAAGGAAAGTCATCGGAGAGTGAAATAAGCGAGCCGTTTTACTGTGCGAAGCTCGAAGAAGTAAAGAGTGTTATGGAACGCATCAATGCAGAAACCGATGTGGGAGCAGTGGAGAGGTTCATAGCCGATAATGCGTCGATTTTGGGATTTACATACAAGCCGTATTTTGAGCTTGCCGACAAGTCTGCGGTATGCGGGGCGGTGATGGGCAAAGGGTATGAAACAGCCTCGGAGCTTACAGCCGATCTTATTCAAAAAAGCTTTTATGAAGCAATAATACAAGCGCCGAGCGATGAATATTTAGAAACTCTTATGTCAGCTTACGGCGAGGATAACGGAATAAAGGAATTTGCCGGATATGCACTTTTTAAGGCAAACGAAAAGTCCTTTGCCGCATTTTTAAAGGGCAAAAGCGTAACCGATAAGACAACATTTGAGGACGAATTTAACCGGGCGGCAATTCTTTCGGGAATTGCCTGCTCCGTGAGTCCGGGCGCATCGGAGGAAATATTAAAAAACAGTGCTTTTGCAAAGTATATAAACATAAATTTTGCGGCATATGACAAGCTTGGCAATAAAAAAGACAATGCAATGGCGAAAATAACCGGTATAAAATTTGCAAGCATACAAAAGCTTGAGGAAGCGTTTAATAAAGCGGTTTCGGACGCTGCGGTAAGCGGCGGCTCCGGTACGAGCGGCGGCTCCGGCGGCGGAGGAAGTACGGGCAGCAGTGTAAGTGTATCAAGCTTTCCGAATGTAAAGCTTCCTCAAAAAGCTGAAGAAACCGAGATATTTGACGATTTGGACGATGTTCAATGGGCAAAGGACGATATAATAAGTCTGCATAAGCTTGGTGCGGTAACCGGAAAGAAAGATAGGATATTTGCTCCCGACAGCTTTGTCAAACGCGAGGAATTTGTTAAGATGGTTATAGAAGCCTTTGCCATAAAAAGCGATAATACACAAAGCGGCTTTGTTGATGTTAACCCGACGGAATGGTACGGTGAATATATAAATATAGGAGTGGGCAGCGGCATTATAAACGGAATAAGCGATGATAAATTCGGAATCGGTGAAAACATAACCAGAGAACAGATTGCGGCGGTGATCGCAAGAATTATCGGCGCAGAGAGTGAGAAAGTGCAGCTGAATTTCAGCGATCGGGATGATATATCGGAGTATGCCGCAGGTGCGGTATGCGAAATGGAAAAACTGGGAATAATAAACGGTTTTGACAATAACGAATTCAGACCGAAGGAAAACGCTACAAGAGCACAGGCAGCGGTTATGATAATGCGGGCGTACAGATACCGGAAAGGAGAATGAGATACAGAATATGCGCAAAATATTGTTACTGATAATGATTCTTACAACATTTGGCTCTATGAACCTAACAGCGGCTTATGCCGAGGACGATACAGCCGAAACAGCGGTTTCACCGGCATATGAAGTGGTTATAAGCATGGGCTTTATGAATAAAGAACTGCTTGAAAAGGAGCGTCTGACTCGCGGTGAGATGGCAGGTATAATTGCAGAGTTCTATGAGAAAAAATTCTCGAATATGGCATTGACCGGCTCGCCCTATTCGGATGTCAAAAATAATAATAAGTATTATGACGCAATTATGTTGCTTGCCGGGGTAAAGGCGGTTGAAGTGCCGAAAAACGGCTTGTTTCGCCCGAACGACGCCGTGACGAGCGACGAGGCTGCAAAGCTGTTTGTGGATATTATGCAAAAAGGTTTTGCAGCCGAGTACAACGGCGGTTATCCGAACGGCTACAGAAGCATTGCGTCCGTAAATAAAATGACATTGTTTTCATCTGCGGACGGCAGTCTGAGCGGAAAAGCTGTCGCACAGACTATATATAATATTCTGGATATGACGGTTACGGAATTGATAGACAAAGAATATAAAGAAACCAAGACGGTTTTGGAGTATTACTTTGACGCCTATAAGACGAAGGGTGTTATTACGGGAACTTATTTCTCTCAGCTGGGCGGAGTAGGATATGTAGGAAAGAATGAGGTCGAAATCGACTATAGGGTTTACGGAATATCCGATACATCCATAAACGATTACATAGGATATAATACGGAGTTTTATTACACGGAGGATGATAATGAGGGACCGGTTTTGTGGGCATATATCCTCAAAAACAATAAAACCTTAAGCGTAGAGGCAGAGAATGCAGTTTCGTTTGACGGCTCAAGCTTTAAGTACAGCGAGGCGGGCAAAGACAAATCAATTCGTGTAGTGAAAAATGTTAATATATTCTATAACGGTGAGTATAGGTCAAAATACGATTACGGTATTTTTGAGGCGGATAATTACAATACAATAACCTTTTTGGATAATAATGTGGACGGCAAGTATGAAACGGCATTTCTTGAAAAGGCTGACGGTGTAAAAGTAAGCGGAATAAATACCGAGGATGAGAAAATTTATACAGAATTTTCAAAGAATTATAATCTTTCCGACATAAATCGATACATCATATTGGATGAGAATAATAATGAATTAAGTATATCTGATTTAAAAATCGGCGATATGCTGAGCGTGTATGAATCGGACAGCGTTGTTAAATTTATCCGTCCGAATAAGCTTGTTTCAGGAACAGTAAAAGCCGTGTCCGGTAGCGGCTATGATGAAATAATCAGCGTTGGCGGCGAGGGGATAAAGCTTAGGAAAAACTGCTATACGGAGCAGGAGCTGAAAGTAGGCGCAAATGTTGATGTGTATAAGGATATGAAGGGATATGCCTTGGTTATTCTGACGGCAAAAAGAAAAAGCGGTGAAAATTTTGGATATTTAATAAAAACCTGGGCAGATGAAAATGAGGACAGCGTCGGAGTTAAGCTGCTTAATGACGAGGGAAATATCTTGAGGCTTAGGTTTTCCGATAAGGTTAAAGTGGACGGTGACAGCGGAGTAAGAAAGGAAAATGTTCTTTCAAGACTTACAGATGCCGGCGGAACCATTATAAACAGAATGGTAATATATACACTGAACAACGACGGAAACATTATAAAGCTTGACACGCCGGCAGTAGGTGAAAATGAAGGCAAGGACACTCTTCATATTCAGCAGGCAAAAGGCAAACTTAAATGCAGAAAAAATTCAAGAACTTTTATGGGACTTGTAAATTTTGACAGCAGTACGGTTATCATGAATGTTCCCAAGGATAATTTGGAGGAAGCTCCCGAAAAGTGCTTTGGCATATATTCAGCGGATTCCTTTGTAAATGATGATTACTACACAATTGAATCATATGTATTTGATAGTGATGAACCGATTGCAAAGGTGATGGTGGTATTTAATGATGATAACAACTCGGAGACAAGCATAAAAACAGACAGCGGTGCATACGTTTTGGAAAAAGTTGTGCAGATGGTCAATGCGGACGGAGAGGTAGTGTACAATTTCAAAGGTCAGTACCGCGGCGGCAATTTTAACCTCAATACCGACTCCGATTTTACCGGTGCAGAAAAATTCATGCCCGGAGATGTGGTGGTAATCGAGAAAAACAATGCCGGGGAAATCAGAAGGATGCGCAAGGTGTTTGACGTTGAGACAATGAAGCTTGTGGAAGCGGACGGAACGACGGAGGCTGCAAATCCGAGCGGAGAATACAGCTCAAAAAACAGATGGGCATTTGGAAATGTATATTGTGTTTCGGATAATGTCATGCGTCTTGAGGCTTCTTACGGCGATCTGCCGTCTAATCCGGTTATCGGACAGAATATAACTGTGGAAAACCATTATCTGCCGCTGTTTAACGTTGTTAAATTTAATCGCGAAATGAATACATTAACAAAGATTTCCTACAATGAAATACCGAATTATCTTTCAAACGGAGAAGCCTCAAAGGCATTTGTAAGCACCTTGTGGGGCGACGGTCAGTTGATAGTTATATATGAGTAAAGGAGAGAAGCATATGGTAAAAAAAATCATCAGCATAATTCTTGCGGCTGCGATATTCGGCGGATACAGCGTATTTGCTCAAAGCGTTGGGGCGCTCAGTGAGAATTTTTGTGATGGAGTTATTTCGGATGATTACAGAACATCCGGCAGCGTGACGCTTACGGAGGATGCCGAAAAGCTGAATTATCTGACAATCGGAAGCAATTCCTACTTTCAAAAGCTTTATACCTCTCCGGTTACGGGAGGAGTTTATATCACCTTTGATATAAATTTTACCGGTTCCGAGGAAAGCTATATGTTTTTGAAAAGCAGCACCGAGGACGGCAGAAAAATTATAGAGTTTAAAAACAACAATGTATACTGCGACGGAAACGAGCTTGCGGTAAGCCTTAACAACGGCTGGAATACATTTTCAGCAGAGGTTTCGAGCGATAAAGTAAATGTTTATTTCGGCGATGAGCTCATCGGCAGCACATCGGGAATGACAAATGTGCAGATAATCAGATTCGGAAATGTTTCGGGCGAAATGCTTTTTGATAATTTCAGCGTTTTGGACGGCGGCAAACCGGAGCCGGAAATATGCAGCGACGAAGAGGTTGATGAGTATTACGCTCAAGGCTTTAACGATGCAAGCAGCAGCGCGTCGGGAATACAATTTTTGGAGAATACAGAATGTTTGTCCTATAAAAACGGAAAAGGCGTAAACGGCAAGGCACTCTGCTTCATAACGGAAGCAACGGGTCAAGCCCAAAAGCCCTTTATGCAGGTAAATGCGGGAGTTCCAAGCGGAAAAGCGGTTTTGTCATTCCATATTAAATGGGATAAATTCGGAAGCGGCGCATTACTTCCCACAATGAAGGGCAGCGGTTCACAGGGAATGTCCTTCGCCTCGCTTGACGGTGCGGGCAATTTATCTTATGTATCAAATGGCTGGCAGAAAACCGCAGTAAAACAACTTTCAACAAAAAAATGGTACAGAATACAAATTGCCATGGATATGGACAAAAAGCAGTTCAGTATGTATGTCGATTACACACCTGTAGCGGAAAACATTCCCTTCGGATTTGACAATATGGATACAATAACAGCCTTTAGATTCCAGTTGGAAGACGCTGACGGAATAGGAGCGTCAATGTACATGGATAATATTACATTGTATTCCGGGGAAAATCTGAATGTTGCACCGAGATTGGAAAAGGAGCTAAACAGCATTGAAGCAACGCAGGATATAACCGCGGCGGCAGTGCTTGAGCCGACTGTGGAAGCCGCAGATAACGGCAAAATCGGTAAATACTATGCGGATATGCTTGCCACGACCATGACAACGTATAATGCCGTGGGAATGGCGGTCGGAGCAAAAAGAGCATGGAAGAAGAACGGCCGCTTTGAGTTGGACGTTGCTCCCGAGGTAGTAAACGACAGAACACATATTCCTCTAAGAAGTGTTTCGGAAGCCTTTGACATGACGGTTGACTGGGACGATGCGGCAAAAACCGCAACAATTAAAAATGATCAATACATCGTTATCTTTAAAAACGGCGATGCAGGCTACAGTGTAAACGGCACCCAAAAGCAGATGGATACTGTACCGTACATAAAAGACGACAGTATGATGATACCGCTGAGATTTTTGGCGGAAGCAATAGGCAAAAAGGTTACATATCAGTATCCTCAGCTTATTACCATAGGCGATGCCGAGAATTTTATCACAAGAGATAATAATAAATATATATTTAACGAGCTTTTGTCAAGTATTATTTATGAAAGACCCTCAAGTGAGCAGATATTGAGTGATATTGAAGCCAACGGAGGAATACGGCATCCGGGAATATTGGGAATAAGCGATAAATACAGCTTTGCGGTAAATCAGTATAAGCAGGGGATTGAGCCTTATAAAACATGGGGCGATAAGATTATAGATAAAGCGGATACCTATCTTGACAAGGCTCTTGTAAATCCAGACGATTACGCGGATGCAAATGCCTTTTTGACAGCGTCAAGAAATGCATCAGAGCCAATGCTTAACTGCTCGATGGCATATCTGCTTACCGGTAACGAAAAGTATGCGCAAAGAGCGTGGAAGGAAATGGACAATGTATGCGGCTTTACAACGTGGTATCCGGATCATTTCCTAAACGTGGGAGAAATGACGGCGGGAGTTGCGATAAGTTACGATATGCTTTATAGCTATTTGACCGAGGAACAAAAGGATAAAGCCAAAGCGGCGGTTGCAGAACTCGGACTGGCTCAAGCAAAGAAAAATTATGACGACCCGTCAGAGTATTGTTCGGATTGGAGTCATACGGGATTCTGGGTTGTGCTTAATACAAACTGGAATCTTGTCTGCAACGGCGGAATTATAACCGGTGCGCTTATGCTCGCAGACGACCCGGCATATTCGGAGCTTGCGGGAGAGATTTTGGAAAGTGCAGTACGCAGTGAAGAATACGGACTTATGAATATGTTGCCCGAAGGAGGCTGGGACGAGGGTGTGACTTATTGGAGCTTTGCCATGAGATATTTCGTAATGGGAATGAGCGCCCTTGAAACGGCAACGGGCAAGGATTACGGTTTTAAGGATACTCCGTCCCTTGATATGACCGGATATTATCCGTTCAGGCTGTTCGGAGCATTTAAGGATTATAATTTCCATGATGCGGAGTGGATGTCAAGAATGTCGGCAGCCTCTAACGCAATATTCTTCCTTGCCGATTGGTATAACGACGAGAAACTGAATTCGATCAAGTATGATAATATGAGACGTTATGATTATTCTGATGTTCAGAGTATGATATATTTTAACCCCGATTTATATAAACCGGGAGAGTCTATATCGCTTGACGGATATGTCAAAGAGGTTGAAAGCGGCTCATTCAGACAGGCATGGAATAATGAGGAGGCAGCAGCGCTTATGTTCCACGGAGCAGATGTTATTGCAGGACACGGGCATATTGATGTCGGAAGTTTTGTGTTTGATGCGGACGGTGAAAGATGGGCGATTGATCTGGGCCCGGAGAACTATACCGTTCCCGGCTACTTCGATGACAATCAAAGATATACATACTACAGAACAAGAGCCGAGGGTCACAACACGGTTGTCATAAATCCTGACAGATCGGGAGGACAAAGCCCCGGCGGAAAAGGTGTTGTTACCGAATTTGTCACAAAGCCTAAGGGCGGTTATGCCGTTATGGATTTATCAAGCGCATATGACAGTGCAAAGGAATATAAACGCGGATATTTGTTTACAGGAAACAGAAACGTTGCAATAGTTCAAGATGAAATCACAATGACTAAACCGTCGGAGCTTTACTGGTTTATGCATATCAATGTAAATGCAGAGCTGTCGGCGGACAAAAAGAGCGTTATACTTTCATCAGGCGAAAAACAGGTTGAGGTTAAGCTGTTATCCGATGAGGGCGAGTTTGAAATAATGAACGCAAATCCGCTCGATACCTCACCCAATCCGGTTGAACAAAGTCTAAGCAGAAAGTTTAAAAAGCTTGCAATTCATTTGCAGAATGTAGAAAAGACAACAATTTCTGTTGCAATGTATTCAATTACCAACGGAAATAAATACAATCTTTCCTGCACTCCGATTGACAGCTGGAGCATAGCCGACGGAGAACTGATTGTTCCGACACTTGACAGTATAAAAATTTCCGGTCACGAGCTTGAGGATTTTGTGCCGAGCATGAGCAGCTATACCGTTATGCAGTCTTATGACAGCAACTGCATACCGAAAATAGAAGCGTCAAGCGACAAGTACAATGTTGAAATTATTAACACAAGAACAGTGCCGGGCAAGGGAAGAGTGATTTTAACAGATAAAACAGACAGCTCAATACAAAATACATATACAATTGAGTTTAAAAAGCAGACAATTGCAGGCGTGCTCGATACACCGCGCATTGCAATTGCAGAGGTTACGGCAAGTGATGAGCCGCAGCCGGAAAATCCAAAGGAGGCTTCAATTGACGGCAATCTTGAAACAAGATGGTCGGCAGATGGGGTGCAGTGGATAACCTATGATTTGGGAGGTGAGAAGACGGTCAATGCGATATCCATTGCTTTTATGAAGAGCGAAAGCAGAAAATCAAAATTCAAACTGCTTGCGTCTTCAGACGGTGAAAACTGGACGGAGATTTTCCAAACGCAAAGCTCGGGTAATATATCCGGGTATGAAACTTTCGGTGTGCCGCAGACTACGGCAAGATATATACGCATTGAGGGCAGCGGAAATACGGAAAACAGCTGGAACAGTATTAACGAAGTTATAATTTACGGAAATTAAAAAGGAGGAATTTTTATGAAAAAGTTTATATCGATATTGTTGTCGGCGGCAATGGCACTGAGTGCCTTGTCGGCGGCGGCAGCCACAGACTCAAACAAGGTGTTTGATTTTAGTTTTAAGAATGTGCCGGCTGCTACAGTGACTAATATGCAGAAAATATCATGCGGTGAAGATAAGCTCACTTGCTGGCTAGGCTCTAGTGAAACGGTTTCAATCGGAGATTATTCAGCCGTTACAGGCGAGAGCGGAAATTCGCTTAACATGACAAATGTATCAAGATTAAGACCAATGGACGGAAATTTGTCGGGAAGCTTTAGACTGAGTATGCGTTTTTATGTTCCCGGCGCAGAAGGCAATTGGGGCTTTAGAGTAAACGCAAGAATGACGAATTCGTCAAACGCTCCTACAAGTCCGGCATTATTCGGAGTTCGCGGCAATACAGACTTCTGTCTGCGTACAGGAAACAGTGAGTGGGGCATAGCTGAGATAGTGGGAGATATTACCCAAGGCTGGAATAAAATCGACTACGAATTGATGCGTTCATCAGGACTGGCTAATCTGTATATAAATGATGTGCAGGTAGCGTCAAATGTTGCGGCAAACACAAATTCCGATATGACCGCATTGCTTACAAGCGACAAGGTGATTGAATATATTGATATTTATACCACAAATGCAGGTTCCGCATATATGGACAGTATTTCGATAGAAATGCTCAATGATTACTCTGTATTAAGCGAAGGCATGACATATACAGAGCCTAAGCTTAAGCTGGCGTTTGACAGTGCTGTGGATTCTCTGACGGCTGAGGACATAACAATCACAAACAACAATATTCACAGAAGCTTCAAGCCCTCCGCTGTTTCAAAGCTGAATGAAAGCGCATACGAGATTACTGTTCCCGAAAAAGAGGTAAGACCTTTTACCGAATACATTATAGGTATACAAAAGAGCGGTATTGTCAAAGACAAAATATTTACGACAGAGGCTATTCAGACCAAGAATACACTGTTTGGCTGCAACTTTGATACAACTGATGAACAAGACAAATTCAGATATACCGGTAATAACGGAATAGCATCCGTAGAAGCTGTGGATAACAGGGGCAATGCCGTTCATATGACATATACAAGACAAGCGGCAGACGGCGAACAGGCACCGGTTATTGGGAGTGTTGATTTTTCAAAGATAAATTCAAAGTTCACCTTGGAAACTGATATTATGCGTGAGGATAAGGCATCATCTGCTGCTATACTAATCAGGGGAAAAGAAGAAAAAATTCCGGTACTGAAGTTTGACAATACGGGAGATATATGCACAATTAACGGAAGCTGGAAGAAAGCAAGAGTATTGGGAAAATATGAAACAAATAAATGGTATCATGTAAGAATTGACATAGACCCGACTGCGGGAAAAGAAACAATAACCGTTACAGATACCGTAACCGGAAATACTTTTATGGCAGCAAATACCGATATGTTCAAAGCGCTTACCGATGTAAGTACCGTAGGAGTTAATATTTGGGATGCAAACACCGTAGGCACAGCAACCGGTACATATATTGATAATGTAGAAATTAGTGATTATACGGTATTAAACAATAAGCTTGATATAAATAAGCTTATGCTTAAGCAGGGAAGTACGGTAATCAAAGATTACTGCCAGCTGCAGGAGAATGTTCCGGTACAGGCTGTTGTAAATATTACAAGTGACAAGGACGAAACATATAGCAGCGTAAAGGTGATTTTGGCAGAATATAATAACGGAGAGCTTGTTGCGGTTAATGCAGAGGATGCGCTCTTAAATAAAGACGAAAGCGGAACCGCTTCACACACACTTAATACGGGAATAACAACCGAAAACTGTTCGGGAAGAAGCGTAAAAGCTTTTCTTTGGGACAGCTTTGACTCTATGAAGCCGTATGTGGAGGCAGTTGCATTTAACGGAAAGGATTGATTGACAATATGAAAAAAGTATACCGCATACTTTCGGCACTTATAATATGCTTATCTATTTTATCTTCGCTTGTATCCGCGGCGGATAATTTTGA
The DNA here is from genome assembly GCA_034090805.1 of Clostridia bacterium. Taxonomy (GTDB): domain Bacteria; phylum Bacillota; class Clostridia; order UBA1381; family UBA1381; genus Ornithomonoglobus_A. The sequence continues at coordinate 21,963 of JAXDRV010000054.1, forward strand.
GCTTGAGGGACGTTTAAGCGAGGATTTTGAGGACGGACTGGGAAACTGGGACTGTGCTCTTAGTCAGGGAATGGCAGCGACAGCGGAAACGGATTACGGAAACTCTCTTTGCCTTTCCATGAACAAACAGGCACAGAGCGATAAGGAGCCGGTGGCATATAGGGCATTTAGTCCCATAACGGACAATATACTTTTTGAGCTTGATGTTATGTGTACAACCCGTTTAGCACAGGCTGCCGTACAGATTGCCGGAAGTGCGTCGGTTCCGGTGATTAATTTCAGACCGAACGGAAATATATCGACAACGCTGAGCAACTGGGGAGAGGGAATTGTTTTAGGACAATATGAACCCGAAAAATGGTACCACGTAAAGATGGAAATTTTAGTCAATGAAGGCGAAAAGGGCGTTGAAAATATCACTGTCACAGATATGGAGTCCGGCGAGGAGATGAAAGCGGAGAATGTACCGCTGATGAACAAAGTAAGCAATGTTAATTTGATTAAGTTGAATTTATGGTCATCTCCGATGAACAAGCCGGTAGAAATATATTATGATAATATTTCCGTAAGCAGAATAGTATATTTGCCGACAGTCACGGATATTTATGCTTCCGTAGGAGATACAAGCTATGCAAAGGACAATATTGCACACGATGCAAATACCATAAATATTGTATTTTCACATGACATCAATCCCGAAACGCTTACAAAGGACACTGTTGTGCTTTCTGCTGACTATGACGGCATATATGATACCTCTGAAAGGACGTATTCCATGACGCTTAAGGAGGAGGCGGGCTACGGCAATGAATTTTTACTTAGTCTAAAAGACGGTATCACTGACTTAAAGGGCAAAAATCTTGTATGGGACGAGGATATTATTCTTAAAACCGAGCCTGAGCCGTTTCATGCTCAAAATATTTCCTTTAAGCGCGGCGATGCGGTGATTTCCTCACTGTCGGAACTCTATGAGGGAGATACGGTTACTCTAAGCTATGATATGGTTAACAACAGCGAGGAGAAAAAGGAAATGTCTGTTCTGTTGGCGTTCTATGACGCGTCGGGTACAATGCAGAGCGTTTCCCTGAATAAAATCAGCGCAAATGCCGGCGAGACACTTAGCGGGCAAACGCAGGATTTAAGTATAGCTTCTGTGCCGGAGGGCGGTATGCTCCGAGTAATGTTTATCGACAATCTTGAGAATATGCAAATTACAGGCAGATCGCTTGAACTGAATTAACCACAGTAAAAACTAATATTTTCGGATTTTACAAGTGGCTGAAAACATAAATAAAAGGAGACTGTTATGGACGAACAAATCAAAAAGCGAGCCGTGGAGATATTGGGCAGACTGACTTTGAAGGAAAAAATCGGTCAGCTCAATCAGGACACGGGGAACACGGATAATATCGATGTTCTCAAGGAAAAAATAAGACGAGGCGAGGTGGGTTCTTTAATTCTTGCCACCTCTGCCACTGCCGGGAATGATGAGCAGAGCAAACCGCTGCTTGAAGCTATAAACGAGCTTCAAAGAGTGGCTGTGGAGGAAAGCCCGTCAGGTATTCCGATTATACTCGGACGTGATGTTATCCACGGGCATGAAACCGTGCTTCCCGTTCCTCTTGCCCTTTCGGCGGGATTTAATCCGCAGACGGTTTACGAGGCGTACAGATGCATTGCAAAGGAGGCGGCAAACGACGGAATTCATTGGGCATTCTCGCCTATGATAGATATTTCACGCGATCCCAGATGGGGAAGATGCGTTGAGGGGATAGGTGAAGATCCATACCTTGGCGAACGAGTGGCGGAGGCTGTCATAAAAGGATTTCAAGGCGATGATTATACCGCATGGGACAGCATAGCGGCTTGTGCGAAGCACTATGTCGGCTACGGTGCGGTAGAGGGCGGCAGAGATTATGGAAAGGCTGAAATATCCGATTACACTCTAAGAAACTATTACTTAAAGCCGTTCAGAGCCGCTGTAAAGAGCGGACTGGCAACGGTTATGAGCTCATTTAATGAGATAAGCGGAACTGCGCCTACGTCAAGCAGATACCTTTTGTATGATGTATTGAAAAAAGAATTTGGGCTTGAGGGATTTGTTGTAAGCGACTGGAACTCGGTCGAAAAGCTTGTATATCAAGGTCTTGCCGAGGACAGAAAGCATGCAGCCGAGCTTGCAGTGAATGCGGGACTCGATATGGACATGGCAGGTCATTCGTATCTCGATTACCTTGAGGAACTCGTAAAAGAAGGCAAGGTAAGCGAGGAAACAATCGATGAGGCGGTCTTGAGGATATTGTACATAAAGCTCAGCTTCGGACTCTTTGAGCATCCGTATACCCAAAAGCATCCTGTTGATTATGAGGAGCACGCAAGAAAGGCTAAGGCTTGCTCTGATGAGGGTATGGTATTGCTTAAGAACAAAAACAATATCCTTCCTCTCTCTCCGACAGAAAGCGATATATATCTTGCGGGACCGATGATGTACGAAAAACGTACACTTTTCGGCACATGGACTCTTGACGGCGATTTAAGCAGAGTTGTGACGATTGCGGATGCGATAAAATCTGCGGGAGCAAATGTAACGGTTTCGTCAAGCCCGTATCTGTGGGATGAATGTATTACAGATGTGCGAAAGCATGATGCTGTAGTATTGGCCTTGGGTGAAAGCCATTTGGTGACAGGAGAAGCAAATTCACTTTCAAGAATTGAGCTTCCGCCGGAGCAGCTGGAGCTTGTAAAGAAAATACACCGTCTGGGCAAACCGATTATCGGTGTTATGTGCTTTGGCAGACCGATTGCATTAGGTGACGCACAGGAGTATTTTGACGCTATTCTTTATGCGTGGCATTCGGGAACATACACAGCACAGAGCATTGCGGATATTTTGTACGGAAAGGTTAATCCTTCGGGCAAGCTGCCCATGACTCTCCCCAGATGTACAGGACAGATTCCGATATACTACAATTATCCGGGAACTTTCGGTGAGGTTGAAACCTACTACGCTGATAAAGACAAGAACGCACATTTCTATCATGACGATTATACAACCCCGATGTATCCTTTCGGATACGGGCTTAGTTATACACAGTTTGAGTACAGCGATATTGTGTGCGACAGGGATGAGATACCGCTGTCAGATATAGAAGCGGGTGCTGTGTTTAAGATAAGCGCAACGGTAAAGAATGTCGGTAAATATGACGGCAAGGAAGCGTCACAGTGCTACATCAGGGACGAAGTGGGAAGTATGTCAAGACCGAGAAAGGAGCTTAAAGGTATTTCCAAAAATATGCTCAAG
>JAXDRV010000055.1:0-3271 GCA_034090805.1 Clostridia bacterium
ATATAATACATATTGATTTTCGCTATACCTCAATTTTAACTGCAGCCGGGATACTCGGATTGCTTAGACAGCTGATAATAGATTCCGGCATCAGACCTCCGTGTGCGCTGCAGGTTTCTGCCGGTACTCAATCACGGAAAACCACTCTCACGGAGCTTTGCACAAGAATGTATAACAGGTCTGACATGATGTCGGGACTCGGAGTCAACGCCGCTCGCCCGGACAGCTCCCTGCCGAAGATTTCAGAGTTAATCGATAATTGCAAGGATTGTGTCTTTCTGCTTGACGATCTCTTCCGAACGGACGACAAACGGCAGAAAAAAGACATGGAGAGAACGGTTGTAGGTATATTGAGGATATATGCCGACAATTCCGCACGCCGCAATATGCAGTCGGAGCATAAGGCTAACAGTCAGTTGATTATCACATCGGAATATCTGCTGAATGATATTTCCAATGTAGGGCGCTGCTTCTATCTTTTCATTAAAGATAAAGTCAATTTGCAAAGACTGAGCGAAGCACAGAAGACTCCGTTAGCGCTTTCGACCGCATACTTCTATTTCATAAAATATATATGCTGTCATTATGATGACACGGCGGCTTTTATCAAATCCGAATTTAACAGGAGCAGAGAACAAGCCGACCGGCACATCGGGAAATATGAACGCATATATGAAATGGCAGCATTGCTGACTGCCGCATTTAAGATTTTATGTAAGTATGCTGTTGAAAAAGATGTATTCGCCTCGTCATATGCCGAGAAGATGATTTCTTCTTTTAAAGAGCAAATATCCAAGCAAGTGGATTTTCATTGTAAACACGTTGAACTTCTGCAGGCACAAAACAAACAGATAAATCTTTCCAGAACCTTGGTTTATTTGATAAACGCCAAAAAAATTAATCTCGGTTCAAAGAAAGGCGACAACTGCTTCAAGGATAAAAACTACATCTATATAAAGCTTTCGTATTTTGCAAAAGCTATTTATGATGAATACAAGATCAGGCTGTCAGCTAAATTCATATCCGGATATTTTTCCCAAAAATATATATCCGAGGTTTACAGAAGTGCTAAAAATCGCACCAATGTAAAAAAGATAGACAACGTGAACTACCTGGTTTTGAATATTAAGGAACTCAAAGACGACGCCAAATCAGCGAGGGACTCAATCGAAAAAATTGTGTAGCTTCCATGTATTCTCCTTAAATGCCGGAAGATTTTCCACCATTACCGAAAAAATCATGGAAGCCGTGTAAAAAAGAAAGAGAGGTAACTCAAATGAACAACTCAAAGCTTTTAAGCATAGGTCAAGTGGCAGAGATGCTGGGCATTAAATATTATGCCGCTCAGACGCTCTTCCATTCACAGTCATTTCCAAGAATATCCATAGGCAAGCGGTTATTCGTCAGAGAAGAATCGCTCCAAAAATTCTTGGACAAAGCTGAAAAGGCATGCTGACTTAACATCAGGGAGCCGCTTCATGGCTCCCTGCACTTTTAAAACTATACGACATAGGAGGTAATTTTTATGGCAAAAAGAGGAAACGGCGAGGGTAGTATAAGAAAAATCGGAAACAGGTATATTGCTAAAATTCAGGTCGGCTGGCTTCCGAACGGTCATCCTAAAATCAAAAGCTTTTCTTCGGAAACTTACGGCGGTGCAGTCAAGCGAATGAGAAAATATATGTCCGATATCGAAAAGGGTGATTGTGATGTCAATCTAACCATTTCTGCCGGTCTGCACTATTGGCTTGAAAATTTCAAATCACTGGAATTAAAGGACAGCAGTTTCAACCGTTTGGAGGTAACTATTGATTCCAATATAATTCCATATATCGGTCATTTCATGACAAAGGAGCTCGACTCCTCCGTTGTACAAACGCAGCTTATAAACAGACTTGTCAGCGAGGGCAAGAGCTACTCAACCATAAAAAAGGCATATCTTGCTCTTAACGCATACTATAAGAAATTGATTGCCATGAACATGATCGAGAGAAACCCAATGCTCGGCGTAACTCTCCCCTCTCAAAAAATATTCAAGTCAAAACCGGTAAGGTGTCTTACAAGCGACGAAAGAGAAAGATTCATCGCACAAGCCACCGCCCGCTGCAGCAACGGCACGGAGCGATACAGATATGGTTACATATATGTGTTTATGATGTTCACAGGCTTGCGTTGCTCCGAAATGCTTGGTTTGACGTGGAAGCACATAGATCTTGAAAATAAACGTGTATCCGTATCACAGAGTCTGGTAACCGTGAAAGACAGATATAATACGTCTGAAAATAAATACATCACAAAGCTCCAGGATTCCACAAAAACACTTTCCGGAATCAGAGAGATTCCTCTCTGCAAACAAGCTGTCGAGGCAATTTCCAAATATAAGGAAATGCACTACGACGGCGATATCAACAGCTATGTGGTGTTGTCCTCTAAAGGAAATCCGCTAAAAACCAGACACTTTGAACGTTCGGTTAATTATATTTATAATCAAGCAAATATCGACGCCGGGGGTCTGCACATCCTTCGTCATACATTTGCTTCGATGCTGTTTGAAAAGAATGTTGATATTAAAGTAATCAGCCGCTTGCTTGGGCATAGTGATGTTTCAACTACCTACAATATATACATACACCTTACTCACAATCAGGAGCAAGATGCCGTTGAGCTGTTGGATGATATAGAATAACACCTACAGGCGCTTGATATAGATTAAAATATATCATAAAATTCTCGGCATGGCAAGGTTGACTCCGCCATTTAAAAACATCGACATCGTGGTATATTTGTGGTATAATAAAGACACAATCAAACAAGGAGATGATTTTATGCCACAAATAATACCAATCCGTGATTTAAAAAATACAAGCCAAATATCCGATATTTGTCATGCCTCTAATGAGCCTATATTCGTATCCAAAAATGGTTATGGAGATATGGTTATCATGAGCATGGAGGTGCATGAAAAGACGATTTATATGAATTCCGTATACGATAAGCTTGCAAAAGCCGAAGAGTCGGTAACAAACGGCAATGTTTCCGACGCTATGGAGTCGGTAAAGAATATAAGAGAAAAATATGGACTATAAACTTCTAGAGCCTGTGAAAAAAAGTCTGTAAATTTCAAGCCTTCTGGTATAATAGAAACAACAATCACAGGAGGTATTTTTATGGCACGTAGAAGAAGATTAACTGAAGGTAAGAGAAATATCATTGCAGGCTTGATAGAAGAATACAATATTCAAACCGCTAATGACATTCAAGAAGCATTAAA
>JAXDRV010000056.1:0-3681 GCA_034090805.1 Clostridia bacterium
TGCTTTTGGAGATATTTAATAAGCAGCAGTGCCATACCTATTCTCTCCCGGCAGGCGTTGTGGTCTGTTATCGAATCGTCAAAAACAGGATGCTCCTCGGTGTTGTCATAGATAAGAAATGCACCGTCAAGATGACTGCCCTCTCTTTTGTACTGCTGATTTTTTACTATGAAATCAAGCCTGTTTTTGACAAGCTTATCCATGGGCAGTGATACATGAAAATCCGCAAATGTTTTCACTCCGTCGGTATCTATCCAAATTCTATGCTCGCCTGTTTTCTGAGGTGCGTATTCTATTTTCGCGATACCGTCTGATGTGTCAACATTAATTTCGTTTCCGTCAATATATGCCTTAGGATTTTTCGCATTTATTTCAAGCTCTATCTTCTCATTTTCAAATACGGTAAAATGCTTTGAGGTTATACCTATATATGACGGATATTCCTTGATTTTATCATAAAAATCCTCAACGCCGCAGCATTGGAACAGTTCCCACTCGATAATGTATTCCTCACCCGACAAAAGCTCCGTGTGTGCCGTGTTCATTATAAATTCACCGCGGTAATTGCCGTCGTCATGGTGTTTTATAACGCTGTAGCTGTCTATTGCTCCTTTTGTAAGCACAAGTCCTATATTATTATCCGACAGTCCCATTTTAAGTGCGTTTATATATGCAGTATTGTGACCGCACCAGATATGCGTATTGCAGCGGTTTATCATACAGTCCTCAGCATCGGTATATCTGTCCGTAAACGGAACGGTTATGCCGCAGTTGTCCTGCTCCAAAAATAAATCACAGTCACTTATATTTTTAAGTGTATATCTTTCACACAAATTTCCGTTGTCTTTGAAAAATCTTTCAACCTCCGCAGAAAGCCTGCCGTTTGAATAGCAGCTCACCGCACTATCGTCCTTTTCCTCAAATGATATAAGCTCCATGTTCCTCGCACGATTCATATAATCGCCCCAGATACCGTCCAAATTTGTGTTGCGGACAAGTCCCCATGTCTTTCCGCCGTCTATCCAGTTCATGCCGTCCTTATCGCTGTTTAAGACTATGGATGAAATACCCCCTGAATTTTTGTCAAATGTTATATTAAATATATTGTTCTTCATAATATTTCCTTTCTGTAATTGCTGAGAGAGATGATACTAAAAATCTGTGATATGTGATATACGGACGGCATACCGCTATGCCGTCCGTATATACTTTCAACTGAATTAGAAGGTGAACTTTGTTATTTCGTTCATGCTTTCCATTTGAACCTGTGCCTTATTGCCGGCAGCTATACCGCCCAATGCCTTCACATAGCCGTCCGGTGTAGGATTTGACACATCTGTCGATGTTTGTGCAGTATTGTCAACACTCTTATGCTCATAATCGGAGCTGTATATTTTCTCATTTTTTTCATCCTCCAATCATTTTTCGGTGTTGTCCGCCGCTTGAGCGGTTACGATTCCTCTTCCGCTGAGCCATACGTTCAATATATCACTCGAGTTATCAACACCGTTAATCTGTATTCCGACCGCCGCATTTTTAACCGTTATTACCGTACCTCCGCCAAGAGAAACACCGTAATACTTGTTGTCAGATTTCTGTATAATTACAGTTTGGTATGTACCGGTTACGTCGGATGCGGTATAACCTATACTCTTGCCGTCCGATGATGTTGCACCGATTGCGGGCTTAGTAAGCAATACATCAATACCTGTATTCTGCATGCCGATATAGAATATTGCTTTTTCTGCTGTTTTGTCTGTACCGTCACCGAGCCTTATTGTATACTTACCGTCAGCGGCATCTGCTTTAAGCAAAAACTCTGAGACTGCCGAATACGCTGAATCGTTCTGTCCTACATAGACAATAGCATCATCATCATCTTTGGTTATCAGTACAGTTTTCTTTCCCTCAGCCATATCGGTCGCAACATTATAGCCGTCATCGGTGATTTTTGCGGTTGTTGCGGCAAACGCTGTTGCCGACGTCATTAAAAGAGCCGCAAGCGCTGTCATGCACATTAATTGCTTTTTCTTTCTAATCCTCCATTCTGCCGCCTTACGGCGGCCCAAATCCAACGTGAAATTTTTCTTTTCATTTTCTCATAACCTTCTAATTTTGATATGTGTTCTCAAAATTTGAGGTCTTATAAAACTATGCCTTTTCTCATATACCATATTACCACAATATGCTCGTATCGAATCCTTTCAACCGATATATGCCCTCCGCAAAAAAGTAATCTCCGTAAATTATCGGAATATGTATACCGTTATTATAACTCTCCGTTCCCATTTGAAGTATGGAATCCTCTGTTTTAGACCAGTCACACCAATTTTCATATTCCGCCTTTAACAAACGAATTGCCGCATCTCTATACAAGTCTTTTTCAGTATCCTCTGCATTCTGTGCAATTTCCAGCAGTCCGCAGGCAGCGCACACTCCGGCTGTGGAGTCGTATATCACAGGCTCGGCGGGCTGCCTGAAATCGCACAGCGTCAAATAATCTGTCCTCATAATATTTGCTATAAAATAATGAGCTATTTTCTTTGCGGTGTCAAGATACGCAGTATTTTTTGTATGTTTGTATGCCAAAGCAAAGCCGTAAAGCCCCCATGCCTGTCCTCTTGACCATGCGGAGCCTTCTTTGTAACCCTGTCCGCCACGCTCTTTTACCAAATTTCCCGTTAGCGGATCATATTCATTGATATGCCTGCATGAGCCATCCGCACGTACATGATACTTCATTGTTTTATTTGCATGACGGCACGCAGCCATTGCAAATCTTTCATCGCCCGTTTCCTCCGAAGCGCGGAATAAAAGCGGTATATTCATCATGCAGTCTATGATTGCCACTCCTTTATTCTCTGCACCGTTCCATGCGCATATAAAATCCGCTTCACAGTTATATCTTCCCATTAAATGATTTGCGGCTACGAGGAAACGATTTCTCTCAATATCATCACCGGTAAAACGGTAATCCGTTCCTGAGGATATATTCCACATAAAACCCACATCATGATGCAGACCTTCATATGTATATAATGCTGCATCAAGCATATCCATAGCATTTCTTGCGGTTTTAAGATACTGTTCCTTATTGGTACCCATATACATCAACATCATCAAAGCCGGCCAGAAACCGTTAGTCCAATAGCTTTTGTCGGTTTCCATTTTATTATCATGAACACCGTTTATCGTGGTGTAGGGTATCTTTTTAAATGATTTTACAGCCGTTTTTGACAGCTTTTTATCAATCTTTTCCCATGCTTCGTTAATCCATTCTTCATGTTTTAACATCAAATCGACCTCTTTTCTCCGATATATGTACCAAGCTCGGTGCAAACCGAGCTTGGTACTGTATGTTACAACAATTTATGTTTTTAATTATTATACAATTTTTATGCAAACAGACATATCCGCATAACAATCACCACCGATAAAAATCGTAAAATCGCCTTTCTCCGGCTTGAATTCCTTATTTGCATTATAGAACGCAAGCTCCTCAAAGCCCAATTCAAAGGTAAGACGTTTTTCCTCGCCGGCCTTGAGCATATTTTTGGAAATACCTTTAAGCTCCTTTCTCGGTCTTGACATACTTCCCACTTCGTCCCTGATGTAGCACTGTGACGCTTCCTTGCCGTCATATTTACCGACATTCTTTACCGTTGCGCTTATCTTAAACAC
>JAXDRV010000057.1:0-2745 GCA_034090805.1 Clostridia bacterium
CGTCATTATCTGAGATATGAATTTTTGCTTATTCTCCACAAGCTGATAGCTGTAGCTGTCAAAGGTATCTTTAGTAACATATCGGTAAATATGTACCTTTTCGTTTGTGTTGCCCTGTCTGATAATTCTTCCGGCGCGCTGTGCCAAATCAGACGGCCTCCAGGGGCAATCAATATCATGTGCGGCATACAAGAGCGATTGTACGTTGGTCCCTGCGCCCATTTTTTGCGTAGAACCAAGCAAAATACGCACATCACCACGACGCACTTTCGCAAACAGCTCCTTCTTTTTTATGTCACTGTCAGCATCGTGAATAAAGGCTATGTCGCTTTCCGGGACACCCTTTGAAATCAGCTTATCATGTATATCATCATATACATTAAACGAACCGTCTTTCTTCGGTGTGGAGCTGTCACAGAATACAAGCTGTGTTCCTTTAAAATCACTTGTTTTCTGCCATATGTCAAACACATTATCGGCACAAGCGGCAACCTTTGTTCCCGGCTCATCGGGAAGCATATCATTCATCAAGCGTTGGTCAAGAGCAAGCTTTCTTCCATCGTTCGTTATCTTGAGCATATTGTCAACCGTCGGATCAACTCCTCCGCTGCGGACGATTTCCGCCCTGTTGCCAAGTTCCGCAACCATTTCTCTTTGTATCTCCGTCGGCTCTACCGCAACATTATGATACTCTGCTTCGGGAACGGGCAGCTTCAACATATCCGCTGTCTGAATATCAGCGACTTCTCTAAACATCGTCATAAGCTCCGGAATGTTATAGAATTTTGCAAACCGTGTCTTTGCTCTGTATCCTGTCCCCTCCGGTGCAAGCTCAATCGCTGTAACGGTTTCACCGAATGTAGATGCCCATGCGTCAAAGTGCTGTAAGTCGTTCTTTGCAAGCGTATCATACTGCAAATATCGCTGCATCGTATACAATTCCACCATGCTGTTTGAGATTGGAGTTCCGGTAGCAAAGATATTTCCTTTTCCTCCCGTAAGCTCATCGAGGTATCTGCACTTCATAAACATATCACTTGACTTCTGTGCATCCGTCTGTGCTATGCCGCCGACATTCCTCATTTTACTTACAAGGAAGAGATTCTTAAAACCATGCGCCTCGTCTACAAACATTCTGTCAACGCCCAATTCCTCAAATGTGACAACATCATCCTTGCGGCTGGTGTCATTAAGTTTTTTTATCTTTGCCTCAATACTTTTCTTTGTCCTCTCCATCTGCTTTATGGTAAAGCGTTCGGCATTGTTTGATTTTGCTTCTGCGATACCGTCCAAAATCTCATGAAGCTGCTGCCGTAAAATAGCCTCCTGTCTTTCGATAGACATTGGAATTTTCTCAAACTGCGAGTGACCGATTATTATCGCGTCATAATCACCTGTTGCAATACGTCCGCAGAATTTCTTACGGTTCTTTGTTTCAAAATCCTTTTTCGTTGTGACAAGGATATTTGCCGCAGGATACAGCTGTAAAAACTCACTTGCCCACTGCTCCGTTAAATGATTCGGTACAACAAACAATGGCTTGTTACATAAACCAAGTCGTTTGCTTTCCATTGCGGCAGCTGCCATAGTCCAAGTTTTACCTGCACCCACAACGTGTCCCAAGAGTGAATTGCCGCCGTACATAATTCTTGCAACAGCGTTTTTCTGATGCTGCCGCAGTTGTATTTCGGGGTTCATTCCACTGAAGGTTATATGGCTTCCGTCATATTCACGGGTGCGGAAGGAATTGAATTTCTCGTTATATAGCTTTGTGAGATGTTCCCGTCGTTCGGGATTTTTCCAAATCCAATCGTCAAATGCAGCCTTTATTGCCTCCTGTTTTTGCTGAGCTATTGTGGTTTCCTTTGAGTTGAGAACAGGGACCTTGTTTCCTTTCTCATTTTCCTTGTAATCAAAAATACGCACATCTCTTAAATTGAGCGTGTCCTCAATTATTTTAAGTGCGTTAATACGGTGCGTTCCATATGTGCTGTTTATTTTAACATTGCCCCTGTCACTGCTTTTGCCCGATACATTCCAGTTACCTGTCAGCTTTGAGTAGTGAACGTCTATCTGCCGTCTTGCAAAATATGACGGTGTGAGAAGTTCAAACGTAAACTCTTTTATATACTCCGGCGGTATCCATGTTGTACCGAGCCGCACTGTAATTTCAGCAGCTGTAAGGTCTTTAGGCTGTACGGCGGTAAGCGCTTCTACATTGACCGTATAATCTTCCGGATACAGCTCTGCACTGCGTTTCGCCCACTCAAGCTTTTCCCGCACATTTCCCGAAAGATATTCATCGGCGGTCAGATATTTTTCCTGTGTTACTCCGGTTCCGTCATATAACGGATTTAAAAAGATAACTCCCTTTAATTCCTCAAAGAGTTCGTTCTCTGTTTTTCCCGTAAGCTGTGACATAAACTCCATATCAATCCGAGCTTTTTCTCCGAGTGATACAGCCAATGCCTCGCTTGCAGTATCAACGTGGGTTATCTCCTTTTTTGCTCCGATAGTACGCTTAGTGAACATATCGGCTTTTCGCTCCAATTCTCCGTTATCATTTAAGACTTCAAGAGAACAGAGCAGAAAATAGCTGCTGTCACTTGAAAATGCCATATTGTTTCCGCGCGAATTGATAAGACCGTATTTTGCGGTAAAATCATCATACAGTCTGTTTAGCTTTGCCTGCTGCTCCTTTATTTCGCTGTCGGGATAATCCTCTGTCTGGTATTCGATAAGCTC
>JAXDRV010000058.1:0-6063 GCA_034090805.1 Clostridia bacterium
TCTGCTCTTTGCATACTCAAGCTCCTTGCCGTCAAGCTGTCCTTTTGATATTTTGCCGCTTAAGTCGTTATATTCCCACTGAAGATTATTAAGCTCTTTCATTGTGGAAATACTTTCATTCAGCTTTACGGTAGGTTTTTCAAGGCTTTCTCCCCATTTGTATGTGCTGTCATACCAATAGTCATATGCCTTTTTACCCGCAACCACGGCAAGAGTAACTGCCGCTATGCCCGCAGTCGCAGGACCCGCCGCAGAAGCTACCGACGCAAGAGCCGGGGCGAATTTTGCAAACGCACCGCCTGCGGCAAAGGCTGTCTTTATCTTGCTCACTCCCTCGGCAACATTCCCGACGCCCTTTATCGCTCCGACAGTCGCTTTACTTGCCGCACCCAGTACCACAGCCGCCTTTGCGCCCGATACTACGGTCTTTTTCGTGTTATCGTCAAGGCTTCCGAATTTATCCGCAAGTCCTCCGACATACTGCGCTCCGCTCCTTATCTCCGGCAGTAAAACCTCTCCCCAGCTTATAGCCGCATCCGTAACGGCGTTCTTTGTAAGCTGTATTTGATTTGCCGTTGTCCCGTAGGCTGCGTTTGCCTCTTTCATAAGAGCAGTGTTTTCTTTATATGCCGTGCCCGATAAATCAAGGCATTTTGTCAGCATATCATAACCGTTTGCAAGAGCCATCACAACCTGTTGGTCTTGCGTGTTCTCAATGCCCATTTCCGACATTGCACCGGTCAGATTTTCAACCGATGACAATCCCTTGATAAGTCCGTTAAATGCTCCGGACGGGTCTGTACTCCACTGCTTTGCAAAATCCTGCGCCGATACTCCCGCATACTTTGCGTAAGCGTTCAGCGTATCTCCGCCGCTGTTTACCGCTTTTTCAATATCAAGCCATGTACGTCCTATCGCAGAGCCGCCGAGCTGCGCTTCAATACCCATGCTTGAAAGAGCCGCAGAATAGCCCAGTACCTGCTGAGTATTCATCCCGACGGTTTTTCCGTACTTACCCATTCTAACCGCCATTGATGCTATATCAGCCTCTGTCGTTGCCGTATTATTGCCCAATGCGACAATCGCACTTCCCGCACGGTCGATATTGTTCACGTCCTCGCCCATGACATTCAAAAATCTTGCCATAGACGCAGCACCCTCTTCACCGCTTAGGTTTGTGGCAACTCCCATAGCCGCCATAACCTCGGTAAATTTTGAAATATCTTCTACTCCTACTCCAAGCTGACCGCCCACAGCCGCCAAATTCGCCAATTCGGCAGCACTGACCGGGATATTCTTTGACATTGCACGTATCTCTGTATTAACCTGCTGTAACTGCTCCGGTGTGCCGTCAACAGTCTTTTTCACTCCGGTAAATGCCGTTTCGTATTTCATAGCCGCAGCGGACACCGCAGCTCCACCCGTCACCACTCCGACAGCCGCATACTGCAATGGTTTTGTTACTGCGTCAAGTCCCTCTCCGACACTCTTTAACCCTGCCCCTGCATCCTGCCAGCGTTTTAGGCTCTTTTCGGATTTTGTCAATTCGTTCGACATATCGTTTGCGGCTTTCCTTCCGGCGTTCATTTCCGCATTAAGCCCCTTTACGGACTTCGTGCCTGCCGCTCCCGCTCCGCCGAGACTTCCGACACTATTCGATACCTTCGCCAATACCGCCGATGCGTTATCCTCCGCATCTATCCTTATCAATAAGCTTGCTGCCACATCAGCCATTTAATCACCGCCTTCCTAAAAACTGCATCAAAAAAGCACATCGTCCGATGTGCCGAAAAAAATTCTTGACAATATTTGCTTTTGGTGATATAATGTACTCACAAGGAACGGCTTTAACGGCTGTTTTCAACGGATATATTTTTACAAGAAGTAGAAATTACTCTACCCCCAACCGCCTACGTGCCAGCGTGGGCGGTTATTTTTTTATCACTATCATAGCAAGCAAAATTACAATTAAAATCAATGTAAATTCACTCATAGTGCCAACACCCCTTTTTAAAGAGTGTCGAAAACAACCGCCAAGCCTTTCCTTGCTTTCCGTATCACATTATATCATACATTGCCGTATTTTGTCAACGGCTTTATTCTCCGTAAAAGAACGCAAGTCCGGGCGGGATTTCCCGTTCCTGCGCATCCTCGCCGCTAAGAGCGTCAATTGCCATAAACAGCAGCGTCGGGTCTTGTTTTGCAAGCTCCGACGGCAAAAACCCCCAGTTCTTTAACATTATCCCGTAAAGGTCGCCAAAGCTTCCGGAGCTTTCGCCGCTGCCGTTTCGGCGGTTTAATCGTTTTTTGACGTCAGTTCCTCAACGTACCAGTCCCATACCTTGCGGCACATATCCGACATATCGTGTATGCTTGCCTTTGCAAGTACGTCATTCGTTGCGTCCGTACCCTCAAACATATGATACATTCCGTCAAGTCCGCAGGTGACCGCTCCCTTTTTCGCCTCATCGGCATGGTTTTCGTTCGTCAGTCTGAATGCCTCAAAATCAAACGGCTTTGACCTGTATTTCTTGCCGTCAACCGTAAACGTCAATACTCTCTGTTCTGCCATAATATTTTATCTCCTTTCATCTTATGCCGACAAATCGGACGGATAGTAGTTCAAATCCGTAAACCACTTAGCCTCAAATGCCTCTCTTGTCAGTGATTCGGGAAAATCGTTTTCATCTATGTAGTAATAATAGTTACCGTCAGACTCACGTTGTACGGCTGTATATGTAGCCTTTGCGGTCTGATTTTCCGGAGCACCCTCCGACGGCTTTGTCTTTCCGCCGATATTCGACGCAAACGAATACGCTCCCTTGTAGCTGCGGAAATATCTGTATGAACCGTCTTTTTTCAAGACTCTCCACGCTACTCCGAAATATGCGGTTTTAACGTTATTGCTTACCTCTACACCGCCGTCCTTAAGCGTCAGTCCTCTCCACTGTGCGTCAACCGCCGGGGGTATGTCCGCATTGGTTATTTCATGACCTATCTTTTCGATATAGCTTGTAACCTCATACGCTCCGTTATCTGCGTCAAATATATCAGAACCGCCGTTGTCGGTCGGTGCTATCTCAACCAATCCGGGCAGCGACTGCGCCTCTTTGTATTCGGTCTTTTCCTTCGTGTCCGATATTACCTCAAAAAATGTGTACCTGTCAACGCCTATTGTAGGCATTGGTCTATTGTTTGTTTTTGCCATTGTTTATTTCCTCCTAAACTAAAAAACTTTTTGAAAATCTCATTGTTTTGTGATATACTCCGCCTTCCGGAGGTATATCCCTTGAAAACTCTCTGACCCAGCCGTCAGCCGTCATTACTTCGTTTACCTCAAGGCTTACGTCCCCGCACTCTCTTTTCCTGTCCGACCATATATCAACAGCGACAGTGCCGTTTTGTATATCCTCACGGTTATCTGCCGAAAATTCCGGACGTTCCGCCAAATTGTAAAAGCTCACTATCGGGAAATCATTAAAGCTTTCGGGATAATAGTAGCACACTCTGCGCTCAAGCCTTGAGAGAGTTTTTTCCGCTTCCGCATTGATGTCTTTCATACCCTCACCTCACGCAAAAGAGCCATTGCCCCCATATCGTCCGTATCAACGTATACAAGCTTATACCGCTTGCCGTTTGCCTCAGCGTAATTCCCCTCAGTCAGATTATCGTTTTGTACGCAGTACATACGTTTTTGACACTCCACCGTCAGACCGTAGTCCTTTTCGGCAAGACCGCCGCCGTATGACTGTATATCAGCCTTAAGCGTACAAAGCTCCGTTATCTGTTGGGTATCCGAGTACCCTCCCGTTTCCTTTATGCTGATAATTCTCACATCGGCAGCATAAAATTCCTCAAACGGATCACACTTCACTTGGGACACGCCCCTTTCGTATACGATACGGCTCAAGCCTGTTTGTATACCGTCTTAAAACGTTTGTTTCGCTTTCGGTATTTTCGTATGATACGCTTCTGCTGCCCAGTGACTTGCTTTTCACCCTTTGCGGCTCGTTCGTGCTGCCGTAGCCTTTAATGCGGTAATAATCTGCCGCTATTATCGGCACAAGGCTTTCAAGCTCCGGCGGCAGCTCATCTCTGCGGCAGTATGACAATATCAGATTCACCGTATCGTCAATCAAAAAGGACAACAAGCCGTCCTGCTCATTGTCCTTTATTCCCAAAAGCATTTTAAGTGTTTGCACCATGCTCGCTTTCATTGTTTGACTCCTTTTTGACCTCCGTCCAGCCTGCCGATAAATATGCGGCTATCTGAACGGGATTGCTCAAGGTTATTGTTTCCTTGCCTTTTTTAAGCTTCATAACGCCGCTCCTTTATGCTGTTTTGTGTACATATATAGCCTTTTTCTTGTTCTCAAGCACAAAGGCATCATGATACACACGTCCCTCCACAAGCCAGCCGTTTAATCCGGGCGGATTGTCGTGGATTTTGTACTCCGACAGCTTAACGGGTGCCGTTGTTGCAATCTTGTTTGTGACAAAGAAGCTTACACCCTCGGGCATATACGATGCCGGCAACACCACAAGCGGAATACCGTCTATCATGCCTATTTGTCCCTTCATTGCAATGTTCTGCGACATATCCGACTGCTTTATAAATGCCGGGTCAAGCTTTATCAGCTTGTAAAATGCACTTGAAACATACGCCACCGCTCCGGCTGTCGGTACCTTGTTGTCGACAAGCGCAGTTGTTCCGTCAAGGAATGCGTCATATGCGTTTGTCTTTGTAATCGCACCTGTTGCCGTTGTTCCCGCACTTGCGCAAATCTTTGCAAAGCGGTATGTGTCAATTTCAGGCACAACCACCTCACGGAGCTGTCTTTGCAGAGCTGCTCCGGCAGCGTTCACCATCTGTGTATCGGTGTAATTCCCTCTGTCAATGGTGAATGTAAAGCTTCTGTCCTGCGACATTGTCAGCTCCTGCACGCTGTTTTCAAGCTCCTCGGGCGTGCCGTAACGGTTTGCGCCCGTCTTTGCGTAATTGTTCATTTTCGCTGTGGGAATACTGTATACGTTTACAGTCTTTACTCCTACAAAATCATAGTCCTGATTTACTGCGCCCGTTGAAAAGGCTTCTCTTGAGAAACGCTCGTCAATCTGCGCAGCGTATTTGCTTGCATAATTAATTGCCATTGTTTTTTCTTCCTCCTTACTTTCCGAATCCCGCTAAAAACGGGTCTGTTCCTTGCTGTTCTCCCGCCGCCGGCGGTGTTTTGCCTTTCAGCTTGTCGTTAATCTCAGCCTGAACGGCTGCGTTCCACTCGTTCACAAATGCGTCGATGTTCGACTTTGTTTCCTCTGCGTCCTTGCCGCATACTCTTGCGGCGAAGCTTTCGGGAACGCCCTTTTCTCTTAATTGCTTTGCCGCCTCCTGCTCAAGCAGCTGACGGTCAAGAGCGGCTCTGTCCTTTTCGTACTGCTCGCGATCAAGGCGCAGCTGCTCCTTTTCTCTTTCGCCCGCCGACATTTTGGCAAGCTTTTCCGCCTGGCTCTGCTGTTTCTCCCACTGTGTTCTTGCTTCCGCTACGGCATTGTCAATATCCGCTTGAGTAAATGCCTTTTCCGGTGTCGGCTCAGGATTGGGCGCAGGCTCCGGTGTCGGTGCCGGTGTCGGCTCAGGTGCCGGTGTCGGCATCGACTCCGGCGTTGGTGTCGGTTCTCCCATGATAAATCCCTCCTTATTGAAAATTTGTATAAAAATTAAGCCTTTTAACGTCATGCCCGGGACGCGTCATATGCGTATATTTAACGCGAAAAAGAAGCAAGCAGATTACCCTTTTGAGGAGCGCAGACGTATATTGATACTTCAAGCTCCGATAAAGGGTGAGATGTGCTGCTTATTTTTTGCATTAACAGGGTTTTCTGCGCTTCTTGCTCATGTTTCTCCCCCTCTCTTTTTTGCATAAAAAAGCACTGCGTAAATTTTTCACACAATGCCTATTGACTTATTTTGTTTTTGTGATAGAATATAAGCATTAGAATAACCGGCGGTTATTCTGATGTCGTTAAATTATAGCTGTAATCGCCTACTTGTCGGAGTAGGCG
>JAXDRV010000059.1:0-56252 GCA_034090805.1 Clostridia bacterium
AACCGTCATTTCGCAATTACATATGCTTATTTATTTTTGTTTACAATTCTTGACTCAGCCTTGCCTGTTTCCAAATCTATAAATCTCACAAACAGCGAAACCTTGTTATCCTCGTTCAGCGCATTCCACAGACCGTCGGTAAATTCGTCGATGCCGTTGGGGATTTCCACTCTTTTCGGCTCCCCCTCAAAGGACGGCAGCGGACTTCCGTCACCCATGTATGTATGGATAAAATGACCCTCGCCGTTTACGGGATTGTTGTAGCTGAAGGTGTAGCGTTGGCATGAATCGGGATTTCCGTCTGCGCTTTTTAATATCGACATTGCATAGTTAAAGCCGCCGTTATCCGTTTTTATTATACCCGAAATTCTCGGAGTATAATTCGGTGCGTCATCCTCAAATTCACGTGTGCGAAGCGACTGCTCAAACGTCTGCTGACTGTTCATCAGATCGTATATCGTGTCGGTCTGATCGCCGTTCGTTACAATAGTCTTGTTGCCGAGAACACGCACGGGCGCATATATAATCAGATGCGGATCCTCAAGCTTTGACGGGTCAAATGCCTGAGTGCGTATGCCGTCACCGTCCTCAACAAATACACGATTGCGGCTGTTCACGCTTCTGCCCATGATAAAGTACGCCGTAACGGCACTCTTTCCGTCGGCACTTTTTCCGATTACGATACCGCGTCCGGGGTAATCGTTATTTTTTAAATCCTCGTATATATTTATTTTTTTCATTATAATCCTCCATTCCGCCGCCATGAGGCGGCACAAATCATAACGTGGAAAAGAAGCTTGTCATCACTTTTGCTCCGCAAAAGCCGCACTCCGTGCGTCCCCCTTCTTGGCGGTGAGTGCAGATTGCTCTTTTGAGGAGTGCCGACGTATGTTGATACTTCAAGCTCCGATAAAGGGCAAGATGCGCAGCTTATTTTTCACGTTAATCCTCCATTCTTAAAATCATGCTTCACCCGCACATACCATCTCAACCGCCTGCGGCAATATTATCCATTCCGCCTGTTCCATAACTCGCCTTTGCAAAATTTCGGGAGTGTCGCCGTCACGGATTTCCACCGCTTTTTGCAGTAAAATTCTGCCGCCGTCCACTACATCGTTCACAAAATGCACCGTTGCGCCCGTGACCTTAACTCCGTAATTAAGAGCAGCCTCATGCACCTTAAGACCGTAAAAGCCGTCGCCGCAGAAGGACGGGATAAGTGACGGGTGGATATTGATTATCCTGTCCGAATATTCCTTAAGCAAATCTCCCTCCAAAATCGCAAGATAACCCGCAAGCACGATAACATCAACCTGCATCTGCTTCATGTATTCGCATATACGGCGGTTAAATTCCGCATTGTCACCGCCGCAGTCGGCATTTTTTCTGATTATCTTTGTGGGAATACCTGCCTTTTTCGCTCTGTCAAGTCCGTATGCGTCCGAGCGGTTCGAGCATACGCACACTATCCTGCCGCTTTTTATGATTCCGCTTGCTTGTGCGTCTATAAGCGCCTGTAAATTCGTGCCGCCGCCCGATATTAAAACTCCTATATTCTTCATGATTATGACCATTAACTCCTTTAACCGAGTTTAAAAAACTCAGCCCTTAATTACTCCGTTTTCGGTGATTATCTCCACACCCTTTTCGCCCTCTGCAAGCTCGCCGATAATATACGCTTTTTCTCCGGCGGCTTCGAGGCACTTAACAGCCGCCTCTGCTTTGTCCGCATCAACGGCAACAATCATTCCGATACCCATGTTAAATGTGTTGTACATATCTCTTTCCGGAATATCGGCCTTTTTCTGCATCATATTAAATATAGGAAGAATCTCCCACGAGCCCTTGTTTATAACAGCCTTTAAGCCGTCGGGAAGCATTCTCGGAACGTTTTCGATAAAGCCGCCGCCCGTAATGTGCGAAACCGTGTTTATTCCTACTTCATCGATAAGCTTTAACAGCGGCTTTACATAAATTCTTGTCGGTGTGAGCAGCTCCTCGCCGATTGTTTTGCCAAGCTCCTCCGAATAAACTCCGAGAGTTTGTGCCGCATTGTCCTCGTTAAGACCGAAAATCTTTCTTACAAGCGAATACCCGTTTGAGTGAATACCGCTTGACGCTATGCCGATAAGCACATCGCCTGCTTTCGCCTTTTCGCCGTCTGTGATCTTTGATTTTTCAACAACTCCTACCGAAAAACCGGCAACATCATACTCGTCCTCAGGCATCATTCCGGGATGCTCTGCGGTTTCTCCGCCGACAAGCGCACAGCCCGCAAGCACGCAGCCGTCCGCAACACCCTTTACTATCTGCGCAACCTTTTCGGGAATATTCTTTCCGATTGCTATATAATCAAGGAAAAACAGCGGCTTTGCGCCTGAGCATACGATATCGTTTACGCACATCGCAACGCAGTCCTGACCGATAGTGTCGTGCTTGTCCATCAGGAAAGCAACTCTTATTTTTGTTCCCACTCCGTCCGTACCGGAAACAAGCACGGGGTTTTCGTAATTTTTCGGCATTTCAAAAAGTCCGCCGAAGCCGCCTATGCCGCCAAGCACTCCCTCGATAGCCGTCTTTTTGACATCGTCCTTGATAAGTCTTACCGATTCGTAGCCCGCCTCAACGTCTACACCGGCATTTTTATATGCGTTTTCTGCCATTTTTTTATCTCCTTTATTTTGATTTATCATAGCTGCTCCGCAAGCTGCTTTACCTTTTCGTTTTTCTTTTCCACGCCTTCAACCATTTTGACCTTTGCGGCCTTGAGGGCGTCCTTAAGATAATCATACTTGACCGCAAGGATCTGCGCCGCAAGTATTGCCGCATTTGTGCCGTTGTCTATGCCTACGGTCGCAACGGGGATTCCCGGCGGCATCTGAACGGTTGCCAAAAGTGCGTCCATGCCGTCAAGCGTTGATTTTATAGGGATTCCTATAACGGGTACCGTTGTATGCGCCGCAATAACTCCGCCCAGGTGCGCCGCCATGCCCGCTGCGCAGATTATGACCTCAATTCCGTTTTCCTCTGCGCTCTTTGCAAATTCCGCCGCCTTGTCGGGTGTTCTGTGCGCCGAGATAACGTTCACGTCCGGCTCTATGCCAAACTCCTTCAGCTTTGTTATGCAGCTCTTTAATTTTTCAAAATCGGAATCACTGCCCATGATTACCGCTGCTTTTGGTTTGTTCATTAACATCATATCCTTTCAGGTGCTTTTTGCTCTGCCATGACGGCATAGCACAAGATACTATTATAGTATCAAAATTTGAGGAAAAAGTCAATATAAATTCCCCCATATCTAATAAATTAAGGATATTTTGTGTATTTTTACACACAGATAAAAAATGAGGACGCCTGCGCATCCTCATTTTTTTGGAGCAAAGCTCCGTATATTGCTTTACAGCATATCCTTCCACCCCGTAATATAATGGTCGGCATGCCGTTTAAGCACGTCTGTATCCGCCTCGTTTGTGCGGTCGTATATGGCGCAGGCGGTAAAGCCGCCCTTTTTTGCACCCGATATTCCGGCTGTTATATCCTCAAACACAACGCAGTCGCACGGCTTGCACCCTATGCGCTCCGCAGCAAGAAGATATATGTCCGGGTTGTCCTTTCCCTTGTTTACCTCATGTGAAAATGCGTATGCGTCTATCAAATCATAAATACCGAGCCTCTTAAACGCAGCCTTGCACAGCTCCGGATAGCCGGAGGTCGCAACGGCGGTTTTTACGCCCTCGCTCTTAAGGCGGCGCAGGTATTCGTCCGCATACGGCTTGAGCGGCACGGAGGTTACGTATTCGTGATCGACAAAAGCCTTTATTTCATTTATTGCGTCCTCTACCGTAATATCCAAATTATACTCGCCGATAATCATAGGCAGCGACTGCTCAAGACGCATTTCCTTAAGCTGCATTCCTTTTTCTTCACTCAGCAAAACACCGTGGCTTTCCATAAACGCAGCGCACGCATCCCACCAAACTCCCATTGAGTCAAGCAGAGTTCCGTCAACATCAAATATTGCACCCTTCAAATTGTATCTCCGTTCCGCCGCATATACGGCATATTGTGATTTAATATGATTATTATACACCCTTTTTGTATATTTTTCAAGATAAATTTTGAAATTTCGTGCATAATATTAAAATTACTTTACATACAAAGAATTTCATTGACGAAAAGGCTTTTTTATTGTAAAATAGAAGTATATATATAAACAGGGAGGTAAGTCCAATGGCAGTTAAGGTGGAAAAAACACGCTCGAAAAAGGGGCGTATAATTCTTACGGTAATAATCGCGGTATTTGTGCTTTTGCTCGGAGCGATCGGAATATCGCTGACAGACAGTCTTGGGATTAAGCTTGACGAGGATATAAAATATATTGAAATATCTGACGGTGACAATGCGGCAAAGATTGCCGCCGAGCTTAAAAACGACGGAATAATCAAATACCCGCTTATGTTCAGGCTCCAGGCGATTGCGGGAGGCTACGAGGGTCATTTCCAGCCGGGGTCGGCGTATATCGAAAACGGAATGAGCTATGCGGATATTCTCGATATGCTAATCACTCCGTCAAGGAATACGACAAAGGTTATCGTTCCTCCGGGATGCGAAATACGTGAAATTGCGATAAAGCTGTGCGAGCTTGGTCTTACCACGTGGGACGAGTTCTATGACGCATTGTATCACGTTTCCGATTACAGCTACGGCTTTTTGGAGGGGATACCGTCACGTGACAGTATGCTTGAGGGGTATCTGTTCCCGGCAACATACGAAATCCCCAACGGCATGAGCGCTCATGATATAGTCGATTTTATGCTAAAGACCTTTGACGCTCAGTTTAAGCCCGAATATTACGACAAGGCGGCAGCTCTCGGAATGACTGTCGACGAGGTTATCACGATGGCATCGATTCTTGAGCGTGAAACAAACGAAAGCTGCGACTTGAAAAAGGTTGCGGGAGTGCTTCACAACAAGAGAAATTCGGGAATGTACTTTGACGCAAATTCAACCGTTCAGTATGTCCTGGGCGAGAGAAAGCCGGTGCTTGCGATAGCCGACACAAAAATCGATTCACCGTACAACACCTACGTTTACGCAGGGCTTCCGATAGGCCCGATAGGCAGTCCGAGCATTGCTGCGATAGAGGCGGTACTTGATTACAGCGCATCTGATGCGTTCTATTTCGGCTTGTCCGTAAACGGCGAGCAGATTTTCGGCACAAGCTACGATGAATTTGTCGGACTTGTAAACTCAACGGATATGGCGGTGGCTGTTGATTCCGATGTTATTAAAAATCAGGACGATAAAATAGGACAGATGGTGGTTGAGCAGCCTGAGCAAGAAAGCACCGAGAGCGAGGAATAAGTTTGGAAAAAGATAAGCGGCGCATCTTGCCGTCATTCGGAGCTTGAAGTACACAAAGTACGACTGCGCTCCTCATAACGGCAATCTGCTTGCTTCTCTTTTTCCAAACGGGTTTTGTGAAAGAATTTCGTGGTCATAAGTTTGAAAAAGATAATCGGTGCATCTCACCGTCATTCGGAGCTTGAAGTACACAAGTACGACTGCACCCCTCATAACGGCAATCTGTACTCACCGCCAAGAAGGGCGGACGCACGGAGTGCGGCTTTTGCGGAGCAAAAGTGATGACAAGATTATCTTTTCCCAAACGGGTTTTGTGAAAGGAGTTAATGGTCATAATGATAGAATACGATAAAAATGCGATAGTTCCGTCATATATAACGGAATATCTCCGCTCCAAAACCGTGCATGAGAACGCATTTCTCCGCAGACTGGAGGAATATGCCGAAAAAAATTCAATTCCGATAGCGGAGCCGGAAACAGCAAGATTTTTGTCTGTGATGACTAAAATCATGCGTCCGCTGCGCATACTGGAGATAGGCTGCGCAATAGGGTATTCGGCGATAGTGATGTCGGAGGGACTGGAAACGGGCGGCAGGATAACAACGCTTGAATACAACCCCGAAATGGCCGCCGAGGCACGCAGGAACATCGATGAGGCGGGTCTGACGGGTGTCATTGAGGTTGTCGAGGCGGACGCAAAGGAGTATCTGTCATACATTGACGAGGACGGAGCATTTGATTTGATATTCCTCGACGGACCGAAGGCGCACTATATCTATATGCTGGATGACTGCGTGCGTCTGCTGCGAAAGGGCGGAATCATGATAGCCGACAATGTTCTCTACAAGGGCATGACGGCAGACGACAACCACGTGATACGCCGCAAAATCACGATAGTAAAGCGGCTTAGGCGGTATGTTGACGCACTGATGGCGCATAAGGAGTTGCAAACCTCGCTGTTGCCCCTGGGCGATGGAGTGACGCTGTCGGTAAAGATATAAGGCAAATTATTTATTAGGCGATTGTAAAATGTCGGTTCGGGATTTGAGAGCGTTTTTGATTTTATTCGTACTCAAACATCCCTTGCGGTAACTCGTCCGAACAAACTCAAAAACGCTCTCAAATCCTACAAGCTTTTATGGTTTGGGAAGAATTTTGATTGAGTTCCGGCGAGTTCTCGAACGAAGTGAGGGTGTGTAGGGGGCGGTGTCCCTGCCGCCCCGTAATCGAAAATATTTAAAATTCCGCAGAAATCCCACATTTTACAATTATCTGCAAATTATTTATAATAAGGAAGATTAATATGAACAAACCCGAGCTTCTTGCGCCGGGCGGCAGCCTTGAAAAGCTGAAAACCGCAATCGAATACGGTGCAGACGCAGTTTATATAGGCGGCGAGGCATTCAGCCTGAGAACCGCTGCGGAAAATTTCACAACGGAGGAAATTGCCGAGGGCATAAAATTCGCCCATGACAGAGGTAAAAAGGTATATCTGACGGCAAATATTCTGCCGCATAACGAGGATATAGAAAAGTTTGAGGACTTTATAAAGGAAATGCGCCCTCTCGGCTTTGATGCGGTGCTGATAGCAGATCCGGGGCTTTTCGATATGGTGAGCGAGCTTGCGCCGGAGCTGCCTATACACATAAGCACTCAGGCAAACAACGTAAATTACCGCTCCGCACGCTTTTGGCATCGCATGGGCGCAAAGAGAATTGTGCTTGCAAGGGAGATGTCGTTTGCGGAGATTGCGGAAATACGTGCAAAAATCCCGCCGGAGCTTGAGCTTGAGGCATTTGTCCACGGTGCTATGTGTATATCGTATTCGGGGCGGTGTCTGCTGTCGAATTATCTCACGAACCGTGATGCAAATCAGGGCGCCTGTTCGCATCCGTGTCGCTGGAAGTACAGCCTTGTTGAGGAAAAGCGTCCGGGGCAGTACATGGACGTGTTTGAAAATGAAAGAGGTACGTTTATCTTTAATTCAAAGGATCTGTGCATGATAGAGCATATCCCGGAGCTTGTGCAGAGCGGAATATCAAGCCTTAAGCTTGAGGGACGTGTCAAAACGGCATATTACGTTGCGACGGTTGTCGGAGCGTACAGGCGGGAGATTGACAGGTATTTTGCCGACCCGGAAAATTACCGTTTCAATCCCGAGGAAATGGAAGAGCTGTGCAAGGTCAGCCACAGACCGTACACAACAGGCTTTTACTATCACAAGCCGGACAGCGATTCACAGGTGTACACGTCAAGCTCTTATATAAGAGATTACGACCTGATAGGGATAGTGACGGACTATGACGAAAAAACCGGCATTGCAACAATAACCCAGCGAAACCGCTTTTTCAAGGGTGATGAAATCGAGATAATGCGCCCGATGCAGCCGTATTTCAAGCAGATTGTCGGAGAAATGACAAACGAGGAAAATGAGAGCATCGATGTGGCAAACCACCCGGAGATGATAGTGCATTTCAAGGTAAACGAGCCGGTAAAAAGCGGCGATATGCTGAGAAGAAAAAAGCCGCTGAATTGACTGTGTTCGATAGGTAATTGCAAAATATCGGTATGGGATTTGAGAGCGTTTTTGATTTTGTTCGGACGAGTTACCGCAAGGAATATTTGAGTACGAATAAAATCAAAAACACTCTCAAATTCTAAGTAAATTTCCGCAATCATATAACTGTGTTCGATTGTGAAAGGAGTTATGGTTGATATATGAGCATATACAGCAGTGAAATACCACGTATCTGCGCCTACTGCGTAAATGCGGAGCGTGCCGCGGAGGAGGCGGACGAAACGGTGTGCAGGCGTGACGGAAAAACGGTTGAAATCACAAAGGAAGCGTGCCGTCACTATAAATACGATATTTTAAAGCGTACCGTCCGCCGCAGAAAGCCGTTTAAAACAAACCTCACTCAAGAGGATTTTTCACTTGAATAGTCACAATCGTGATTTTTGATAAACAGAATTTTTCTGTTGTGAAATTTCTTGACAGATAAAAACAGCCGGCAAGCGAAATATCCGTTTGCCGGCTGTTTGATATTATCATTCATCAACTATAAGACCTGCGCCTCTTGCGGTTTCGAGGAATTGATCAAGACCGGCTCTTGCGGTCATTTCCGTCACCTCGTAGGTGTCAAGCATTTTTGCGAGCAATTCATCATAGGTACACCCCTTTGCAAGCTCATTCCAAAGAAGCACGCCGGAATCGTTAAGAGTTATAAGACCGTTAAATTCTTCGGACGCCTTTCCGACTGCAACGACAATGTTTCTGCCGCCGACGCTCCTGAGCATAAATCCTTTTTTTGTTTTCATCATAGCAATTACACCCTTTCTCCTTGATTTTCTGTCATTCCCCGGTACGAAACCTCTGCCGCCTCAAGCTCCATATTACAGTGTAATCTGTAAACAGGAACAGCCTTTATCAGCTTGTCAAGTATGGTAAGAAGTTTATCCATTCGTTCCTCGGCAACGGGACGTGCCGTTTGATTAAGTATTCCGAATAATGCCTCCTCAGGCGGAACCTTTTCTATTCTGTTCTTTTCGCCTCGCTCAAGAATGCAGATGCCCTTGAGAGGTACGCCTGCGTTTACATTCAGATCCGTCTTGCCCGAAAAGGGAGTCCCGTAAACATAAAAGCCGTTTTTGGTAATTCTGATTGCGGGCTTGTCGTCGTTAAGAATATACGAACCCTCAAATCGCTTGAGCCACAGCTGCGTATGAGTGGATTTGCCCGTTCCGCACGGTGCGCTGAATAAAAATCCCTCGCCGTTATATACAACAGCCGACGAATGGAGCAAAAGACCCCCAAATTCCGGCATAAGCTCATAAAATTCGCTGCCCATCCAAATATATTCGCAGTCCTCGATAGTGAGGTGCGGGTTTTCGTTCTGACGCTGCTGCAAAAATTCATCGCTCATGCGTATGCGTATATCCGCAGCTGCATCATCGTTTACACGATATGCCTCACTCTGACGCAGAGTTCTCGGATATTTAGGCTCCATATCAACGTTGATACCGGCAATATTATACATTTATTCCAATCTCCTCATAGTATTATGAATACATTATACTATAAAGAACAGTAAAATTCAACATATATTTAAAAAATTTAAAAAAATTTAATAAATATCATAGACAAACACCCCATTTATGGTGTATAATGTATATATGTGACAGTTCACGAAACAATAAAGAAAGGAATGATTTCAATAATGATCAAAATCAAAAAGCTTGCGGCTGTTCTTGCCGGAGCAGTTATGCTCGGAAGCGCCGCATCAGCACTTGCATTCACGGATATGCCGGACGGCGAAATGGGCGTTGCAATTCAGAATGCCGTAAACAACGGACTGCTTACAGGCTATGAGGACGACACGGTAAAGCCGTACGATCCCATCACAAGAGCGCAGATGTCGGCAATTATCGTAAGGGCGTTCGGAGTTGAGGAAAAGACATCAACGTCATTTAAGGATGTTGCGGCAGACGCATGGTACAAGGATGCGGTTGAAAAAGCTGTTTACATGGGTGCTTTCCAGGGTGACGACAACGGAAACTTCAATCCGACAAACAACATCACCTTCCAGGAAACATACACGGTGCTTGCACGTGTGTTCCAGTTTACGCCGAGAACGACAAAGAACGGCATTGAAGTAATGGCGCCGGACGCAAACTGCCTGAATGCTTTCCCGGATAAGGACGAGATTGCGTCATGGGCTGCGGAATACGCAAGAGCTGTTGTAGGCAACGGCGGATATACGGGCATAGACGGCAAGCTTAAGCCGACCTCGTCGATTTCGAGAGGTGAGTTTGCGATGGTTATGGATCAGCTTGTCAGCCTGTACATAGACAAGCCGGGAACATACACCGACGGCTTCGGTAATTCAACGGTTATCGTGCGTACCGGCGGAGTTACGATTGACGGACTCAAAACAGACAGAAACCTCATCTTGAGCTACGGAATAAACTCAAAGACAGAGGTTAAAAATTCGGACGTAAAGAAGTGTATCGTTGTTTACGGCGGAACGGACAAAACGCCTGTAAAGAATGCAAACGGTGTAACCGAGGCGGACGAGTCGCTTGTTAATATAGAGTCGTATATTTACGAGTGCCGCATATTCGCGCCGTATTCGTGTACGGGAATAAAGTGGCTTAACGAAGACCCTTCGAATACATATATAAAATCCTACCCCGACACAGCAAAGGTAGACCTTGGCTTTATGCAGTAAAAAATCCCCCTCGGCACACCGCCGGGGGGATTTTTTTACCTTACAAAGCCTTTACAGGCCTTTCCAGTGATCAATACATTTTTGCAGTAATGTATTTAATTCTGATTTTTCATCACTTGATAAAAATGCGAGAATATCTTGACTTTCAGCTTTTTCCCGCAAGCCGTGATGGAGCGTGTGACCGCACTCCAGCAGCAAAGCGACTGTTTTATCTTTAATATTGCCGCCTTGCCGAGGGCGCTCATTCCCGCTGCCGAAATACGCTCTGCCTCGCCCGCAGCTCAGGCTGTCCGACGGGCAGTGCTTGCCGCAGCACGGACATACATTTTCGTTATTGTTTTGTAATTTCATTAAAACACCTCCTAAAGCTTATCGGAACTATCAAGGGAGCTGCCATAACCTTAAAGATAACAAAATGTGCGTAAAACCAAATCCGGATTTACGCACATTTGCTACTCGATTTAATTGAATTTTATCACAAGCCGCTATCTTTTTCAAGGGGCAAATTCCCCAAATTTTCTTTTTTTTAATAATTATGTTTTTAATTTTTGCCTTTATTCCGCACGCACTCCCGATTTTGAAAAAGGCAGCGCATATTTTTTGCAGTATTGATTGTATCTTTCCTTATATTTTTCATTGCTTTCCTTTTCGTCGCTCAAATACTGATGTATATCATAGCTGTCGTCGGCGAGCTGTATCAGCGAAACGGCAACGTTTAAGCAACAGTCGGAAATTTTTTCAAGACTTCCGATAAAGTCGTTGAATATAAATCCTACCTCTACAGTACACTTGCCCTCCTGAAGTCTGTGTATGTGACGTGTTTTAAGCTCTATTCTCATATCGTCAATCAAATCCTCAAGCGGCTCAACCTTCTGCGCCGTGCTTTTGCTGCCTGTCGCAAATGCGTCTATCGTAAGCTCAAGAATCTCCGCAACGGCACTGCGCATTATTTCCAGCTCCTCGGACGCTTTTTCCGAAAATACTATTTCCTTTCGGTTTATCTCCTCGCCGAGTCTTGCGATTTTAAGGCATGAATCCGTTATCTGCTCAAGATCGCCTATTGCATGGAGCAGCAGCGAGGTCTTTTGCGAATCTCTGAACGTCAAATCACGCCCGCTTATCTTTACGAGATATGTACCGAGCATATCCTCGTATTCATCGGTTTTTTCCTCGTTTTCCTCTGCTATTTTCAGATATTTTTCCGAATACTTGTCCATGCACTTGAGTGCCGCCTCAAACGTCTCCTGAGCAATATACGCCATATCCGATGTGAGCGCAACGCACCTTTCAATCGCATAGGACGGAGTGATAAGGAAACGCTCGTCCAAAAGGTTTACCTGCTCCTCCTGCTTTGTATCTCTTATTGTCATCATCGCCAGCTTTTCCAAAAGCTTATTAAAAGGCAGCAAAAGCGCTGTTGCGGTTATATTGAAAATCGTATGCACAACGGCAATGTTGAACGCATTCACCGAAGAATCCACAAACGAAAAATGTATGAGCGCATTAAGCGCATAAAATCCCGCAAGGAACACAAGCGTTCCTATTATATTAAAGTACAGATGCACCATACCCGCACGCTTGGCATTTTTGTTTGCACCTATACACGAAATAAGCGCCGTCACGCACGTTCCGATATTCTGTCCGAGAATAATCGGTATCGCTGCGCCGAAGGTAATGCTGCCCGTTGCGGACAATGCCTGCAAAATACCGACCGACGCCGACGACGACTGTATGACAGCCGTCAGAATCGCTCCGGCAATCACGCCGAGAACAGGGTTTTGGAACATTGTAAGTATATTTGTAAATTCCGGCACGTTCGCAAGCGGCTTGACCGCTCCCGACATACTCTCCATTCCGAACATCAGCACTGAAAAGCCGAGAAGAATATTTCCTATATTATGCTTTTTTTCATCCTTTGTCGCCATTTGCAGTATTACACCGATAATCGCAAGTATGGGCGTAAAGTTTGCCGGCTTTAAAAGATTTATAAACAAGCTGTCACCCTCGATACCCGTAAGGCTCAAAAGCCATGACGTAACCGTGGTACCGATATTTGCGCCCATGATTATCCCTATCGCCTGAGAAAGGCGCATGATACCCGAATTGACAAAGCCGACAACCATAACCGTAGTCGCAGACGACGACTGTATGACCGCCGTTATCGCCGCACCGAGAACCACTCCCTTTATGGGACTGTTCGTAAGCCGTTCAAGAATTTTTTCAAATTTACCGCCGCCGAGTCTTTCCAGACTTTCGCCCATTATCCTCATTCCGTAAAGGAACATCGCCAGTCCTCCGACAAGCGCAAACAAATTGAATATGCTCATATCTATTCTCCATTCTGAATATGGTGCATTATTTTACACTATTTTCCCCCGTTATTTGCGGATTAATATCATTATATCAAATAAAATGTAAAATTGTATACATATGAATGTAAAATCTGTGTAAAGTCTGATGCACAAAAAACATCTGTAATAAATGTAATTACCTGTCAAAAAATAAAGCTTGATTATTCCTGTCGAATGTGATATAATAAAGTGATTAATACAGCCTATCCGGCTTGCGATACCGCATTTTGCCGGCTCATATACTGTAAGGAAAGGGAATGATTTTATGGCTGAAAAATACGGCGTAATTCCGCCGAAATTTACAAAAGCATGGTGGGGATATTTTTGGGAATATTACAAATGGCACGTTATAGGCGGGCTGTTCGTGATAATCTGCGTTGTTACCACCGCCGTACAGTGCGCAACAAGAGAAAAATATGACATTACCGTAACCTACGCAGGAAACCTTCCGTTCGATACGGAAACACAGGACAAAATAGAAGAAGCTTTATCGCCGTTTGTTGACGATATTGACGAGGACGGAAAACAATCGGTATTTTTCCAGTCTCTTACAATATCCGGAGCAAAAGGTCAGGAGCAGTATGACATGGCAGTAATGACAAAGCTTGATCTTGAATTTCAAAATGACTGCTCAAACATATTTCTCCACAGTCCCGATCAGCTTGACCGTATGCTTTCACGTGATTACGTCGGCGACAGCTACGTTCCCGTTGACGAATGGGGAGTTGATGTGGGAGATCGTGAAATCAAAACCGGCAGCGACGGCGTAGGCTATGCCGTAAACGTTTCAGACAGCAAGCTGTTCAAGGATTTGGGACTGACGCTTAATGACACGTACATAGTTCTTAAGGGAAATTATAAGGACGATGACAAAAACAAAGCAGGGTACGAAAGCGCCCTGAAAATTATTGCGGAAATTTTAAAATAGCCGCACTCCGGCTTTTGCCGAGCAACATGGGCATTTGCCCGTTATTAAAGGATTTGATGAATGATGGCGGTTGTGATTTCACATAATGACAAAACAGAATATGAGCTGTTCTCCGAATACAGGCGAACACACTCGCTTGAGCTGCGTGACGAAATAGTCGAGAGGTACATATACATGGCGGCGATACTTTCACGGCGGTTTGTGAACAGAGGCGTTGAATATGACGACATATACCAGGTCGCAAGCGTTGGCATACTCTATGCCGTAGACAGATTTGACCCCGACAGAGGAGTTAAATTCCCGACATTTGCCACACCTACCGTCCTCGGCGAAATCAGACGCTATTTCCGCGACAAGGGGAGCTTTGTACGGATTCCGAGGCGGCTCTACAATATTTTTTACAAAGCAGAGCGGATACGGCGCTCCCACGAGGCTGCGTCAAAGGACGAGATAGCCAGGCTTTTGGATTTGCCTGAGGGAATGATTGACGAGGCGTACGAAATAGGCGATGCTGCGTTTATAAAATCACTCGAGGACGAGGCATATGCCGACGGTCCGCTGAATCTCGGTCACGTTATCGGCATGGAGGACGACAGGTTTTTGATGATCGAAAACAAGGATTTCATCAGATACTGTATGAGCCTTCTTGACGAGGACGAGCGCAAATTTGTGCAAATGCGATATTATGAGGATAAGAGCCAGGTTGCTATAGCCGAGGAGCTTGGCATGACGCAGATGCAGGTTTCGAGATTTGAAAGAAGGCTGTTAAAGCGTCTGCGGGATTTATATTTTAAAAATTAATTCAACGGAAAGGAAGATAACAATGGACAAGACAAAAAAGGAATTTATTGAATTTATGATGGAGGCGGACGTTCTCCGTTTCGGCAGCTTTGTTACAAAAAGCGGCAGAAATACGCCGTATTTTGTAAATACCGGAAATTACAAAACCGGAAAGCAGATAGCTAAGCTCGGCAGCTTTTATGCAAAGCTTGTAAAGGAAACTATAGGTGAGGAATTTGACTGTATGTTCGGTCCCGCCTACAAGGGTATTCCTCTTGTAACAACCACAGCGGCTGCGCTTTACAACGACTTCAACACCGACAAGCCGTACTTCTTCAACCGCAAGGAGGAAAAGGATCACGGCGAGGGCGGCTCGCTTGTAGGCTTTAAGCCCCAGGACGGTGACAGAGTTATCGTAATCGAGGACGTTATAACAGCCGGCACGGCAGTCCGTGAAACGATGCCTATCCTAAAAGGTGCGGCAGATGTTAAGGTTGAGCATATGTTCATTTCGGTAAACCGCTGTGAATTCGGTCAGAATCCCGAAAAGACAACGGTTGACGAGGTTATGGAGGAATTCGGAATAAACGTCCATGCAATCGTAACGGTTGAGGATATTTACGAATATCTGAAGGAGAGCGGTGAATACGAGGAGGCTCTCAAGGGCATGGAGGAATACATGAGTAAATACTGCGTACTGTAGGCATTTATGAAAGGAGCAAAGTTTGGAAAAAGATAAGCGGCGCATCTCGCACCTTTCGCCGGACTCGCATACACAAAGTATAGTCTCGTTCGTCGAAAAACACGATCTGCTTGCTTCTCTTTTCCCAAACGGGTTTTATGAAAGGAGTTAATGGTCATAATAATGAAACGAAAAATATTTAAAAGCATGATATGCGCACTTTCCGCCGTTTGTGCGCTCTGCGCCGCACCTGCGGCACTGGCGGAGCGTGACGTGATAACGGTCATGGTTGATAATGAGGAGGTTTCCTTTGACCAGCCGCCCGTAATCATAGACGGCCGCACGCTTGTACCCATACGAGCCGTGTTTGAAAAGGCGGGGGCAACGGTTGAATGGAATCAGACAGCTCTCACCGCAACGATAGAATACAACGGAAACGTTGTCAGGATAAGTCCCAACAAGGATATACTGTTTAAAAATGATAAGGCTGTTGCCCTTGACGTTCCGGCGCAGATAATCAACGACAGAACGCTTATCCCGGTAAGGGCAATCTCGGACGCTCTCGATTTCGGCGTTACGTGGAACGGCTTCCAAAGTACGGTGCTTATCGCATCGGACGGCAAGCCCTACAGAGCCTTTTCCGGAGTAAAGAGAGGGTTCAGGGATCTTCCGGCAATTTCGGACTTTTATATAAGCGGCTCATGCGTAAACAACGAGGCGGATCTGAACGGTGACGGAATAAAGGAGGTTATATCCTTTACTCAGACAAGCGACACCGAGGGCGAGGAAATGCCTTTGCTTGTTATCGACAACAGGGACTTTTCCGATGTTATACGTCAAAGCTTTTCGAGCCTTAACTCACTTGCCGTTATCAGCATAAACGGCAGTGACAAGCAGGTTGTAATAGTTGAAAACGGCGATGTTCAGACGGCGCACTTCTATTATTATGACGGCGAATCCCTCGTAAAATGCGGCGGCGAGCCGACGGTTAGCTTTAAAACACGTCTGCTTTTTGACGAAAAGAAATATATACTTTCCGATCTGCACGGAATATGCTTTACCGACATAATGGTAACGGGCAGCTTCTACAAATATGAGGAGGGCGCTTTCGGATATTTCCGCTTAAAGGACGCTGAAGCAATCGCCCCCAGACTGCTCACGCATATGTACAACGACAAAATGATATACCGCAGAGTGGACACCGACAAGTACGTCCCCGGCGCATACAAGGACGCAGTGATTTCCGAGCTGGTTAATTCCGAAAACCTTGAAAAATTCACACTGCTTGATATGTACGTTGACCCGAAAAATCCGTCATATACGGAATTTTACGTTGAGATGCCGGACGGCACAAAGTCGGTGCTTACGCCGTACACGGTATGATTTTTTCCGATAAAGGAGGAATTTGATGAATAAGCTTGCAAAATTTCTTATTGCCGCCGTGCTGCTGCTGATACCCGTATCGGCTCATGCGTACAACGTGGTTGATTTGCCGGAGCAGATGGAGCTTTCGGACGCAATGGGAATATTCAGCGGCGAGGAAATAAAAAAGGCGACGCTTTCCAACGTTGAGGAGGGTAAGTATTTTGAGCTTACCCGTGACGAAATAAATGATTTTTATTACGCCGCCTGCAAAATGCCGGCATACAGAGCGATAAATCCGACACCGTTCAGAGGCACTGCCATAAATCTGTACACAGACACCGATGTTGTGAGCTATTATGTCGGTTCGGGTATTCAGATAGGTCTTTACGGAACGGAAAATTATATATGCTACAAGGTAAAGGGCGAGGACGAGGTTTTCCTCACGTATCTCGATTCAATGTACAAGGATCGTGAAACAAAATACAACGGCGAGGAAATCCACCGCAGCACGAGCAACGACTTTTTAAAGCTGCCCTCGGCTCAGTGGGCGCAGAGCAGCATCAAGGACGCTGCCAAGCACAGCCTTCTGCCGTACAATCTGACAAGCAAATACAGCGCAAACATCTCCCGCGAGGAATTTTGTACGCTCATCGGACAGCTGATAACAGTAACGTCCGGCTATGCCGATTTGGGGTCATACGTGCGGGACAAGGAGGGAATGTATCTGCGCAACAACTTCTCGGACTGCAAGGGCAAGGACGAATCGATAGATATTCTCTACAGCCTCGGCATTGTAAACGGCAAGGGCGACGGACTGTTTGACCCGGACGGCACTCTCTCACGTGAGGAGGCGGCGAAAATGCTGACCTCGGCGGCAGAGCAGTTTGTTTATATCAACACAAACCGCACTCTTACATATGCCGATCAGTACGATATTTCAAAATGGGCGCACTACTCCGTTCAGTGGGTAACCGATAACGAAATCATGACGGGTATGGAGGACAACAAATTCAATCCTCACGCATATTATACAGTAGAACAAGCGATAACGACTGTCGGCAGACTGTATAATTACCTTTGCAACATGATAGTTTAACGTCATTGTGCAGAATAGACAAGAAATTATTAATTTTCTGTTAATTTTTCTTTACAAAAATATATTGAAATTTTTAAAAAAAGTGGTATAATATATTTACAATTTATTTTAACAAGAACGTCCGGCTTATTTATCAGATAGGTCGGGCGTTTTTGATTTACGGATTCGGAGGGTTTTGCTTGCATAAGGTAAAGGAAACGATAATAGTTGAGGGAGCGTATGACAAAATACGTCTTTCGGGATTTATAGACGGGATAATCCTGACCACGGGCGGATTTTCCGTTTTCAACAACAGCGCACTGAAAAAAAGCATAGCCGAGCTTGCCGCACAAACCGGAATAGTAATTCTTACCGACAGCGACAGCGCAGGCTTTCGCATACGCAGCTTTATAAAGCAGAATATCCCAGATGACAAGGTAAAGCACGCATATATTCCCGACATCAAAGGCAAGGAGCGCAGAAAGCGCACTCCCGGCAAGGAGGGACTTCTGGGTGTTGAGGGAATGAGTGAGGATATAATTATCGACGCATTAAAAAAAGCGGGCTGCACCGTAGACGGCAGCACGGAAACTCCCAAGGCGGCAAGGGAAATAACAAAATCCGACATGATGCTTGCCGGACTTGCGGGCGGCGAAGGCAGTGCGGAGCTGCGCCGAAGGCTTGCCGCAAGGCTCAAGCTTCCGGCAAAGCTTTCGGCAAATATGCTGCTCAAAATAGTGAACAGACTGCTGACATATGACGAATTTCAGACGCTCTGCTCTGATATTTCATCTTCTGACGGAGAGATCAAGCAGGACTGAATCAAAATACGGCTCGGCCGCGGCGCACAGCTTATCAGCCATCTCTGCCGCACGGACGATCTCGTCCGATTTCACCTGAATACGAGCCGCACCGTTGAACACACGAATACGAAAATCAGAAAAGCCGAGAGCACGGACAGCCGCCTCGGCTTTTTCCGTTTTTTCCAAAAGCTCCGGTGTTATTTTCTCCCCTGTAGGAATACGTGTCGCAAGGCACGCATATGAAGGCTTATTATAGGTAAACAGTCCCGCCGCCTTTGAAAGACGGCGTATTTCGGATTTTGTCAAGCCGCACTCACGCAGCGGCGAACGAACTCCAAGCTCCGCAAGCGCACGCATTCCGGGACGATCGCCGCCGTCGTCGGACGCATTCGTTCCGTCAATCACTGTCGAAAACCCGTCCTCCGCCGCACGTTTTTTCAGCGCAAGCAGCATTTTTTTCTTACACAAATAGCATCTTTCGGCGGTATTTTCGCATATTTCCTCATCTTCAAAGGCACTGTATTCTATCACCCGCAGCTTTATTCCCAGCTCCTCCGCAAGACGCACCGCATCTTCAAACTCAAATCCCGGCTGAAATCCCGTTCTTACATAATATACACCCGCATCTGCGCCGCAGCTCTTTGCCTCATACAGCAGATACGCCGAATCCGTCCCGCCCGAAAATGCAATCGCAGGCTTTGGGTTCGCCTTAAAAAATTCCTCTATCGTCATGGCAGTTCTCCCTGTTTTTTTATTTTATTATATTATAACAATCTTTCTTTGTCAACTTCGGTGACAAGCGGAATTTATAAATACATTGACAAAATACGGGAGTGTGTGATATAATCGAATACGGAAAGCAGGGAATGGCTTGGCGGTTGTTCCGACACTCTCTTAAGGGGGTGTTAACGCTATGGACACGACAATGGTGTTATTAATAATAATATTATTGCTTGTTATAGAGATAAAAAAATAACCGCCTACGCCGGTACGTAAGCGGTTAGGGTAGAATTAATTTCTACAAAAACCCTTGCGGAACAGCCGTTATGCCATTTCCTGTGAGTACATTATATCACCCAAAACAAATATTGTCAAGCTTTTTCAATAAATTCCGCAAATTCAGCATCAACCGTTGAATTTGCGGAAAAAGTATGTTAAAATATATATGGATAAAATTAATCTGTAGCAGCTGCTTGCAAAATGTCGGTTTTGATTTGAGAGTATTATTGAGTTTATTCAGACTCAAACATCCCTTGCGGTAACTCGTATGAACAAACTCAAAAACACTCTCAAATCTCATAGGCTTGTTATAGCCTTGGGGGAATTTGTGATGTTTATGATTAAGCTTCGGCGAGTTCCGAACGTATGCGAGGGGTGTCTGAGCCGAGGCTTAAGCAGAAATATCTCAAATTCCGAGGAGATGCCACACTTTGCAGGCACACATTTATATTTAAAATCAGGTAATTGTAAAATGTCAGTTTGGAATTTGTGATGTTTATGCTTGAGCTTGGGCAAGATCCCGAACGTATGCGAAAGATGCCTGAGCCGAGGCTTAATAAGAAATATCTCGAATTTTATAATTGCCTATATGTAAAATCGAAAGGAGAACATTATGGTATACCTTCTTCTTGCAGACGGTTTTGAGGAAATCGAGGCGCTTACGCCGTTGGATATTCTGCGCCGTGCCGGCGTTAATGTGAAAACCGTTTCAATAAAAGACAAAACAGTTACGGGAGCGCACAATATCCCCGTCACCGCAGATGCCGTCGTGTCGGAGCTTGACTCAATCGACGATATGGAGCTGCTGATACTTCCGGGCGGTGCGGGTCATGAGCTGCTTGATGCGTCAAATGCGGCTCACGCAATGATAAATCACGCACACGAAAGAGGTTTGTATATTGCCGCAATATGCGCCGCACCGTCAATATTGGGCAAAAAAATGCTCTTAAGCGGCAAAAGAGCAACGTGCTTCCCCGGTTATGAAAAGTACCTTTACGGTGCTGAGGTAACCGACGAAAAGGTCGTTGTTGACGGAAAATTCATAACCGCAAGAGGTGCGGGAGCGGCTGCCGAGTTCGGCTTTAAAATATGTGAGCTTTTAAAGGGCGCAAAAACAGCCTCGGAACTTAGCTCCGCAATGCAGTATTAATGGCAGCGGATATAATCTTCGTTTTGCTGATGGCTGCGGCGGTTTTCAGCGGAACACGAAAGGGACTTATAAAGACAATATGGCGGCTCGGCGCATGGATAATAACCGGAATAGCCGTATATGCGGCACTTACTCCGGCTGTCAATTTCCTGTACGGCACTCCCGCCGTAAAATCAATATACGACTCCGTTTACAACACCGTTTCTTCGGGAATGATAAATACAATCGCAAATCTGCCCTCATGGCTTGCCGCAAACATCGCCGCTGCCGGAGCACAGGCAGCCGAGGCAACGGCTCATGCCTTCACCGACACGGCGGTCAAGGTCATAGCGGCAATATCGCTTTTTATAATCATACGCATTATCCTCGGCATACTGTTTCGGGTGATAAGCGGAGCTGCGGAGCTGCCTGTCATAAACGGCGCAAACAAGCTTTTGGGCGGAATATGCTCGGCTTTGGGAATGTTAATCGCAGTGTATGCGGCGCTTGCGCTTGCGGCACTGTTTATAAATCCCGCAATGTACGCATTTATAAACGATTCGCATATCGTGAAATATATGTTTGACAACAATATTTTAATGCAGCTGTTTATGGGCGTGTACGATACGGGGAAAATTTTATAATTTTAAGGATGTGATAAAATGTTAGAGTACGATGAGTACAGAATTGCCTTAAACGGCATGGAAAAAAGCATTAACGATTTGAGGGATTCACTTTGACATCGCAAATGCGGTAAAAGAGGCTGCGGAGCTTGAGGCAAAGGCGGCTGAGCCCGGTTTTTGGGACGATATGGAGCAGTCGCAGAAGATTTTGCAGAAAACAAAGCAGCTTAAGGACAAAATAGAGAGCTATGAGCAGCTCGCAAGCCTGCGTGAGGACACTCTTATGATGATTGACCTTGCGGAGGAGGACAACGACGCAAGCCTTGTTGACGAGGTAAAAAGCGCAGTTGATCAAATTACTTCCGAAATCGAAAAAATGACGCTTGAAACGCTTTTAAACGGTCCGTATGACAAAAACAACGCCATCATGACGTTCCATGCGGGCGCAGGCGGCACAGAGGCGCAGGACTGGTGTCAGATGCTGATAAGAATGTACCAGATGTGGGCGCAGAAAAACGGCTACACCGTGACCGTTCTCGACTCCCTTGACGGTGACGAGGCGGGTATCAAGAGCTGTACAATCGAGATAAACGGCACAAACGCATACGGATATTTAAAGGCGGAAAAGGGTATACACCGTCTTGTGCGAATTTCTCCGTTCAACTCCCAGGGCAAGCGTATGACGTCGTTTGCGTCAATTGAGGTAATGCCGGAGCTTGACGATAACGTTGAGGTGGATATTCGTCCGGAGGATATTAAAATGGATACATTCCGTGCAAGCGGCGCAGGCGGTCAGCATATCAACAAAACCGACTCTGCCGTTCGTCTTACGCATATCCCCACAGGCGTTGTGACCTCATGTCAGACGCAGCGTTCGCAGCATCAGAACAAGGACTACGCAATGAAGATGCTTGTTGCAAAGCTTATCGAGCTTGCGCAGGAGCAGCAGAAGGAAAAGATTTCCGAAATTAAGGGCGAGCAGAAGGACAACGGCTGGGGCAGCCAGATCCGTTCGTACGTGTTCCAGCCGTATACGATGGTAAAGGATCTGCGAACAGGCTACGAAATGGGAAATATCGGTGCTGTCATGGACGGTGACCTGAACGGCTTTATAAACGCATATCTTAAGGCGAAAAGCTTAGGCACGCTTAATTTAAAATAAGGGACTGTACACCATGAAACAATTATGGAAATTATTTTTCACCTTTGCAAAAATCGGCGCATTTACGTTCGGCGGCGGCTATGCGATGCTTGCGATACTGCAAAAGGAAATAGTGGAAATAAACGGCTGGGCAACTGAGGAGGAGCTTCTCGACTATTACGCAATATCGCAGTGTACACCCGGAGTAATAGCCGTAAACACCGCCACGTTTGTCGGAGTTAAGCAAAAGGGCATAATAGGCGGGATATTTGCAACGGTCGGACTTGTGCTGCCGTCTGTGCTGATAATCACAATTATCGCCGCATTTATAAAAAACTTTCTCGAATATGAAATAGTCGGACACATCTTCGGCGGGATAAAGGCTGCCGTTGCCGCATTGATCGTGGACGCAACAATCACCATCGGCAAAAAATCCATGGTCGACAAGGTCTGCATCGCTCTTGCGGTAATTTCCTTTATTCTTTCCGTACTGTTTGACGTTCCGCCGACGGTAATCGTACTCGGCGGTGCGGCTGTAGGTCTGATTTTAAAGAGCAGAAAGAGAGGTGCCGCCAAATGACGTTTCTCATTCTGTTTCTTGAATTTTTCAAAATCGGTCTGTTCTCTGTCGGAGGAGGTCTTGCAACGATACCGTTTTTGCAGGAGCTTGCGTCAAAATACGACTGGTTTGACCTCAGTCTGCTGAGCAACATGATAGCCGTTGCCGAGTCCACTCCCGGACCTATCGGCATCAATATGGCTACGTACTCCGGCTTTCAGGCAGGGCACACCTACGGGCTTTGGGGCGGGCTGCTCGGCGGCTTTACTGCCACAATGGGCATAGTCGTTCCGGCGCTTTTGGTTATAACAATCATATCAAAGGCATATAAAAAATTCAAGGAAAATCCGCTTGTGGAGAGTGCATTTTACGGAATACGCCCCGTTGTTACGGGAATGATAGCCTCGGCAGGACTTCTGCTTTTGCAGCAGGGTCTGCTTGACGGAGCCGTTCCTTCCTTTAACGGAATGCAATGGTTTGCGGAAACGGCAAAGCTTATAGATATAAAGGCGCTTATACTTTTCGCCGCAGTGCTTATCTGCGTAAGAAAATTCAAGCTTCACCCCATAATCTTTATTGCCGCCTCAGGCGTAATCGGAGCTTTGCTCGGT
This sequence comes from Clostridia bacterium, assembly GCA_034090805.1. GTDB lineage: Bacteria > Bacillota > Clostridia > UBA1381 > UBA1381 > Ornithomonoglobus_A. The sequence continues at coordinate 23,639 of JAXDRV010000059.1, forward strand.
ATGTAACAGATAAAAATAACCCCCGATGCTGAATCGGGGGTCTTTTTTTAAACCGTATGGTTAAAATCAAAATCACACTGCTTTAAAAATTCTCTTGCCATTAATGCGGAACCTATTCTGTTGGGATGGACTCTGTCCCAGGCTATGCTTGTCGAATGTCTGATTTGGAAATAATCCTCATACATTTTCTGAAAATTCACAAAACGGCAGCCGTACTTTTCCGCAAGCTCGGCGCATATTGCCGTATATTCGTCCATGCGCTTGCGCATTGTGTCCTCTCTGTTAGGCTCCATGTAATACGGCGAAAGAATGAAAATTCCCTTTACGCTGTCCTTTACGGCGATAATCATCTTTTCGATATTTTCCCGGTATTCCTCCGGCAAAACCCAACAATCCGCCATCGCCGGGCAGTCAAACTGCCGCCATACATCGTTTATTCCGATACATATCGAAACCCAATCCGGCTTAAGGCTCACAACGTCACGCTCGTACCTTGCCAGCAGGTCACGGCTCGTATTGCCCGATATACCCGAATTTGTGACACGAATACGCAGCTCCGGATAAACAGCGCTTAACAAGTTCTCGACAGCACGCACATAACCGTTTCCTACATTATCACCCAGTCCCTCGCCTACCGGCTGAACACTTCCCATATCTGTCACGGAATCACCGGCAAAGACTATTCTGTCCATATCATCAAATATCATTTTTAAATTCCTCGCATTCTTCAATTTTTAAAGCATTATTTTTTGCAGATTACTTATACATCGGTCCGTACTTTTCGCAAGCTGCATAATCAGCCGCCTGTGCGTCCTCAGTGCCGAACGATGCCCATGCGTGCGGTCTGTATACCTTTTCATCAGGTACGTTGTGCATTGTTACAGGTATTCTCAGCATTGAGCAAAGCGTAATCAGATCCGCTCCGATATGTCCGCCTATCGTTACGCCGTGGTTTGCTCCCCAGTTTGCCATAACGCTGTATACATCCTTGAACGCTCCCTTACCCGTAAGAATCGGCGCAAACCATGTTGTCGGCCATGTGGGGTCTGTACGCTTATCAAGCTTTTCATGTACATCATCGGGCAGATTGCAGGTGTAACCCTCGGCAATCTGGATAACGGGGCCTATACCCTCAACTATATTTACTCTGAGCATTGTTACGGGCATCTCTGCCTGTGTCTTAAAGTGGCTTGAGAAGCCGCCGCCTCTGAAGTATTCATAGTCGGCTCTGCACCAGTCTGTTGCATCTATGCAAGCCTTTACGTCAGCGTCCGTCATGTTCCACCATTCTTTTATCGTGCCGTTTCCGTTTTCGTCCTTTGCCGCACCTGTGCAATCAAGAGCTGTTGCGCCGGAATTGATAAGGTGAATTATTCCGTCTGCCGCTCTGCCGGTAAGCTCCTTTCCGGTTACACGCTTTACGGCATCGGGTGACCAGTATGTACGAACGTCATGGAATGCGGGTGCCTTGCCCGAAACAAGCGTTCCCAAAAGCATCGAAATTCCGTTTAACGTATCGTTTTCCGTTGCAAACGGCGTCGGCATCTTTGTTCCGTTCCAGTTAAACGAGCTTGCCATAATAGCCTCGGTGAAGTCTGCGTTAGGCAGCCAGTCTGTCCAGTTTCTCTGTCCCTGGAAGCCGCCTGCGATTGCGTTCTTTCCGAGAGCCTCCTCGTGCCAGCCCATATCGTCAAGCTTTTTGTTTCCGTAGAGAATATCGTTTACTATAATCGTGAATTTAGCGATAAACTCCCAATCCTTGTCGGCAGGTACTGTCTTTGAATTTTTGATAATATCCGGGAAATTCTTTCCGGCATTTTTGTCAAAGCCTTCCTTGCAGTTAGCCTTGATCCATGCAAGAGCCTTTTCGTACTCGTCCTTATCGTAAATTCCGAGAGTGATTCTTCTTAAAATTTCAGTTAAATCAACAAACTCCGCACGTATTCCGAGGTATTTCTGCATAAACGACATATCACAGTACGAGCCTGCAATACCCATCGAAACACCGCCAAGGTTTACATATGCCTTATCCTTCATCTGTCCGACAGCTATTGCGCCCTTTGCCCAGCGAATCATCTTTTCGGCAACGTCCTCAGGTACGGTGTTGTCCTCAATATCCTGAACGTCATGACCGTACATCGAGAATGCCGGCAGTCCTCTCTGCGCAAACGCAGCCATAACAGCCGCAAGATACACAGCGCCCGGACGCTCCGTTCCGTTAAATCCCCAAACAGCCTTTACCGTGTTCGGATCAAGATCCATCGTTTCCGAGCCGTAGCACCAGCATGGTGTTACCGCCAGAGTTGCGCATACGTTCTTTGTCTTAAAGAAATCTGCACACTTTGCCGCCTCAGCTCCGCCGCCTATCGTACACGGCGAGATAACACACTCAACGGGAGTTCCGTCCATGTATCTCACGTTTTTCTCGATAAGCTCCTTTGCCGCCTTTGCCATTGCCATGGTTTTTTCCTCCAGGCTTTCTCTTACGCCTCCCCAGCGTCCGTCAATTGTAGGTCTGATTCCTATTGTTGGTTTCATTGTTTTTATATTCCTTTCCTTTTATTTTATAAAATATTATTGCAAATCCAAGTATGCCGCATTTATCAATCTCGGCTGATAATACGGCTCCTGCGGATTAAGCATATGATGCGCATAAAACACGGCGAGATTTTCCTCGGTATCCATTATGATATTCGCTCCTGCTGCGCCTCCCCAACCAAAGCTTCCGATATTGCCAAGGCAGCCGCTTGCCGCTTTATCGGTAAGCGTCCTTACGCCAAGGCCGTATCCCCAGCCCTTTAGCTGCTGCCAGTCAAAGTATGGAGCAGTCCTGTCGTTAAGCTGATTTATCTTCATCAGCTCAATCGTTCTTGCGTTAAGGATCCGTTCGCCGTTAAGTCCCGTACCCTTATTCGCCATCGCCGCCGCAAATTTTGCGTAATCCGGCACGGTTGTAATAATTCCCGCACCGCCGCTGTCGTATTCGCTGCCTAAAATAAAGCCGTTGTCCTTGCCGGCATTCACCACTCTGCCGCCGCCGAATGTTCCGCTCTGGAGCTTTACCGCATCGGTTTCCTCCACCTCATAGCGGTACTGCTGCGCCATTTTCGCCTTTATATCCTCTGTGGCATGATAAAATGAATTTTTCATATCGAGTCTGTCAAAGATATTTTCTTTAACATATTCGGAAAATCTCTTCCCCGAAATAACCTCGACCACCGCCGCCAAAACATCGTGGCACAGGCTGTAGTTCCAACGCTCTCCCGGCTCAAACTCAAGAGGCTCTTCGGCAAGGCATTTCACCGCCGTGAGCGTGTCCGTTCTGCCGTTTGTAAGCTGTTTTGCCCTTTTTAGCGCATCACATCCCAAATCGTAGTTAAAACCCGCCGTCATGGTAAAAAGCTGACGTATTGTTATCGGATTTTTTGCCTTTGTACCGTCCTTAAGATACATTTCTTTAAATTCCGGTATAAATTCATACAGCGGATCGTCAAGCAAAAAGCTGCCCTTTTCATAAAGCTGCATCGCAGCCGTTACCGTTGTCGGCTTTGAGCAGGAGTATATGTTAAGATACTCACCGCCCGTCATTTTGATTTTATTTTCCAAATCGGAATATCCCGCACTGTACTCAAAAACCTTTTTGCCGTCCTTGTAAATAACGACACTGTTCCCCGGAATGATCCAATCCGTAAGCCTGTCCATAAAGGACTTTACATTTTCAAAGCTCATATCGTTACCTCTGTTTGTTCGCTGTCGGCAGGAATAAATGCCTTTTTGTTTTGTGTTATCTCAATATTATACGTTTTGCCTCTGAACACTCTCGTAACCTTTGCCGGGAGCATCTCATCACTTAGGCACGGGTCAATCTCAAGTCCGTCCCATTTTGCTCTGATTCCCAGCATATACTGCGTTACGGCTATGTACATCCACGCCGCCGTACCCGTAAGCCACGACACGTTGGCAAGTCCGAATTTGTCGCTTTCCGGCCCGAAAATATTTGACGCATACACATACGGCTCTGCCTTATACCGCCATTCGCCCGCCTTTTGCTGCGCTATCATCGGCAGGAGCTGATGATAATATTTATACGCATTTTCCGGACGCTTTAATATACACTCGGCAATTATCGCCCATGTGTTGGCATGGCAGAACACACTGCCGTTTTCACCGCAGCCCTTGTTATAGCAGGTGAGATTTTCGTCCTTTGTCGGATAGTCCGTTGTCATTGACGGCTCTATCTTCTTTATGCCCAAAGGCGTATCGAGATATTTTTTGACGCTGTCCATTGCTTTAATCTGCTTTTCCTCATCGCCCAGTCCGCTTATTACAGACCAGCTTTGGGAATTAAGCCAGATTTTTGCCTGCGGTTCGTTTTTGCTGCCGATAAACGTGCCGTTGTCGGTTATACATCTGATGAACCAATCTCCGTCCCACGCAATTTCATTGACAAGCTTTTTCTGATTTTCGTAAATATCAAGATATTTTTGCTTATCCTCGCCCTTTAATTCCGCAAGCTCCGCAATCATCGGCAGAACCGTTCCAAACTGCATCGCAGTCCATATGCTTTCGCCTTTTCCCTTTGTGCACACCTTATACAGCATATCGTTCCAGTCCGAGGACAGCATCAGCGGGAAACCGTTTTCGCCGAGGTTTGCCATACAAAAATCTATTGATTTTTTGATATGCTCCCAAACCGTTGCACTGCCGCCGTCATAGAAATCGACAACCTCATCGAGATAATCGAGCTTTCCCTCCTCAGTAACTATGCGGTACGCTGTCATCACAAGCCAAAGATGATTATCCGAATGTATTCTCGTTACCGGCTCCCAGCCCTCTGTCGGGAAGCAGTAGTGATTGCAGTGACCGTCCTTGTACTGCTGCGTAAAGAGCAGATTTAATTTGTCCTTTGCACGTCTTAAATCAAACGGCACCATCGACAGTATATCCTGAGCCGTATCTCTTACTCCCACACCTCTGAACGTACCCGTTGCATAGTAGCTGATATTTCTCGAAAATTGGAAATTTCGCTCCGCCTGATACGGATTCCAGATATTTATCATCGTCTGAGCGTCCTTGTCGGGGATTTCGCACTGAAAATGACTTAAATAATCATCCCAATGCTCCGCAAGCCTTTCAAAGGATTTTTTGACGAAATCCTCTTCTCTGCAATGCCCGATGCTTGCCTTTATATCCTCCTCCGTCATAGCAGTACCGAGGAAAATATTTATCTCCTTTTCCTCGCCCGCCTTTAATTCAACGTCAAGCTCCAGTGCAAAGCATGGGTCGCCGCCGTACATTTCAGAGTTTGTACAGCCGCCGTTTTCGACGTTCTTCGGATTTTCCTCACTTCTGTATGAACCGATAAATTCATCTCTGTCACAGTCAAACGCAGTCACCGGTACATTTGCCGCAAAGTATACAAGCGGAGTTTCGTCAGGCTTTGGCTGATTTTCCACTCCGTATTTGTAAACCAAAACGTCTTCGATATTGTAGCAAGCAAGCTGGTGCTTGTTGTAGCACTGCCATTGCAGCTCACGCATAAACTCCATCATGCCAAGCTCCACATACGGGAATATCTTTATGCTTTTATCGGAATCGGATTTGATTTTCAAATTCCAGATAAGCGCATTTTCGTATTCGCCGACAAAATACGTGCTTACCGCATTTACTCCGTTTTTCTCCGCTTCAAAGCGTGTATATCCCATACCATGAGTTGACTTCCATTTGTCCGGCTTAACCGGAACAGGCTCGTTTGTCGGACACCATATACTTTCTCCGTCCTTTATGTATGTATAAAACCCGCTCCTGTCCGTCGGCAGATGGAAAAAGCGATAGTGGTTTATTCTCCATATCTGCGGTGATTTATAAAACGCCACACCGCCGCCCGCCTGTGAAATCATGGTATGAAACGTACCGTTTGAAAGGTAATTCATCCATGGCGTTGGGGTGTTGTATTTATCAAAGGTTATTTCTCTTTTTTCGTTATTGAATTTATACATTTCATTAAACTCCTTATTTCTTCAACTGCCCTATGAGCGCATCTCTGCGCCATTGATGCATCTTTTTCGCTGACAGGCTCGTCAAAATCACGGAAGCCGTCGCCTATGCAGCTTTTACCTGTGAGCATCTCGTACCAAACAAGTCCGAGTGTGTAACGTCCCAGCCCCAATGACGCATGGAAGGTATCACGATGAATACGCTCCGCACCCTCCACTATCAAATTCTGAAACGCGCGTCCGCTCGGTATTATCCTTGCTCCTCCGAGTGATTTCGCAGCCTTGTTGTAGGCAGCCTCCAAATCGTTGAACATATCAAGCTGATCTCTGTAGCCCATTTCTTCGTTAAGCCTTTTGCTGTTTTGCTCATATGCCCACGTCTGATGCACCATAAATTCAGCCTTCGGCGCATGAATACGCACATATTTCGCAAGTGCGTCAAGATACGGCTGATACGTATCGTAGTCCGTACTCGCATGACTGACCTGCTGAAACGTCACTGCGTCCCATATGTCGCTTTGGAGCGCCTGACGTATCGACACCTTTATTCCGGTCGCCTCACCGTTAAATGTAAACTCATAGTCCGCAGCATCATTATTCATATTTACATAATGACGTGAGAGCGGGCAGCCGCCTATATAAAGATTTACCGTCTTTATATCATCTCCGGCAGCCTTGGCTATACGGTGAAGATAACGCATTGCGTCCTCGGAAAAGCTGTTTCCTATGGCAAGTACCTTCAATATAATTACTCCTTTCGTCGTCAAATTCAAATGTTATAGTATCTCCGGCTTTTCCGCTCCGGCAGTTGTCCTTGTCACCTCGATATCTTTAAATACCGCCTCAAAGCTTGTTTTTTCTCCGCATAACTCCAAATCAATCGTATACACTGTTTTACTTTGATTATGACCGTCGGTAAAGCTTATTTTTTCGGAGGTGAATTTTACGCTTTCGGTATCGTACATCATACGCACACCGCCGATAATAAGCCCGCCGTTACACTGCACAGGCTCAATTGCCGCAACAAAATGCTCGGTTATGCTCTCAGGCTTTTCGGCAAAGCATATCGTGTCGGTCATTTTTATCGTATCACCGCTAAATTCAAACCGCCTTGTCAGCTCCGAAATATTTTTATCGTCATATGCGTGATTAAAATCTATAACAAGCTCTTCGTCCGATGCATGAGTTATCCTGCCGAAATACTCGCCGCCGCCTCGCTGAACCTTTCCGCCGATAATCGGCACGCTGTGAGCGTGTGCCGAGGGCGCAAAATAGTCATAGCGTCCTTCGCCGAAATATTCCGCCGTATACTCGCCTCGCCCCGGGTCGGTGATTATGCTTTCGCCGTATGCGTTTATCAAAAATCCGCCTATGTCGTTGTGGTTATGCGATTCTCCGTTCGTTCCCGCCTTTGCCGCAAAATCGTATGTATCCGTTTTTTTGACGTACCATGCCGCATCCTTAAAATATACGTATCCGTTTTGTACCTCTCCCGCCGTAACGCACGGATTTCTCCATGCAAAATCACGTATAAGATGCGCAAAACGGTAACAGGCATCATCATTAAAGCCGACTGCGTTCTCGTCATCGGGAACGATAACTCCCTCAAATCGCCCCGCAAGAAAATGCGAAAGTCCGCTGCGGTGCAGAAATTTATCGGAGCAGTCCGAAAAGCTTACGGTTTTGTTATTTTTAAGCATTACCCTCTGCTGAAAAAGCGCTATTTTCTCTATTTTACCATTATCAAAAAGATCTGTCAAGCTATATTGAAATAAAAGCCGGGCAAAATATACAAAATATCCAAAGCCGTATATCCAGTAGTTAATTCCCTCAACACACGCACCGTCCTCGCCGAAGCCGTTAAGATAGCAGGACATTGTTTCAAGCAGTCTCGGCATAACGCTTTTTATCTCGTCCTCATCTGCAAGGTACAAAAATGCGCCGCCCACACTTCCCGCACAGACCGCCGCCCAGTTGTTTTCGAGTGCGTCCCACGTGTTCTCTTTTCCGCTGAGATACGGCTCAATAACTCTTTTCCTTACCTCATAATTTATCCTTTTTATAATCACGGGGTCAAGCCTATCCCCCAAAATATCCGATATTTCCGCAAGAGTAAATGCCGTTTCCGCCGCAAACAAATCTATCATTTTTTTGCAGTCGTCAATATCCGTTCCGCTCGGAATATGCGCCGGCAGCGCCCACGTAAATTCGTCCGTCACCGCCCATATCGCATTTTGCAGAGCCTCAATATATTTCCCGTTATCCTCGTACACCGCCGCAAGCACCGCAAAGGCATTCAACCTTTTCCTGTGCAGAAAATATTCGTACTCATATTCCTTTCTGCTGCCCGTGACGTAAAAAGTCATAAAATCGCCGAAGGTGAGCGAACGTATCGGCTGCGACTCAAGCTGCTCTGCCGTTTCTTTTATCAGCTCAAGCTGCTTTTTTAAAAATGCGTCGTTTTTAATGTTTCTTTCTATGTTTTTCCGTTCCGAAAATAATTGTACTCTCATGACTGTGAGTGCTGTTCCTTTCATAAAATTTATTAATTTATATGTGCTTGTGATATTGGGTTTATTCCTAAGCTTTGGCTCAAACACCCTACACCTTGCCGGGACCTCGCCAAAACTCAATCATAAACACATTAACTCGGAAGATTTGAAAGTGTTTTTGAGTTTGTTCAGACAAGTTGCCGAACGAAGTGAGGGATGTCTGAGTCTGAATGAAATCAAAAACACTGTCAAATCAGAACACAAATCCCCAAGCTATTTCCCAAGAACATATTCAAGCCATGTCCTTGCCATCAGCTCATGACCTGCGTTTGTGGCATGAATACAGTCTATCGACCAATGTTCGGGCGGGGCGATTTTCTGCGCTTCCTCGAATTTTTCCGCAAACGGCACAAATACCGCCTTGTATTTTTCGGCAAGCTCTCTTACCGCCGCCTTGCGCTCTGTAAGCTGATCGTTCCATATATCCCAGTTTTCGACTATGTCCTTCCCCGACTCCGGCGTGTTGTTTTCTATTTTAAACAAAAACGGCTCGCACAGTACAAGCTTTAATTCAGGCTTTTTTTCAAGCACCTCGTTTATCATCAGCTCGTATATCATCTTGAATTTTTTTGTATCGGCTCCCTGGTTCATTCTTATTCCGAAGCCTATGTCGTTTACTCCGCTCAGTATACTTAAAATATTACAGTCAACGTTTATTGCGTCCTCTATCCATCGGCTGTAGGTGTCGGCTATTCTGCTGCCGTTTATGGCTCTGTTATATACCGCTGTGCCGGGATAATCGCACATCAGCCTTGACGCTATGAGGTTTACATAGCCGTAGCCGTATAACGCAACGGGATTTTTCCCGCTTCTGTCCCGTCCGCAGTCGGTGAGTGAATCACCTTGAAATAGTATTTTCAGCATTGTTTATTATCTCCTTTTTTGATTTTGATTTTTCCGAACATATGCGCCGTTTTTTCGGGCATTGTTGACCTGAACAGCGTGTACGGGTATCTCAGATTTGCAGTGCTGTCCGTATGCGCCGCTATCTCAAGCCAAAGCTCCTCCGCTTTGCTGTCTATTCCGATTTTGTTAAACGCAAGCTCCGCCGTTTCGCCGCCACAAAGGCTTATTTCCGTTTTCACTATCTCCTTTACCCGCGGCTCGTTTTTAAACACATACGTTATCTCAAGAGGGCATCTTAGCTGCGGTGCCGCCGCATATCCCTCTCCCTTTCTCACAACGGCGCACACCTCGCCGAAATCCGTTTCCTCCGCAGAAAACACAACCTCTCCGTCAAACGGCTCGGACGGCATTGCGGTGTAAACCGTAAAATCTGTTTTTTCCTGTGATTCATTTTTAATAAGCAGCTTATCATCCTCCGCCGAAATCCTCACAGCTGCGTCTTCAATGCCGTAGTAATTCACAAACCGATACACAGGACACTCGCTTATATCCTCACATATCTCTGCGCTGACCTCGGCATATACCCATGTGTTTTCAAGCTGATGCTTTTCGTCCTTAAGATAAACAACATACCTCCCCGGCTGAACGTCTGCGCAAAAAGCATACTCGGCTCTTTCTCCGGGCTTTAAGTCATAATCAAGGCTCTTTTCCGCTGCGGCATTCTTAGGCGATACCGCAAGCTGCGCCGTACCCGCAAGACGCACCTGCGTGTTGTTTTCCAAAATAACACGTCCGCTTATATTTCCGTCAAGCTCCATTCTGCATGACAGCACAGCCGCCTCCGTTTCCTCGTCCGACTCCACCGTAACTCCGCTCACGTAATCGTACACATCAAGTCCCAGCTCTCGTGCCGTTTTGACGGCTCTGCCTTTGATCGATATATTTTTAAAGCTTACGTTTTTTACATCATGCTCTTTACTGAAACCCTCTATCCTCGAATTTGACAGCAGCACACCGCCGTCATCTGCGCCTATGTATTTCACGTTTGAAAAGGTTATGTCGTGTATGCTGCCCATATCGTTATCCCTACTCCAGACAGAATCGGCAATTCGTATGTCAAACAGCTGCGCCCCCGGTGCGTCCTCTATGCGGATATTGTCAAACACGATGTCCGACACCTCCGCATGGTCGCCATGATGTATTCCCATAACGGGGTAGCCTGTGCTTGAGTGAATTATATCTATGTTTTCAAATCTGATATTTTTCACCCTGTCGGCTCTTAATTCCACTCCCACCTCAATGGGTCTTGCAAAATCATTCCACAGCACAGAATCCTTAAACAAAATATTTTCGGAATTTCCCGTCCCCAATGACTTAACCACAAACGAATCGTCCCATACTCGTGTGAAAATATCCGAAACGGTCACGTTCCTCGATCCGCACACGTCTATGCCGTCGGAGTTTCCCCGGCAGCCGAATATTTTTATATTTTCTGCCGTAACATTGTCACAGCCGTTCAGTCTTATGCTCCAGTCGTTGCTGTCATCAACGATTATATCACGGATAACAACATTTTTGCAGTTGAAAAGATCAATGCTCCTTGCAAAGTTTTTCCTCATCTCATACGTATACCTCTCCATGCAGATGCGTCCCGTTCCGCATATGGTGAGGTTTGAGCAGTTTTCGGCATATATATTTCCGTAAAGCGTCGCTCCGTCCTCAAGGTATATCGTTGTGTTGTCCTTATCAACGGTAATCGTTCCCGTATGCTCCGCACCCTTGTTTATTACCATGCTGTTTTCGTCAAGCTGCGGTTTTACGGTTTTATGCGAAAATATCATCAGATTGTTTTTTGAGCTGCCGTTTATCTCAAGCGATATTTTTACGGGACAGTCAAGGTAAATATGCACCTCTCCGTCCTTTAATTCATAATGTATCTTTGCGCTCAGCGGTCTTATCACCGCCGATTTTATTTCCTCTCCGGAACGTACGGTTATCTCCTTTTCCCCGTCCGCTTCAAGCAGCACGTATTCCATCGTGCTTTCGGAATTATACGGTGCGGGGAAAATTTTGCAGCTGCGTGTTTTTACCGCCGCTCCGTTTACGGATACGCTGTAATTCATATTTATTCTCCATTCTGTTATTTTAATGTTCGGCGATTGTAAAACTCGAGATTTTATCCGAATTTGAGATGATAGTAACTTTTTTATAGGATTTGAGAGTGTTTTTGAGTTTGTTCGGACAAGTTACCGCAAGGGATGTTTGAGTACGAATAAATTCAAAAACACCCTCAAATCCCAAACCGACATTTTACAATTACATATTATTTTAATGCTAAAAAGAGGGGCAAAGGCCCCTCTTTTTGTATCCCTGTTATTTTACGGGACCTACCGCTGCATTATTTCCCATTTTGCTCATATCGACATTTTGGAAACCCGGGATTTTTTTGAATACCTCGCTGTCGGATTTCAGCGAGTAATCTCCGTTTGCATAATCCTTGAATCCGGGATCGGCTGTTGTTACAAAGTTGTTTGTTCCCTTTATCAGTTCGGGAGCACCTCTTGTACTCTGCGGATTAACCGTTCCGTTCGTCTGGCTGAGCTTGAATTTCAGGTTGACAACCACGTTTTCGTCAAATACATTCGTTGCAACCGACTTGTAATACTCGTTTTTGAAGTTCGCAAGTTCAGGATACTTTTCCGCAAATACCGGGTTCGCCGCATATTTTTCGGCAAGCTCCACTCTTTCCTTTTCCTCCTGCTTTGTCATATCCCACGTTGCTCCGGCAGAATACGTGTTCCAGCCGAGGAAAGTCGCACTGCAGTCTATAAACAGATTGCCCTTAAGCGTGTTGCGATTGCCCTGCGCCGTAACGCCTATAACGTTATTTGCGCCGTCACTGCCTATATTTGCGAATACGTTGTTGTAAATCTGCAAAGCGTGTCCGTAGTTATCGGTTCTTATTCCCGAAACGTTAAGCTGCTTTGTGTACTCGCCCACAGGGAAAATTCCTATGTTATAGATATAGTTGTTTCTTATAACACTTCCTCGCCACTGCGGCATATACTCGTTTCTCGTATAAATTGCGTCCATATCAAGACATTCCTTTACGGCGTCGTGAATCTTGTTGTATTCTATAATATGGTCGTTGCCGTGGTAGTTGAAGATACAGTGTGGTGCGTCGTATATATCGTTATACGCCACATGAATACCCACTCCGTGCATTGCGATAGCCGGAACATACGCTTTCTGCAAATATCCCACTCTGTGGATATTGTTGTTTATTATCGTGTTCCCGCTCGGAGTAAGCGTTTCCAAATCTCCGCCTCTCAGATACAGAGCCGTTCCGCCCGTGTTCTTGATATGGTTATTCTCCAAATGCACGTCCGTACCGTTTATCACGATTGCGCCCGAACCGAAATTGAAGATATTACAGTTCTTGACGTCAATATGATTTACACCTGCGCCGTTATCGACAAATCCGTCCCAAACGTGACCGGGGAAGGTCTGTGCGTCCGTATATTTATCAATGTTATCGATATATACCGATGAACCCGATCCCTTTGTGAAGTTCGCTCCGTTAAGGTCTGCGCCTCTCGATACCATCCAGTCCTTAAAGCTCGGTATGCTGTAGCCTGCGCTTGTACCCAGAACGGCATAGCCTCTGCCGCCCTTCATCGTGATATTGCTTACCGACACATACTCTGCGCCGTTGAAGTTGAATATCGGTGTTTTCAGCATCGAAAGACCTACGTCATAATTTCCGCTTGAGAAATCGGACGGTGCGTAATAATACAGCACTCCCTTTTCTCTGTCGATATAATACTCGCCCTCAGAGTCAAGCTCCTCAAGCAGATTTTGAGCAAAGAACCAGCCGTTGGTGTAGTAGGTGTTGATACGTCCCTCTTTTATCGTAAGCAGCTTTTTGGACGGGTCTATCTTCTCAACAGGGTACGTGTTGTTCTCGTAGTTAATGGAGATTGTACCGGTGATATATACGTCCTTTGCGTCCTTCCATTTTGAAATTCTTTCGTTCGTGTATCTGAAACCAAAGCTTTCCGCATCAACATCGTCCTTGGGTACGGAAATCGTTCCCTCGTTCGGATAACGTGCAAGCGTCTGATTTTCATCGTTTACGATAAGCTCCGCCTGTGCATAGCGTCCCTTGTTGAAATAGTGGTAGCCTCGTGTGCTTAGCTCTCCGTAGTCGGTGATGCCGTACTCCTTAAGATTTACCATAAGCACCTTATCCGCCGCCTTTTTGTCAAGCATTACGCTCTTTGCAGTGTCGTCGGCAGGCTTAAACCACGATTTTTCGATAGGCTTCTGACCCGAAATCGTTACCTCCTCACCCGGATATGCGGTGTAGGTGATAACGCTGCCCTCCTTACCGGAATCCTCCTCGGTAAAGGTCATGCCCTCGTCAATGTAATACGTTCCGCCTCTTAAGTATACGGTAACTCCTCCGTCCGGCAGCGAACCCGTCGACTTCATCGTACGTATAGTATCCTTTGCCTTTTGTACAGTTGCAAACGGCTTGCTCTCGCTTCCGTCATTTGAGTCACTGCCGTTTACGGCAACGTATAATTTCGCCGCAGAGGCAACCTCTTTGCCGCCCTGATTTCCGGGTTCGGTCGAAGTCTGTATGCCGCCGTTGCGGTCTATAAGTCTTACGATCATGACTCCCGCCTCGGCTCTTGTGATATATCTGTTCGGCTCAAATCGGTTTTCGTGGTCGCCGTTTACTATCTTTTTGTCATAAGCAACAACCACATACGGCTTATACCGTTCGTCAATTTCCGCATAGTCGTAAATCTTTGCCTTTACGGCGTTTTCGTCCGCAACGTTCGTGTCTGAAAGAGCGTTTGCGGCGATTTTTGCGCTTTGGCTTCTCGTTAAGGTCACGTCATAATCACTGTATTCGTCCGATTCGATAAGTCCAAGCTCCACAGCCTTCTGAATATACGGCGCAGCCCAGTAGCCCTCGCCCTTTTCGGCTGTGCAGCCGAGTGCCTTTACCGTCATTGTGATAAACTCCGCAACGCTCACGCACGAATCCGGGCGAATCGTTCCGTCGCTGTAGCCGTTTATTATTCCGTAGCCGTTAAGGCGCATAAGTATGGATTTTGACCAATGGTTTGACAAATCCGAAAATTCCGGCTCTCTTGTCAATGCGGCATAGCCCGTTGACTGCAAGGCTATTGCAGTGCCGAGAAGTACCGCAGCAAGTTTGTTGAATTTCATATTTATAACCATTCCTTTCTTAAGTCAAAATCTTACTGCTATTCCGACTTATTCGCACGCCATTCATCTATCTGACGCTGTATTTCCTCAACTATCTTATCATCGCCCGCAGCAACAAGCTTTTCCTGAAATTCCTCGTAAAGCTTCATCGGATCTGCCGCCGCTCCCGAATTAAGGGAGGTTTTATATTCGCCGACAACCGCCGTAACCTGAGCAAGCTCTATTTTGATGGGGTCTGTGTCAAGAGTAAAGCCCTGGAGCTTTGAGCTTGATGCGTCCTCGTTTACCTTTTTGATAAACTCGTTCTTATAAACCTCGCCCTTGTCCTCCATGTATATTTCATAGCCGTTGAAGGTGTTGCCGACTGCCCATCTGTACTGACCGTAGGGGCTTTCCGAGGTTGGCTGCGAGGTGTAGCCTATAGGCTGAATCTCGTTTTCGTTCACCTTTGTGTAATGCTCGCCCTCGATACCGTAAACAAGCAGATTATAAAGATCCTTGCCCTCTGCCGTGTTCATGAGTCCTATCAGCTTCATCGCACGCTCAGGGTGAGTCGAGTTCATTGATATTGCCGTATTTGACGCTGAAGCAGCATACGGGATATAGTGCTTGTTTTCAAACGGAATCTTTACGTATGCCGTTGAGCCTGCCGCCTTTTTGCTGTCGATTTCCGACTGCGTGGGCATATATCCCTGACCGACAAGATAGTTGCCGCCGCCCTTTACCTCGTAAACCTCATTGCCGACATTTTCTGCCGTAAGAATATCCTTTCTGATATATCCCTTATTGAACCAGTCCGCATAAACTTCAACAAAGGTCTTGTATTCGGGAGTTCTGTAGAGGTTTATGGGCGTGTAATCATCGCCGGCCGCCTTTATTTTGTACGGATTGCTTATCCATTCATAACCCTTTTCAACATGGTCGGCAAAGCCGAATACACCCTTCTTTAAATCTCCGCCGTCCTTTACCATCTTTATGTATTCTTCGATTTTGTCCCACGATTCCTTATCCATCGTTTCCTTTGACGCAAAGAAATTCGCAAGCTCCTCAACGTTTATCTTATCCTTATACTTTTCGTATATGTCAACCGGGAAATCGAGTGACGATACGTAGGATACCATCTGCTGCATACACGGAATACTGTACAGCTTTCCGTCCACACGCTGCTTATCCATTATCGCCTCAGGGATTTCCTCCTTAAGCTCCGGCGCATACTTGTCGATAAGCTCGTCAAGCTCCATGTATGAGCCTTTCTTTACCTCGCTCGCATACGGCAGCATCCAGCCGTGCCATACTATGTCGATATTTTCCTGAGATGCACTCGCAAGCTTCCACTTTTCCGCATAATCCGAGGACGCTATGCACTCAAACTCCACTGTCGTGTTGGGAAGATACTTTGCCAGCTCCTCATTGAATTTATCCCACACCTTCTGCGAATCCTTCTGTTCGCCGGGCCCTACGAATATCCACTTGAGCGTTACCTGCTCGTTTTCGTCATCGCCCGTCCTTGCCTGCTCTGCGCCGCAGCCGCTCAGCAGCATTACCGCAGCCGACGCCGCAGCCAGCGCTCTTTTAAATAAGCCCTTGTTGAATTTCATTTTTTTATTCCCCTTTCATTATTATCTGAATATTACCACTACCTTCGGTGACCACCAGAAGGCATTTATCAAAACCATGTCGCCGGGACGCAAGTCCGAGGTTGAGGAGTTGTATACCTGCTTTTCCGCACTTTCGTATCTGTAGACCGTACCGTTTATCAGCAGCGTCTGATAACGATCCTTTCCGTCAGCGTCATAATAATTAACAAGCGCCGTTCTTCCGTTTTCAGCTACAGATATAATTCTGGCAACGGTGTTTCCGTTTCGCTGCATATCCGCTCCGTCCGAACCGCCGTCTATACGTGTCTCTCCAACATTATCCGCCTTTACGATTACTCGTATCTGATTTACCTTATTGTCGGACGTTGTGTACTCGATAACATCGCCCCTTTTAAGGTCGTCAACCGTAACTCCAGAATAATCCGCACGTGTGGTCCAGTTTGTTTTTGGCTGAGTATATTCCACGTCCGGCGATACAATCACGCTTGAGCCGCCGAAAAATTCAAGTCCCGTACAAACCATATCATCCTCGTCAACCATCTTTACGACATTGTCGATTATGAACGGTGTACTTAAGCTTCCCTCGCTTGAGGTGTTTGTTGTTATCGCTCCGATATTTCCCGCCGCTCCCGCATCATAGATATAAACGGGTGCCGGAAGTCTTTCGTCCGTTGAGGCGATTTTTGTTGCTATTCTGTAGGCTTTTTCGTCCGTTTTGTTGGTGGGAATCATAAACTGTATCGTTTTTCCGTCAACAAACGCAAACGGATAGCCGACCGCCATATTTTTGTAAAATCTCAGTCCAGCTGCCTGACCCGCTTGATTTTTCGGATGAGCATGGAGCGTGAACTCCTCGTCCTTTGAGATATAATAAAGATCGTTCATCTTATTTTCGGCAGTCTTAAGCTCGATTACCTCATCGTTTTCGTTGCTTTTGTAAACTACAAGCTGATGTATTGTGTTGTCCTCGCCCGTCTGCTTGAGCGCTTCGAGAATCGTTTTCTGATTTTCGGGGCGGGAGTTGTTAAAACGCATCTTTTCCGCAAAAATAAGCGTTTTAAATTCTGCGTCCTTTGTGAACAGTCTTATGTATCCCCTCTGCTCGTTTGAGTCAAACCAACACTTGACAACGTATGCGTAATTTTTGCCTCCGGACGACATTTTGTATGCGGCAAGCTTATTGAAGCTGTCGATATAAAATTCACCCTCGCTGCCGAGCATCGGGGCGTATGTTTCGCTCTGTCCCTCGTCAAGGCGGTTTATGTAGTCATATGTCAACGTGTATTCGCTGCCGTCCTCAAGCACAACCTTGCTCTTTGCGCCGTTGTTTTCGTAATTTGATGCAGTTCCCGTAACCTTGTTGTTCGAGATAAGCACCTCCGCAAGCACATCTCCGCTCTTATTGCGGCTTATTGCCACGGACACCACGCTGCCGCCGGTTATTGACGAGAAATCGGTTTCTGCGCCGTCTGTGTAATATTTTGCCCTTATTCCGCCGCCCTCTTCAAGGTCAAGCGAACCCTTGCCGTACTTAAACGTAAGCAGGGAATCGGTTGCGACAGCTTTGTCAACGATAAATGTTTCGTACTCACGCACGATAATAACATCATATTTACCGTCACCGTCATTGCTTATCAAACGCACACCTCCGTTTACGGAAATAATGTCTTTATCTGCCACAACGTCAAGACGCTTTCCGTTGTATATTACTATTGCGGTATCGGAAATCGTAACTCTTTTTGTTTTTTGGTTTTCGGTATACTGAAAAACCGTCTTTGTCGATTTTTCGGAAATATCGTCGGAGCTTACGTCAAGCACGGTGTTTGCTCCGTCAACTGTGATGTGAAGTATGTGCGCTCCGTAATCGTCGCTTTTGTAATATACCTTAACCTTCATTCCGAGATACTGCGACATATCCGCCGAGCCGCAGTCGAATACCTCGCCGCCGATTTTGCACGTGCCTTCTTTCATTTCGGTCGATGCGTCCGACAGTGCCGTATCTCCGCACGCCTCAACTATACCGGTGTATTTGTAAAGGTCGAGCGTGTACCCCATATAATCCTTATCCCCCGGCTGCTCTATTACGGGGTAGCCGTTTTTATATCCGTTTACAACCTGATAATTTTTACTCTCGAGAAGATTGCTTATTATAACTGCCGTGTCCGCAAACGATACCTCCTGAAGCCGCTCTCCGGTTGTGCCGTTTAACAGTCCGTTGTTCATTGCTGCTTTATAGTAGCCGTCGGGATACCCGCCCTGCTGCTCCGCAAGCTTTGAATATCCCATGACCGAAACGATAGTCTTTACCGCTTCTTCAAGCGTTATGACCGAATCGGGTCTGAACTCCGCATTATCGTAGCCGAGCATTATTCCTCTGTTGTAAAGGTACTCGATGCTTGCCGCAGCGTCATGCTCCGGCAAAACGTCCGTATATATGCGCTTCGGCGTTTCGCTCAGATTTTCTCCTCCCAGAACCTTTACTATTATCTTTGCGTAATTGCCTCTTGTGACTGTATCCTGTGCGTTTTCCTCCGCAATACCCTCAAAAATTCCGAGGTCGTTCATAAGCGAAACCGCTTCTCTTTGCCTGTCACTTATGCCGTCCTGCGCAAAGGTGCTTGCGCAGAACATCATACAGGCAGCTATAAGACAAAAGCTTATTATCTTTTTCACGCTTATTTCTCTCCTTTCGCAAGCTTTTTATTCGGTGGGATTAAGCTTATCATATACACGTCTGAGCATAACCGCCGCCTGTGCTCTTGTTGCCGGATTTTTAGGTGCGAAAAGCTCCTGCGTCACTCCCGTTATAAATCCAAGCTCCTGCGCCTCTGCGATATAGTCGTATGCCCAGTAGCTTATGTCCTCCAGATCGTTAAAGTACAGCGACCTGCCCTTTTCAAGCTCTGTGCTTGTTTTGCTGTTGTATGCCGCAACGATAACCTTTGCTATTTCCTCTCTTGAGATAGCCTTGTTCGGATTAAACAGTCCGTCATATCCGTTCATAAAATCGTTGCTGCGCACCGTCTGAACATATCCCGAGTACCAGTCGTCCTCAACCACGTCAAAGAAGCTGTTTTCGTACTGCGTTTCCTCAAGTCCCATAACTCTCGTCACAAGCGCCGCAAATTCGGCTCTCGTTATACTGCTGTCGGGATTGAAGCTGCCGTTTCCGTCACCGCTTATCAGCTTGAGCGTACCCATGTACTCAACGTCCTCTCTTGCCCAGTGGTTTTTCATATCCTTAAAATTAAGCAGATACGTATCAAGCTGATCCGGATAATTATCCGCAGGCTTTTGCGGTGCGGGGATATTGTTAATATTTGAGCCGGCATTCGACGGAGCCGTTCCTCCGCCTCCACCGCCGCCACTTGAGCCGCCGCCTCCCGGACGGGGTGTTGCCGCAGGCTTAATGCTGCTCAGCTTATCCTCAAGCTCCTTCCTTACCGGAAGATCGTAAAACTCCGCAAGCAAAGCTTTTGCATTTTCAATATCCGCAGCACTGCCGCTGTATGCGGCTTTATTTACCGCCTCGGAAATTTTGCTTAATTCCAAGGTTATTTCGTATATCTTAAGCTCATACACAACCATTTCGCCGCTGCCGCTCCGAACGGTTATCATATCCTCAAAGGTATCCTTTTCACGTCTGTAGTCAACCGTTCCCTTGAGAACGTCTCTGCCTCCCGTTGATGTCATGGACGCAATTTCGCCGTTTTCCTTTGAAATTATTTTCAGCTCACTGCCGACAGGTGCCTTTGCGGTAAGCTCAAAGGCAAAGCTGCTGTCGTTTGTCATAACCTGCATGATATATGCACCGCTGCCCGTTACACTCATGGCATTTGCGCCGTCCTCTTGGATAATCGCAAGCGTTGTTCCGTCCTCTGCTCTCCAGCCGTCCGTTGTGCCGCTTGAAAAGTCGCCGTTCTTTACTATCGTATCGGCTTTTTTAACCGTAATCTCAAAACTTTTGTCAACACGCTTTCCGTTCATGCTTGCAACAACGGTAAGCTTTACCTTTTTGTCCTCTCTGTACGGTCTTGTGACCGTTCCGTCCGACTTTATCAGCTTTTCATCTGCGCTGCTCCATATAAGATCACTGCCGAACGCTCCCTTTAACGGCAGCGTCATTTTCTCCGTTACCGGTGTTTCAGTATCAAGCTTGACAGCCGCTGCGTCCTCCTTGGCTTTTCTTAAATCCGTATACAGCAGCGTAACGTCCTTTTCATCGTATACCGTTTCATCGGCAGCCGCCGCTGCTCTTACCGTGATTGTACCGTTTACGGCACTGTTTGTTATCGAAAGCATTCCGCTTGCGGGATCTATTGCAATATTTGAAATGTTCTCTATATTCTTTGCCGCAATGCTCCATACAATCGGCTCGCCGGGCATTTCCCTTTCCGTCTGGTCAAAAAGCGTTGCTGTGTATGTTTCCTCCGTTTTGTCAAGGTCGGGAATGTAAATCTCGCTCTTGCCTCCCGTTATGGTTGCTACCGTAGGTCTTCTGAGTGATACTCTTACAGTTTTGCTAACCTTAGTGTCGGGATTTGTGTTTGAATATGCCTCAAGAACAATATCACCCTCCTGAGCCTCAGGCGTAATTGTAAATATTCCTGTTTCGGCATCAAAGCTTATGCCATCGGGCATTTCAACCATTCTGAGATTTGCTTTTCTGTCCATTTCCGTTCCGTCAGTTCCCATTACAACGGCTCTGTACTCACATTCCTCGTTTGGCTCGCCCGCTCTCGGAACGGCTATTTTATCAAGTCCGTGAATTTCAACACCGACTTCATTTACTATTGTAACCGTAAAATCCGTAGTCTTACCCTTAGCGGTTTTTGCTCTCCATACAAGCTCATGACCGCCCTCAACGCTGCTGTCAATCGTCAGCTCTGCGCTTGTTTCCATGAAATCCGCTGTTATTCCGCTCGGAAGAGCCGTAACAGCCTCAAAGCTTACCACCTCATCTGAAGACAGCTCACCTCTGTAGTCGTAATTGACAGGCTCAAGCATTACGCTTTTCGTTCCGCTTTCCGGAACCTCTATTCTCGTGTTTTCAAGCTTTATTTCCGATTTTGACGTATCGTAATATTTCCAGCCGTCCTCTGTGTTCATAACCATAAACAGCTTAGTTTTTGTTGCGGCAAGCAG
This sequence comes from Clostridia bacterium, assembly GCA_034090805.1. Lineage (GTDB taxonomy): Bacteria > Bacillota > Clostridia > UBA1381 > UBA1381 > Ornithomonoglobus_A. The sequence continues at coordinate 45,020 of JAXDRV010000059.1, forward strand.
AGTGTTTTCGTCAACGGTCGTTATCGAGCGCACCTCCTCGGTGTTCGCCTCGCCGTTGCCCGGCTGTGCTATCTGCCACTGAACATCTATCGTCAAAGCCTCGGGTACATTCGGCGCAACATAAATCCTTCCGACATCCGTACCTACCGCAATATTTGTTTTATCGGCAGCCGCCGCTGTGAATTTATCCGTATTCGTATATCCGTCTGAAAGCTTCATTACCGAGAAATTCGTGTATTTTACAGTATCCTTTGCAAGAACCTTCAAAACATTTGTGTTATCAATGACTATCCAGCCGTCAAAGGAGTTTACGTATGCCATATCAGTCGGATGTGCACCGAGCTTTACGGAAAGTGCATTCGCCGTTCCGTCCATATCCTTCTGCCATGTTTTCCACATATCGGTTATCGCAATTCTGTACGGCTCTGTGTCCGTTACACCTACTGTTTTTCCGTAGGCGTTTGAGTCTATTGTATACACAAGCGGATTGTCAACAAGATTTTCTGCTATTCTTACGCTTGAGCCTGTTGAAAGAACAAGCAGCGTGCCGTTTGTTTCAACTGTTTTGTTTGACTTGTTAAATTCATCGTTCTGCGCAACAGACCATGTTTTTCCGTCAGTCGAGGTATAAAGCTTGTTGTTCATGCTGACAACAAATTTCTGCTCCGCTTCCCACCATACTATCGTCTGATGGTTTTCCTTGTTTGCGCTGTGCAAACCGATGTCAAAGCTCTTTGATACTGTCCATTCCTCGCCGTTGGTTGATACGAATATCTTGGCCGGTGTATTTGTGTTTGTCAAATCCTTCGCAACCGCCGCATACATCTCCAAATCCGGACTGTAGCACGTGTCGATGAAGGTATAATTTCCGGTTAGAAGTCCCTCCGCCATTACGGGACATATCATAATATTAAGAAGCATAAACGCAGTTACAAGCGCCGCTGTTATTCTTTTCAATTACACTCATCCTTTCTGATCGGACACACCTACGGGTACATCACTTAAATTTCCCATATTCTCAAAATCAATCTCCGGGAAGCCGTCTATACGGCTGTAAACATCGCTGTCCTTTTTCAGCTTAAAGTTGCCGCCCGAATAATCCTCAAAGCCCGGATCGCTCTCGGTTACAAGATTATCCGACGCATCCACAAGCTGCTCGGCGGCATAATATCCGTCCTTAGCGGCGGCTCCGTTTGCCAGTCCCAGCGGGAATTTGATATTTACAATAACATTCCCCTTGAATATATTATTTTTCGCATATGCCGCAAAATGATGGTCAAAGAAGTGCGCAACCTCCGGATTCTGCTCCGAATACTTCGGACTGTACAGCTTCCACTGCTCATATATCGCCTTTACGCTTTCGGATTCAAGATTCCACTTTGCGTCCGGGTTGTACGTGTGCGCTCCCTCGTATGTACCTGAGGTATCTATGAATATGTTGTTCGTCACAACATTTTCGATACCCTGTGCGCATACGCCTCTTATTCCGTTTGCATTTTGATAGCCTATGTTACAGAACACATTTTCCTTAACCTGAAGTCCGTTTCCGTTGTTATCGGAGCGTATGCCCGCAACGTTCATCTGACGTTCGGTAAACATCTCATGCCCCAAATCGTGAATATAGTTTCTTCTTATAATAACATTCCTCTCCCACGGATACTGATACACGTTAAGATAAATTGCGTCCATATCGTGAAATTCCTTCACTGCGTCGTATATCTCATTATACTCTATCGTGTGGTTTGGTCCGTATACGATCATCGCCGCATGGGGCATATCGTGAACCTTGTTGTGGCTCACCTTAACTCCCACAGCCTTATATCCCACAAGAATACCCGACTGATAGGAACGCTCAATCTGCGCCGCCTTGTATACGTGATTATTCGTTACCTCGTTATTGCTCGATACCGCATTTTCATAATCGCCGCCGTTCATGCTGATTCCCGTTGAGCCTATGTCATGCACAAGGCTGTTTCTTACGGAGCAGTTCGTTCCGTTAAGGTAGATACCGTTCGTACCCGTTCCCGAAACCTCGCAGTTTTCAACTATGAAATTATCCGTACCGCTTATACGCACCGCTCCCGCACGCATCGTATCAAGCTTGAGATTTTTCAGCGTGATATTGCTTGCGTTTGTGCCGGTAATCATGTTTTCGCCAAGCTGCGATATGCGTATATCCGAATTTTCGCCGAAGCCCTCCGGCGGATAAAGATACAACATTCCGCTTGTGCGGTCTATGTAATACTCTCCCGGTGCGTCAAGCTCCTCAAACACGTTTTCATAACGTATAAAATGCTTTGAATAGTAGCTTGTCACCGAGCCTTCCTTAAGCGTTATCTGTCCCGGCTCAATCTTTTCCACCGGGAAATATCCGTAGAAATAATTAGGTCCGAGAACGCCTGCGGTATAAATTTCGTTTATATTCGTTTTCCATTTTGTCGGACGATCATAGTCAATCTTATAAACGGCTCCCTCAAGAACTCCCTTTTTGCTTCTTGCGCCGCTGCGGACTATTTCAGTTGTTCCGACCCATTCGCTGTTGGGCCATCTTGAAAGCTGCATTCTGCTGCCGCCGATATACAGCTCCGCCTGCGGTAGCACGTTGTCCTCCGCAATCAAAAAGCCTCTCCTCGACAGTCTGCCAAGCTCCGTTATTCCCTGCTTGTTAAGATCGATTTCAACTATCTTCTTTGCCGCAGTCTTATCGATAAGCTTACCCGCCATATCTGCCGATATTGCCTTGAATGATTTGTAATCAAGCTTTTTGCCGCCCGTAAGCCTTGCCGTTTCGCCGGGATAGGACATATATGTGACGGGATTTTCCTTTGTTCCCGAATCCCCCGCTCCAAGCTCTACGGACTTTGTTATCTCATACTCGCCGCCTCTTAAATACACGGTTATTCCACCATCGGGATATGCGCCTGCGGCGATTATCTCACGCACCTTATCCCTTGCCTTTTCTATTGTCTTAAACGGCGCTTTTTCAGTACCGTCGCTGGAGTCGTTTCCGTCGTTGGAAACGAAATAATAATTTTTCGACTCCGGAGGAATATCTCCCGGCTTTATGAAATTGCCCGCCGACATCATTCTTTCAATAATAACACACGCCTCGGCTCTCGTCGTCCGCCCGACGCTGCGGAAGGTGTTGTCCTCGTAGCCGTAGAGCAGACGGTTTGCGTATGCGGCAAGGATATATTCCTTGTAGTCGTTATAAATATCGTAATAATCCGAAATGCGGGATATTATCCGCTGCCTTTCGCTGCCCTTAACAACATCGGCACCGATTGCACGTGTGCTTATCCGTGCAATCTCGCCCCTTGTTATCGGTCGGTCAAATCGTTCAAATTCATCGGAGTAAATCAAATGCTTTTCAAGCGCTTTTTCTATATACGGCCTTGACCAGTCGCCGTCCGACGGTGAAACCTCCGTATTCATTGCCGTGAGCGTCATTTTTAGAAATTCATTCACATTTATATAGCTGTCGGGTCTGAATTGATTTTTATCGCCCTCAATAATACCCTTGGCGGTAAGCTGAGTTATAACGCCGTTCGCCCAATGCTCACTGACGTCCGAATACTCCGCCGCCGACGCTGCACCCGTCTGAACCGCCAGTGCAAGCGCCAGCATTAAAGCTGTTTTTTTCACTCGATTTCCCTCCTGTGCTGAATTTATTGCTTAATCGTACCGAAATTACTCATCATAATATTCGGGAATCCATTAACTATTGCCCGCGCCTCTGCCGAAAGCTCAAAATCCTCGTTTTCGTAGGATTTAAAGCCGGGGTCGGACGTTCCGACGTAATTTCCCGTTGCGTCCGTAAGCTGCTCCAAGCCTCGGAAGCCCTCAGCGTTTACCGCTCCGTTTACGGTGCTTAACGCAAACGCCGTATTGATGACTATATTATCCTTAAATTCATTCGTTTTTGACATATTCGGATGCTCGTTAAAGAATTGGTAAAGCTCCGGAAACTGCTGTCCGTAAACAGGCAGATATTCTTTTATCTGCTTTTTAAGCTCCGATACCTTCGCTCCGTTTATGGTGTTGTCAACCGTAACGGTTTGTCCGTTTGCGTCCGTTTTTTCCACCGTATCGGGATAGAGCGTTCCGTCCTCCGCAGCCGCAATCTCACGGTACGCCTGACCGTTTATGTACGTTGCACTGCAATCCACAAACAGATTGTGTGTTATCCTATTCCGTGTTCCCTCGGCCGTTACCGCTCCGATGTTATTGTTGTTGCCATCGCCTATTTTATAGAACAGATTTCCGTACACGTTCAGTCCGCAGCCCTTGTTGTCGGAACGGATTGCCCTGACGTTTATCTGATGTATGCCGTTCATGGAGCTTCTGCCTATATCGTGGAAGTAATTTCCGTGAATTTTATTGCCACGCTCCCACGGGAAACAGGAATTGTTTGCATAAACAGCGTCCATGTCGCTGAACTCCGTAACAAGATTGTCAAATTCGTTGCCGTATATGTCGTTGTTCACTCCGTAAAAAATCAGTCCCGTATGCGGTCCATCATGGACGTAATTCCTTGCGGCAGTCGCTCCGACGCATCTGTAGCCAAGGTTGATGCCCGCCTTATAGCTGCGTTCGAGCCTTGCAAAATTGTATATGTCGTTATTGCATATCATAATATTGTTTGAAACAAGCCCGGCATAATCGCCGCAGTTTGTAAACTGCATTCCGTCCTGTCCGACATCATGCACGCTGCATGAGCGAACCGTTATGCCGTTTGAGTAGTCCATGCGCATTCCGTTTGCGCCGAAGCTGCTTATTTCGCAGTTTTCAAACGTTATTCCGCTGTTGTTCTTTCCCGTTACCGCCGAGCCTCTGCCGCCCTTGAAGTTAATGTTTTCAAAGTGTATATTTTCACAATCCTCAAGCCTCATTAAGTCGTCCGGAGTTTTTGAAGTGTATTCCTTTTGATTTTTTGTGGGCATCGTAACGGTTAAGACTGAATTTTTGCTCGCTTTTTCCGGCGGATAAAAATACAGCATACCGTTTTCGCGGTCTATGTAATATTCGCCGGGTGCGTCAAGCTCCTCGGGGATATTCTCAAACCGATAATACGGCTTGGTATAATAATTTTCAACAGCTCCCTCTTTTAAATAAACTCTTTTTTCCGTTTCATCATATTTACTTACGGGATAATAGTCAAATTCATAATTCGGGCCGAGAGTTCCGGCAAGCCATGCCTCGCTCTGCCTACTCCATTGTGACGGACGGTCATAATCCACCTCAAAGCTGCACCCGTTCGCTATCCCTCTCAAGCTTCTTTTCCCGTATTCATCTACGGACACAATTCCTTTAAAATCATCGTTCGGCCAGCCGGCAAGCCGCTGCATTTCACCGTCAAGGCTCAATTCTGCCTGAGCCTCCTTATCCTCGGTTATCAGATGCCCTCTGCGGGAAATTTCGCCGTAATCGGTAATCCCCGCCGCCTTGAGGTCATACTGCAAAATGCTGCCCGCCGCCGGCTTGTCGATAATTTTATCGGTAAAGGCACTGTCCGCCCTCGTCATGGACGAAAGCGGTATATCAACGCCGCCGTTTAAGGTTACGCTCTCATTTTTGTATGCGCTTATCCTGAGCGGTGCATACCATTTCCCTTTATACGACAAATTAATTGTTTGGGATATATAGTATACACCATCTCTCATATAAATGTCAACTATATTTTGACTTTTGGCAGCGGAAACCGCACGTTCAAGAGTTCTCACGGGAGAATCCATCGTTCCGTCCGCCGAATCATCGCCATCGGGAGATACGTATATTGCCTGACCGTCCGTTATCAGAAAGGGGTGACAGCCGCCTTTCTCGGCTTCATACCCGATACGCTGTCCCACATATATACTTTCATTACCGAGCCGGACGGAATGTCATCGTTTAATTTGATGTTATCCTTTACAGTACCCGAAACACCTGCTTCAATTGTATGTGAGGTCTTTTGAACCTGTACAAGCACTCCGTTTGAGTAAACAGCCGAAATCAGGTCGAAGGTATAATCGCTGCTTGTTTTGTTGATTCCGTTTACTTTTACGCTCAGCATTTTTCCTGCCTCTGCTCCCAACGCTTCAGCACATTCGCTTGCCTTTACATATTCATATGTGCCGTCTGAATTTTTCGCCATGAAAATAACATCACTGTCGGTATCGTCCGTTGATGTAGCGATAAATTTATCGCCTGCCTTGAATACGTTTGTAAAGGGCATTGTGTTTGCACTTTTTACGTTTGATGCAGCCGGAACCTTTGAAAGGGTAACTTCTCCGAGCTTAAAGTTGGCAGTATCGGGAGCGGTATATACATATCCGTCCTTGCCCGCAAACATAAACTCACTGCCATTTGTGTCTATGGCTGAACATACAATGTTTCCGGTAACTACCGGACCCTGCTCATACGTGCCGTCCTTGCCTACTATTGATGTTCTGTATCCTGCGGTTGATACTGCCACGAACTTTTTAAGGTTTTTGCTGAATACTGCGTCCGTTACAGCTCCGGAGCTTGCTACTGCGTCTATTCCTTTCCATTTGTCAAGTTCATTTTCTGCTTTGCTATCGTTATTTCTTACTGCACAGTTTCCGTTTTGAGCCATAAAAACAGCCGGGTCTGCATCATCACTGACAGCAATCTGATTCATGTACCATGCTTTGCTTACATTTGTAACTCCAAAATATGTCATTGATGCGCTATTCCATGCCGTATACGTCCTGAACTGTCTGCCGTTGTTTGTAGTGTAGAGCTTATCACCCGATACAACTATGTCGGTATTAAGTCTAAAATCTGTATCAAGCTCGGGTACTAAGTTGCCATCTGCGTCTTTATTATCCTTCATAAGAATGGCTTTCCAACTAATACCGTCTGTTGATACAAGCGATACTCCTGAATGATCCGATGTTGATGCAGAAACGATAAAATGTCCCTGTGACTCCCACCATACGGCGCCGTTTCTAACCTCTGTATAGCTCTTTATACTTCCATCCTCGTTAAAATTTCTCTTTGAGAATGTATATCCCGTATAAGTTTCCGTCCAGTCTGTTCCGTTTGATGAAATAAATATTTTACCCCAATATTTATTGTTTGCATCGGGTTTTGTTGTATCACCGTAAACAATATATTTGTTAAGCGACGGACTGTATGTTCCGCCGATAAGCCTTACACCGTCAAACGGATTTGCCGCCGTAACCTCTGGCGAACCGATTTCGAGATATTCTTCAACGTATTCTTTGACGTTGCAGTACTGCGTTGTATCGCATGTATAGATTTGTGTCTTGCTCAGTGCAATAAATTTATTACTGCCTGAAAATTCAATTTTTCTTACTGGCTCGCTGCATACGGTTGTTCCGTCCTTAGTGCTAATCTGCGTCCATTCCGTATCAGCATTGATTCCGTCTGCGGAATTTGCCGTATAGTACATTTCGCCGCTGCCTGTCCCTATCACAATATAGCTGCTGTTTGATGCTATTGCAGTTACGTTACCCGGCGCATAGATTTTAGCAAATCCCTCAACACCCTTTGTAACAAAAATCTCACTCGTTCCGTCTATTGACATAAACTGCTCCGAGGGTTCGTTATAAATCATCTCGATCGGACTTGACGGAATTGCCGTATTGTTGTTTAAAACAGATGTACTCCATGTGTTGTCTGCCGTATTAAGCGTTGTGCTGCACAATTTATTCTGATTATGAAGCAATACAGATATTTGACCGTCCTTTACGGTACTTGCCGCTATTGTATACGGATAACTTGAGGGATATGTGCTGAACTGATTGTTTGCCATGTTTGTTTCTGTTGTTTTTATCGCAGAAACCGCATTTGACAAGCCGCCTATCAGATAGCCTCCCGAGGTTGTTATTACCTCATTTGATCCGCCTTGTATAACTGCATTTCCTATCCATGTTTTACCGTCTGTCGAAGTCAGAGTCGTTGTTGCACAGTGAACAACAAATACTCCCGCCTCAGCCCAGTATACAAGCTGCTGCTGCGATGGCTTGTTTGAGGAAACAAGTGCATTGCCAATGCTTCTTACAGATGTCCATGTAAGTCCGCCGTCCTCCGAGCAATAAAGCTTTGCTCCTGTCCAGCTTGCATCCTTCGCCAATGCAACATACGTATCACCGTTATGCGCAATATCAACGAATGTATATCCGCTGTCAATCGCAAAATCCGCCGCCGATACGGGCACCGCAATCGCTCCGCTAAACATCATAGCCAATGATAAAATCATTAAAATTACTTTTTTCATGTCTTTCTTCCTTTCCTTAAACTCGTTTGTGATTATCCTTTAACCGCTCCCACGGTCAGTCCCTTTGCAAAGTATTTCTGGAAGAACGGGAACACAACAAGCATCGGCCCCGCAGCTACCATACACATCGCAAATCTTATTGTTGTTGACGGGAGATTTGACACATCAAGGTCAATTCCCGCAACAGGTGCGCTGTCTGCCATATTCTTAACAAATTCTGCCTCACGCAGTATCTTCTGCAGCAGATACTGCAACGAATACAGCTCCGTTGATTTTATGTAGATCAGCGCAGTGTTCCAGTCGTTCCATCTTGCCAAAAGCGTAAGCAGCGATATTGTTGCGATAACGGGCTTTGACAAAGGAAGAACTATCTTAAAGAAGATTTGCAGCTCGCTTGCGCCGTCTATTTTCGCCGCCTCCGTCATTGACTGCGGAAGTCCCTGGAAAAATGTTCTTATTACTATTACATGAAAGGCATTTACAAGGAACGGCAGAATGTAAACCCATATCGTGTCGCCCATATGCAGATACCTCGTCATCCATACATAGCTCGGAATTAAGCCTCCCGAAAACAGCATTGTGAAAAATATAAAAAACGTAACCGGCTTTTTATATTTGTAATTCGGCTTTGACAGCGGATATGCCATCATTGACATTATCACCACTCCGAAGAATGTCGCCGCAAGCGAATATATTATTGTTATCTTATACGAATCTATCAGCTGCTGAGGTGTTCTGAAAACGTATTTGTACGCCTCAACCGAAAACTGCGACGGTATCAGTCCGTAGCCGCTTTCCAAAAGTGCCGTTTCGTCGGTAAACGATGCCGATATTATCAGCACAAACGGAAGTATGAACATAAGTGAGCCGATAATAAAGAAAAGATTGATTACCGCTCCCGATACGCTGTGTTTTTTCTTCATTTATATGACCCCCTCAGAACAGTGAATTTTCCGGTGATATTTTCTTTACGATAAGATTTGTGCCGACAACCATTATCAGTCCGACAACCGACTGGAACAGTCCGACAGCTGTCGTAATTCCTATATCGTCACCGGTTCTTAAGCCTCGGTACACGTATGTGTCGATAATATCCGTTGTGGGATAAAGCAGTCCGACGTCCCTCGGTATTGTATAGAACAATCCGAAATCACCCTTTATAATATGTCCAACGTCAAGTATCGTCAGTATCGTCATGAGCGGCACAAGCGATGGTATCGTGATGTATATAATCTGCTTAAACCTGCTTGCTCCGTCTATCTCCGCCGCCTCAAACAGCTGCTCGTCAATTCCCATCAGCGCCGCATAATACATGATACATTTTAAACCTATATTCTTCCACAGGTTGACTATCGGCAGTATGAACACCCAATATTTCGGCTCGGAGTACCATTGCAGTCCCTCTCCGCCCAGAGCCTTTATCATTCTATTTAAAACACCCATGTTCGGCTCAAGAAGTATGTAGGTTATATATCCGACAATTACCCATGACAGGAAGTGCGGCAGAATCATGCTCGTCTGATAAAATTTCAGCGCAATCCTGTTCTTTATTTCATAAAGCAATATCGCAACGAACACCGCCGAAATGATACCGAGAACTATGAACAGCAATCCGTAACCCACGGTGTTGCGCCCTATCCTCCATGCGTCCTGCGAGGTGAAGAAAAACTTGAAATTTTCAAGCCCCACCCATTTGCTGCCGAAAATACCAAGGTTGTTTCTGTAGTCCTTAAAGGCTATTATAATTCCGAACATCGGTATGTATGCAAAAACCGTAAGCAGAATTATTCCCGGAACCAACAGTACCGACAGCTCCGCATTGTCTCTGAAGTCCTTAAGCCTGCTCTTTTTTCTTGTCTGTGATTTTGTTTTTAGCTTGCTCATTGAACAACTCTTCCTTTCCTCTCCTATTCTATGCTTATATTTTACCACCTGCAAACTGCCGCCGCAAGAATAAAAAATTTACTTTTTGTTAATATATTAACCTGTTTTTGTTTTTTATTGATATTTTTAAAATCTCTACCGGACGACCCTTGACGTTATAATATTATGATTAGGCGATTGTAAAACTCAAGCTTTCCTCGGAATTTGAAAGTGCTTGTGAGTGTGTTCGAACGAGTCACCTTAAGGGATGCTTGAAAATTCAAAAATACTCTCAAATTCAAAACCGGCATTTTACAATTACTTAAAATTATGATATAAAGCAAGCATTTCCCCAAAACAAAAACAGACGCATTATGCACAATACGGATGTTTGCTTCATTTTTTACAGCTTAAACGCAAACACGCTTTCGGCTGTTACACCCTGAGTTTTTGTCAGCTCATCAGCCGCCTGCTGATATGTAAGACTGTTTACAATCGCAGATTCCGCGGCTATATTCTCTGTTTTGAATTTTCTTATTTCAATGCTCGGTTCTGTATAATTCGTTTTCATTTCACATCATGCTCCTCTCATAAAATCCCGCTTTATTCCGTCAGCATTTGAACGCTTACCTGTGCGTTATCAAGCTTTTCCGCATTATCCGAAATTAAAATTATACCGAATTTCATCGTTGCGTCAACGTTCGCCAGGCTCTTTGTCTGCGATTCGCCGTTTACCGTTACCTTAACGCCCTTTATTTTATCGTTTGCCTGTGTAATCTCAAACGAGGCGATCTTTGCATGATAGCCGTCATTCTGCGATATTACCTCTTGCGAAAAATCAGGTGTGCTTATCTGCGGCAGAGTATTATATTCGCTTACATTGCAGTATCCGTCAATACTGCCCTTGTAAATTTGAGTTGTGCCGAGTGCAACAAACTCGCTGTCACTTGAAAAAGCAAAATTCTTGACCGGCTCTGTCCCTGCCGATGCTCCGGCAAAAGGCTTAATCTCCGTCCAGACGGTGTCGCTCGTTATAGGTGCATTGTTGGTGTAATACATAGTCCCGTCACTCATTCCGACAACAATATATTTGTCGCTTGCATTCACACCCGTGACGTTTACGTT
>JAXDRV010000060.1:0-5729 GCA_034090805.1 Clostridia bacterium
CGGCGAGTATAATTATGGGTTGATTAGAAATGGATTTGACCGAACATACGGAGCGCATACGCCCAAGAGAAGCTATGTTGCTTATGCCAATATTACCAGAGAGCTTGCGAACAAGAGCTTTGTAAGGGTTGATAAAGCAGACGACGGAGTAGGTGCGGTGTATCATTATCATTTTGAAGGCGCCGGCGGCAAGACTGCTATTGCGTATTACGCAGTGCTTGACGGAAGTGAGGAAAAGCCTTCCAAGAGCATTACCCTTACGGCAAACGAAAGCGTAGTGGTGAAAAACATCGAGGGAAAAACTTTAAAAATCGCATCGGCGGGAGAGGATATTACATTAGAATTATCTTCAGCACCTATCTATATTGAAGGTGGGTACACAGTGAAACAATAAGAGTAAAGTTAAGGAGGAAACTTGATGAAACGGTATTTAATTGCTGTTGTGACAGTGTTCGTGTTGGTATGCAGCGTTGGTTTTGCGGCGGAAGCATCTGTGCAAACTGTAAAATACGACACAAAAAATGAAATTCTGACTGTTGAAGGTAGCGCAGATTCAAAAATGCAGTCAATATCTTTAGAGGTGCTAACGAGCGGGGTGACTGCCGGACAGTTTGATTCCGCCGACGCTGAAGAACGATTCAATATGCTGGTGCATGCAGATGAAACACTGAGCATAGATGATGGATCATGGCAATTCAGCTTTGGATTTCCGGCAGACTCAGAACGACACGTCATCCGCGTTCGGACGGGAATAAACGGGGAAATTGAACAGCGCAGTATTGTTGCGGCGACGAACAGTGAGTTTGAAACTGCAATGGAGATGATGAACAGCGCCGGTTCTAATGATATTTCGGATGTACTGAAAAATTGTGTGGGAATTCTTGGTTTGGATTGTGACACATTTGAAATGCTGCCTGAGAAAAATTGCGATGCAATGGCACTGAGAATATTAAACGAACGTGATAAACAGCCGAATGGGGTATTTGCCGGATACGAGCTGCTTGAGAAAGTATTCAATGAGAACCTTGCTGTTGAATGTGTGAACGTTGCTGACGGGAGTAATATTGCAGAGGTATTGGAAAAATACAAAAAATACTTTACATATAAAAACGGAAAATCGTATCAGATTTTTGAGGGTTTAAGTGCAGACAGTCAAAAAAATGTTTATACAAATCTTGCAAAAGCAGATTACGGAAGTCCTACGGCAGTTGATACAGCGTTCGGATTGGAAACGGTACGGGTCAGACTTGCGACGCTTCGCGGGTATGATGAATTGTATGACGTGCTTCCGCAATGCGCGGACGCTTTAGAGGCGAATATTTCAAAATATACGGCGCTTTCAAATGAAAAGCAGCTGAAGGTTTGCTCCGAAATCATAACAAGCCTGTCAGGAAAAGATGTTACAAAGGAATCTTTGGAGAAAATCGTAAGCAGCACCTCTGAGAAATATAGCTCTAACGTAACACCAGGAAACGGCGGTGGGATAATGTCTACGGGCGGAGCATCTAAAACTCCGAATAGTGGTATTACAATGCCAAATGAGCCGTATGGGAGTTCTTCGGCATTCAATGACATTGGAGGTGTTTCGTGGGCAAAAGACAGCATCGAGGAATTGGCAAAACGAGGCATTATCAACGGAAAAGCGGAGAAAATCTTTGCGCCGAACGATACGGTAACGAGAGAAGAATTTGTGAAGATGGTTGTGCTGGCGCTAAATATTACAGCAGAGGACACAAGCTGTGATTTTACTGACGTAAGAGATGATGCTTGGTACAAAGAGTATGTTGGCAGGGCTGTGGGAAGCGGTCTTGTGAACGGTCTTGGAAACGGAACCTTTGGTGTGGGCGAGAATATATCACGTCAGGACATCGCAGTTATTTTGTGGAACGGTATTAAGAGTAAAGCAGAAAACGGAAGTGCGGATGCATTTATTGACAACGATGCTGTTTCAGACTATGCAAAAGAGGCGGTAAATGCGATGCGGTATTTAAATATCATTGCCGGATATGAAGATAATACATTTCGACCAAGCAACGCCGCGACGCGAGCAGAGGCGGCAAAACTTCTGTACAAAGCCGTGCAGATAGCGGAATAGATTAGCACAGGAGGAGTAGTTATGAAAAAAATCAACAAAATAGTTTCTTGCATATTGACAGTCATGTGGTTTGCGGCAAATTTTACATTTGGTGTATATGCGGAAACGGAAAAAAATACGAATGATGACTATATACAATATGAGGCTCGCGTTCTGTATGATTTAGGCATCATTGATACAGATATGCAAATCGAACAGAATATGTCGAGAGCGGAATTCGCAGGGGTATTTGAGAAGTTCCTGAATGTCAATGCAGATACGGCAGTTAATATGAAGGATGTAGCGGATGTAGAAGATGAGTATATATATGCTCCGTCAATCAGACTGATGCTGGATAGGGGGTATATGTCTCTTGATGACAAGAAGAATTTCTTCCCGGGAAGCGTCGTTACATATGCTGATACGGCTACGGCATTAGTCAAGGCGCTTGGTTATGAACCTTATGTCAGCGCAAAAGGAAGCAACGCCTACGGATATATCAATGTTGCTATGCAGATAGGCATAAAACTTGCAGGGAAATCAGACAGAGACGCTTTGACATACGGCGATGTAATTCACTTGCTGTTTTCTGCGCTTGAGGTCAGTATCCTTGAACCCAAGGACTATTCTTCAGAAAAAATTGAATATACAAATAGTGCCGGAAAGACGCCGCTGAGTGCATGGCGCGATATATATGTAACGCAAGGAATCTTGTATAATTTTGAAAACGGTACGGCAAGTATTTCTGTTAGCTCAATCGGTGAGAAAAGTGTAAGAATAGGAAACGAAATCTACAGTATCGGCAAAGTAAACGCTGTCGAATTTCTGGGATATGCAGTCAAGGGCTATTATTACGGCGGAAATAACACACCGGAAAATGAATTGGTATCGGTTATTCCACTGCACGGAAAAAACGAAATTACAAGTATAGATGCAGAGGACATTGTGAGATATAAAGACAATGTTTTAACCGTCAACAACGGGAACAGAAGCAAAAAGTACGATATTTCTCCTTCTGCCGATATAATTTATAACGGTGAAGCGGTGAGCTACGAAAACCGCGACAAGGCACTGAATATCGAATGTGGAAACGTGTTGATTAATAAAGTAAATTTTGAAGACGTAAATTCGGTAGTGATTGTAACAGCCTATGAAAATTATGTGGTAGGAGCGATAGATAAAGACAAACAAATCGTTTACGATAAACTGGATAATAACAGGAAGCTTGACCTGCTTGGTGACGACAGCAGCATTAAGTTTACAGAAACAAATGGAAATATTATTAATTTTGAAAGTCTTAAGATTGGCGATGTTCTGACAGTTGCCGCAAGCTTGGGTTCAAAGAGAATAGAAGTTATCCGGAGCAATCAAAAGATAAGCGGAAATATATCCGAAAGAGGCGGAGAAGGCACAAGGGATGAGTACATAAAGATTGATGGCACTACATATTATGTTGCTAAAAACTATCGTGATTCAAAGGCTAAACGCCCCAATCTAAATACGCCGGTGTCTGTTGCTTTGGACTCATGGGGAAAGGTGGCGGACATTTCCTCTGTAGATATGAGCGGATATAAGATTGGGATATTAAAGTCGGCGGGGATACTGGAGGATTCATTTCCTGAGAGACTTTATATGAAAATCTTTGACAGAGATGGAAAAATGAAGGCTTATGAGGCAATCGATCGTGTGGTAATAGATAATTACCGTACAAAAACTGCAGAAGAAGCGAAAAATGTTTTGGAATCAGTAACCGGAATATCCGTTTATCAGCCGATACGGTATTTATTAAATTCCGAAGGCATGGTTTCAAATATTGACACGACATATTATAATGAAGCTGCGGGCGAATCCGAGCAGAGTCTGCGGTATATCTGGCGGTCGTATAACAACGATTATACAACTCGCGGGTATGGAACAGATATACAGTATATGTATTGGGCGAATAAAAATTTTGGCAGAAAATTTTTTGCGGGTCAGTGGGCGACGCTCATGAAGCTGCCGAGACAGAATACTGCCGAGGACAAGTTTTTTATTACCGAGTCTGAATGGGTTAGCGGAAGATATTATTATGTTGATGCATTGGCAGTGGGACGTGATAATTTTTGTGCCGATGTTGTGATACAGTATTATGACGCAACAGAGGACAGCACCGATGGTCAAACGATTCGTTACGGTCTGGTGACGGAGGTTATATATGCAATGGATGACGATGGAGGAACTGCGTATAGAATTTCGTATATTGATGCGTATGGCGGCGGTACCCGAACAAGGTTTGTCGACAGTAACTGCAGCATAACAGATGCGGCGTCTGTCAAGCAGGACGATACGAATACCTACCGGATATCCGAAGGTGATTTTGTTTGCTTTTCAACTGATGCCGCCGAAATGATTGTTAAAGCCAAAGTTATATATGATGCGGAAACCGGAACGTGGGCAAGCGATTTGCCGCATATCAGAGATGACAGAACAGAAGGAATTGTAAACTGCAACATGGAAGTTAATGAGATGTTCCACGGATATGTACTTCAGAATGGAACTTCTCATATACGTCTTACCGGCGAAAAGCCGGTCAATGTTACAGATTCCATTATGGATAGTGCGTATGTGTTTAACATTGCAAATGCCAAAGTCTATAAATATATTTCGTGGAGCGGAAAACTTGTAGCTGTAGATGCTTCGGAAATCATTCCGTTTGAATATTCAGACGATTGCTCTGAGGTAGTTACGGGTGACTTAGGCGGCTTGACGCCATTCGTAGTAATTTATAATTGAGGTGAGGAGGGCTTTCTATGAAGGCATTAAAGAAAATAACAGCGAGTATACTGGCATTTGGTCTGATATTGGCTTCAGTTCCCGCTATTGCCTACAACGACGTGCCTGAGGATTATCCATATGGCGAAGAAATTGCATTTTTGACGGATTCGGGAGTTGTCAAGGGAGATGGAAACGGAAATTTTGCACCAAAGGAGCTTTTGACGCGTGCTGAGTTTGCGGTCATGTTAGAGGCGGCGTTTGATATTGGCGATGAAGGACAGCATGATTTTACCGATGTGCCGGCAGGCGCTTATTACGAAAAAGCACTGGGCAGACTGCAAAAAGCGGGTATTTTAAACGGTAAGAGCGACGGTATTTTTGCGCCGAATGACAGCGTTACCCACGAAGAAGCGGTAAAGATGATTGTGGAGGCGTATGAGACTGTCACCGGTGAGAGTATGATTAGCGGTGTTGAAGTTGTCCCTACGGATTATAACAGCGTTTCGGATTGGGCAAGGGCGTCAATGGATAAGGCGATGGAACATCGTATCCCTTTGGTTTCGAAAGCGAATACGATTTCTCCGACAGCGGCGCTGACCAGAGGCGAGGCGGCGAAGCTTGTCACGAATGCACTGCTTGCTCTCGGTGAGCCAAAGCGGAAGCAGGGAATTCAACCTACAAAGATTATACAAAATAAATTAGGAAATGTATATTATACAACGGAACCGGCTGCATTTGAAATATCAACGGACTACAGCTTGATTCGCTACGAGGTTCGCGACTTTTATAATACAATAGTCAAAAAAGGCTATGCAAAAGCAAGAGGCGGCAGAGCAAAATTTGATTTTACCGATTTGGGAATCGGGCATTACAGCTTCTCGGCATACAGTCCTACAGACGA
>JAXDRV010000061.1:0-32619 GCA_034090805.1 Clostridia bacterium
AAATATTTTGAGAGCAAAATATTTATTTGGGGTGCAAGGATTTTTTCATATTTATGAAAAAACCTTACACCTGAACAATTATGAAACGCTTTTAAGCCGCTATGCGGCTGCGTTTCATAATTGTTCAGCAGTCATTAAATAAAACCACTTATCTCTTTTAAGCTGAATTTTGTGAAAGGATTTAATTATGTTTAATAAACTGCGAAACAAGCTGCTGCTTATAAATATGCTTATTATAACGGCTCTTATCGCCGGCAGCTTTTCTGTTATATATACCATGTCGTTCAGAAACGTCAGCCGAGATATAGAGCGAGCTCTCAACACCGCTCTCGATATTACCATAGATCACCTGCACACCTCGCCGAAAAATTCCGATTCGGCGGATATGCCGCAGGAGAATACTCCGCGCAGGAACAATTCTCCGCACGAAAAGCCCCGTATTGAGGCTCCGTTTTCATCGATATTCAGGTATATAATCGACAGCGAGGGAAATATAACCTCACAGAATTTCACAATGAAGCCTACGGACGAGGAAATCTTGGAGCAAATCAACGAAAAGCTGCCCGAAATCGCAAAAAGCGGCAAGGATAAAGGGCGCATCACCATAGGCGGTACCGAGCTTATTTACAGAACAAAGCCGTTCCGCAGCGGATATGCGGTGGTTCTCGGCGAGTTTAATGCGGAGCTTGCCGTTGTACGCAAACTTCTGCTGATTTTGATAGCTGTGGGAATTGCGGCAATTGGGCTTGCGTTTTTGATAAGTCTTATAAATGCGAACAGGTCAATACGTCCAATTGCCGAAAGCTACGAAAAGCAGCGCCGATTCGTTGCCGATGCGTCCCACGAGCTTAAAACCCCGCTGACAACCATCAACACAAATCTGGACGTTTTGCTTTCGCATCCGTCCTCAACCATAGATGAAGAAAAAAAATGGCTGCTTTATATCAAAAACGAAACAGAGAGAATGGCAAAGCTGACTAACGACCTGCTCTATCTCGCACGGCTTGACCACGACGGCAGCGTCATGTTCGGTGAAACGCTGTTTTCAGACGCAGCAGAGAGCGTTCTGCTGGCAATGGACGCAACCGCCTTTGAAAAGGGGATTGTCATTGATGATAGTATAGATGAGAACATCACCGTCAAAGCATCGCCGGACGGCTTAAAGCAGCTTGTTATGATACTGCTTGACAACGCAATAAAATATACCCCCTCCGGCGGCAGCATATACGTAAGCCTAACCGCAGACAAGGACGCCGTCCTTACCGTCCGCAACACCGGTGAGGGAATAGACAAGGAGGATATGAAGCATTTATTTGAAAGATTTTACCGTTCGGATAAATCACGTGCAAGGGAAAGCGGCGGCTACGGTCTCGGACTTGCCATTGCAAAGGCTCTGACCGAAAGCTTCGGCGGTAAAATAGAAGTAAGCTCACGTGAGGGTGAATACACGGAATTCACCGTAACACTGCCCGCTGTCAAGCCCTCAAAAACTTCCGCTTCCGAAAACAAATAAAGGAGCCTCGGCTCCTTTATTTGCTTGACTTTGCATTGATTTTTATTGACTTACCGTTTTTATTTTTTGTTATGAATTTAATAATCGTTTTATTCCCGTCATACGAAACAACGGCGTCATTATTATCCTCGTATTTTATATTTCCATCAATAATCACCGTTATTTCCTCGGACAGCCTTGACGGGTCGGCAAGCGATACAGAGCCGTTGTCCTCGGCTATGACTATCGCCGCACCGCTGCACTCAAGTCCGTTTACTTCTCCTCTTTCAAAAAATACCGCAGCGGTCTTTTTCAGCGAGGTGCTGTACACGGCATGAATACCTTTTCCTTTGCTTAAAACACTGATACTTGGCTCTGCGGAATACTCCGTCAACCGCTCATCGGTGATTTCCGGCATTATCATGTATTCATATGAAGCATCTTCGGGTCTGCATCCGTGCTTTAGTTTAAGCGTCAGATACCTTTTTGTCACATCGGGCAAATTGCTGTCGTGTCTAACCTCCGACGGACTTGCCGTTCTTACAGAGCTTTTAACTTCAACAGAACCGCCCTCCGGGAAATACCAGCCTATACGTCCGCAGCTTCCCGACAGGTATATGCGGCGTGCATTTATAACCGATCCGTCCGCATTAACGCTTTTTCCGTCTGCCGTAAGCTCAAAATCATCTGCGGCTCTATTTTCCACGCAGGTATACACCTCTCCGTTCCCGCCGCTGATATCACTGCCTATGCACATAATCCCCTCCGGGAAAGCAAAATACGACTTCCTTGCGGTAAGATCCGATGCCGCTCCGACCTTTACCGCCTCAAGCTCCATTGTCATTACTCCGCATTCTCCGTCCGAAAGCCCTCCGGCAAACGGCTTTGAGGACTTCCCCTCAAAATCGCCGTCTTGATAATGACTGCCCTCACCGTCATAATACCTCACCGCAGAATCGACGGTTGTTCCGGGGATACTGTACATATCCGCCGCAAGCCAGTAATCACGTGCATAATGCGCATCATCACTGTTGTAAATATACACTGCTCCGCTGCCGGTATACCAACCCTTTTTATTCTCTCCGTTCGTCAATTCATAGGTAGGTATACGGCTTGAATACACGGCGAAGCCGGCCGCCCAGTCCGCACACGGTCTGTAGGCGGCACGCTCCATGTTCGGAAATACGTACATCCCGGTCGGCGTGTGATCCATCATATCATATTTACCATTTAAAATAATTTTCGCCGAAAGTTCGTCACAATCCGTTTTCCACGTAATTCCGTTTGTAGGAGAAGATTTTAAAAACCAATACTTTACCGTTTCGCAGTATCTGCGGCGGCGGGTTTCATCGGAGAGCAGCTGCGCATAATGCAAAATCGTTCTGCCAACCTGATAGCCGTGCTTTTTGTCGGTATTGTTCCTCACAATCGCACGTCCGTTGACAATATCCATCATGCTGCCCTTGAACACAAACGGCAGATACCCTTTGTCTATCCACTCGTTAATGCGTTCAAAATGCTCCTCTCTAAATCCCCATTTTGTTCCGTGCAGACTCTCCGCCATATCCACTATACCGTTAAGAAATTCTCTGCCGTAGCTGCCGTTGTACGGCACTCCGTGCTGCAAAAAACTCCCGTCACGGTAAAAGCCGTCAAGGCCGCTGTTTTCCTCTTTGTAATCAAATACAGTATAAAACAAGCCTACCGCCTTTTCGATTTTTTGCTCATTTCCCGTAAGCACGCCCATTATGTAATCATAATTTGAAATATTTACGAGATTTGCTCCCGCCTGAGCCTCGCCGAGCTTCGGCTCAACCCCGCAGTACGCCTGATACAAGCAGAATCTTTCAAGCGCCGCAGCATATTCCTCACGCTCGTCATCGTTTATTTTATCCCATATGACAGCAAGAATTTTACAAAGCTGCGACGGCACTCCGATAAGAAAATGCCACCAATTCCCGTACATCTCCGTATGTCTGTTATACCACAGTCTGCCGGCGGTTTTGATTGATGCTCTTACGGCATCAAGTGCTTTTTCGCTGTGATAATGGCGGCTTTCCTTATGCCGGTACGCAAGCGTTATCGCATATATTCGCCTGTATACCGCCGTAATCGAGGCAGAGTTTACACTCATGCCTCCTATGTCCTCCCAAAGCGAATCAGTCGGCTTTTTAGGGCAAAGCATTTCCGAAATATATTTATCCGCATCAATATCGCACTGCTCGGTATATGCGTAGCTGCCCGATATACTGTTTAATATTGCCGCCCTCGCTGCGGCAAGCTGTTTATTAATCATAACATTCTCCGTCTTTTAATAATACGCCGCTGATTGTAAAGGTAACGAATTTGAGATATTTCCGATTAAGCCTCGGCTCAGACACCCCTCACTTCGTTCGGGAACTCGCCGAAACTTAATCTGAAACATCACAAATTCTTCCACAACGGTAACAAGCCTGCGGAATTTGAAATTGTTTTTGAATTTGCGCAGACGTATGCCGATACTTCAAGCTCCGATAAAGAGCAAGATGCGCCGCTTATTTTCCTATGTCGTTGGTAAGGAAAAGAAGCAAGCAGATTGCTCTTTTGAGGAGCGCAGACGTATGTTGATACTTCAAGCTCCGATAAAGGGCAAGATGCGCCGCTTATTTTCCTATGTCATTGGTAAGGAAAAGAAGCAAGCAGATTGCTCTTTTGAGGAGCGCCGACGTATGCTGATACTTCAAGCTCCGATAAAGGGCAAGATGCGCCGCTTATTTTCCTTACCAATACATTCGGTAGTAATGGAGGAGCCTTACCAATGCCTCCATGAAGTAATAATCACCCCATATAACAGGCTCGTTTACGCACAAATCCAGCTTATACGCATATACTCCCGCTTTTAAAACCGCCGTTTCGCTTTCTTCGGGAGTGTACATATAATTCTTGATCAAATCGTGAATCAATACCTTGGCGGCTGCCTCGTAGACCTTTCTGTCCTCGTCATAGACGGGAAGCTGCTTTGCAAGCTCAAGCATACCGCACGCTGCTATCGCAGCCGAGGAGGTATCACGCTGATCGCTGTCCTTTTTGTAAAGGAAATCCCAGTTGGGGCAGTTGTCGCTTTGCAGACGGTTAAGGAAATAATTCGATACACGCTTGGCAACCTCAAGCAGACCGCTGTCGCCGGTGTAGGTATAGCTTATAGGCATACCGTAGATTGCCCATGCCTGACCTCTTGCCCAACAGCCGTCGGGGTTGCCGTCACCCTGACCTGTCCAACCCTCGATAGGCTCGCCGGTATGTATGTCCTTGCGGAAATTCTGATGCGTTGACGCATCGTCCTTTACCATGTAATCGGCAACGTTTCTTATATGGCTGTATGCCATATCGTAATACTTTTTGTCGCCTGTTATCCGGGCAGCCCAGTAAAGCAGGGGAACGTTCAGACAGCAGTCGATTATATATTCACCGGTACATTCATGACTTTCATCGTCAAGCAGACCCCTTACCTGAATTATGCCCGCCTTATCCCTAAAGCGTGACGCAAGCTTTTTTGCGGCAAGTAGCGCAGTTTCCCTTGAAAATTCGTCGCCGGTTGCTTTGTATGCCGCAACGCATGACAGTATGTACAAAAAGCCTATGTCGTGATGATCCAAAATATCATTGGTTTCGTAACGCTCACGGAAGCTCTTTGAGTGGATAAGTCCTACATTTTTATACTTTTCGTCACCGGTAAGCTCATAGCACAGCCATATCATACCCGTCCAAAAAGAGCTTGTCCAATCTGAATACAGAAATGGATCTGCATTGTTTGTCGGCTGATATTCGCCGTTCACTCCGCCGGATGAGGGGAATTTTTCGGTGAATTTGTCAAGGTTTTTTTCTACAACTCCGACAGCATAGTCAAGCGCACGCTTAAAATCCGCCTCGTCTATCTCCTCCGCAAGCTTTACCCAATCCTGCTTTAAGGGTTCTTTTTTTATTCTTTCAAAATTGATCAGGCTCATCGCCTTTCCTCCTTTTCATAAAGCAACGTTGGCTGCATCCGCCGACGGATCAGTGCGTAATCCGTCGGCTTAGTGTGCCGTTTCAATTTTTAATTTACTTTAATTGTCGGAACCATTCCTCCGATTGAATTCCATACATACGGAACAACCGTCTGTCCCTCCGTGTAATCTATGTTTATCTCACATTTTTCGTCTGCAACGGTTCTGAAATCAACCCATGCGATCGTCCCATTCGCATTCTTTTCCGCAACGATTACAACATCGCCGTCATACATTCCCGCAAAGCTTACGGTATATTTGCCGGTGGTCATATCCTTTGAATCAACAGGCTGATTATCCGAATTTAATATGGTGTATCCGCTTACTGCCGACAGCGAATATGATCTCACACGCTCGCCGTTCGCAAGCACGAGTGAACAGCTTCCGTCTGCGGTGAATGTATCAACTGCTTCACCTGCCGCATTTACAACATATTTGCTTATTCCGTTAGGAACGGCTACTCCGTTTACAAAATCAGCCGAAGCACCGTCCGCTGTTCTTATAAATCCCGAAACATTCTGTCCGAATACGCTGCCTTCGGGAGCATATGTATATCCGTTCGGAGCGGATTCTATGCTGTACAGTCTTGTTATTGAAAGATTGTCAAAATATGTTTCGCTTGTAACGGCGTCTGTGCATTTGTAATTTTCACGCATTGTTACCGAATAGAAGTCGTTATTTCCCAATGTACTTGCTATATTGCTCCAGTCGTATACACTGCCTATTTGTTCGCCGTTTACGTATATTACGGCTGTCTTTTGTCCGCCCTTAACATCAAGAACAAGACTCACGTCATACCATTCGTTTGCGGCATATCGTCCGACAGCCTTGCCGAAGCTCATCATGTTCCCGTCCGCACCGAACCATATCGGCGTTGCAAGATAGTTTGCACCCGAACCGTCCGATGAACCGTTTGTCACTATGCTCTCGCCGTAGTAACTCGTCTTAACACCCATCGAAACATCGCCGTTTCCGTCCGGTCTTACGCTCATGCTTATCTGAACGGGATAGCTTTCGGTATAGAAATCCTTGATAATCTGAATATTGCCCGTTCCCGTGTAGGCATCGGCTCTTAGTACAATTGCTCTGTCGCTCTTTAACGGTGCCGATCCCTTTGTTACGGAAAGCTTGGGATTGTTCGTATCGTCCGATATTAGAATATTTTGGAACAGTGTCTGATTCCAGGCAGTTACCTCTTCTTGCTCAGAATTAACAGGATTTTTCGATACTGCCGTACTCTCCGCATCGGCTGCCGGGAACAGCTTATCACGCTCTTGACTTCTGTTATTTACATTAATTACCGAATTACCTTCCGAAAGAACCGGAGCGGTATTGAAATTATTGCTGTAAATATCGGCTGCGTCAAAGGTATATGTGAACGAATCGCCCTGCGTATTTGTCACGGTGTATGTATATCCGTCATAAACCGCACCGTCCGTAACGGTATTGCCGAAGCAGTCCGTTATAACAGCCGTGCCGCTCTTGCCCTCTGCCCAAACGGGAATAAATCCGCTTGACGGACAGCCGGGAACAAAGCCGGAAATCTTTCCGTTTGCCTTGTCAACCGTTATCGAATCGTCCTCAAAGCCGTTGAAGAAGTTATCAACAGCCACAACATCAAAATCCCAGCTTGGCTTTGATGTACGACTATTTACATCAGCTGCCGTTATTGACAAGGTATACGTTCCTCCGGCGGGAGAATCGTTAAATGTCACTGTCGGATTTACTTTGTAGCCTGCCGGAAGTACGGAATCCTCCCATGCTATGGTGTAATCGGTAAATGCCTCGCCGTTTCTTGTCATTGTGATGGCATTTTCGGTATTTGCGGCGGGGAAATATTTATTGGTGGCTATTTTTATTGAATTTGCGTCATTTGCAATGTATTTGCCGTCTGTAATATTATCAGCCGTAAACTTCGCCGCATCTATCATAACGCTGATATTATCAAGCTTAACTCCCGCACTGTTTGTGTAGTTCTGGAATTTTAAGCTTGTTGTCTTTTCGTAGCCTGCGGGCAAATCAGCCGCCAGATTTTCTATGGATAAGTTTCCGTTAGTGAACTTCGCTCCGCTTACGGTAAAGTACATCTTTCCGTTTTCAAGCTTCAGCGTAAATGTATATGTTGTATCTGTGGCAACATACGGTGTTCCACCTACCGAAACAATACTTCCGTTATATTTAACTGCGCCTCCGCCGCTTGCTACCCCGATAACCTCTGTTTCTGCGGCAGACACACCGTTTACGGTATTTACAAGCTTTAATCCGAAACCGTCTTTTTTATTGTCGGCATTTACGGGGAATGTGGCGTCAAACTGTATCGTAAAATCGCCGTACAGATTTTGACCGCCCTTTGTTATTGCGGAAAGCTGGCTGTCAAGCGTCAGTACTCCGTCATCTGATATTTTGGCATTTATCTTTTCATAATTCTCTCCTGTGAGAGTGCTTGTCGGTGACCAAACATTTGACGTGTATTTTGTTTCAAAATCAGCCGTCACTATGCTTTTTGCCAATGCTCCGTTCGATACTGTTTCGGCGCTTGCGGACGGAATAATCATTGCCGCTGCCGATACTGCCATTGCTGCGGATATTACCGCTGAAATTAATCTTTTTGCTCTCATATTATTATCTCTCCTTTCTTTTACGTGAACTTATCAGAATTTAAACGATAAAATCTCCGCAGAGGTGTCAAGCTTTTGACCTCCTACACTGAGATTTCCTCCCTTTGCCATTGCGGCAACATCGTTAATTGCGGTAACGCTTGCCGCTATTACATTTTCCGTATTAAAGCAGGTAATCGCTATCAACGGAGTTTGATATTCCTTTTTCATCACTTTACCTCCTTTAAATTACTCCTCATTAAATGTGTATGACCATACCGGCGTGATGTTGTAATCGCTTGCCTGACTTCCGTCAACACCTACAAGATTATAAAACACTCCCGTCTGACCCGGTTCAACAACAATTCCGAATTGGTTTGTTACCGACCTGTCATTGACTTTTGCGGTGATTTCACCGCCGTTGACTTTTTTTGTTCCTGCTGTTACGGTTGTTTTATAAAACTGCATTACAGTTCCGTCTTTAATAACCTTACCGTCGTCTATCCGAATATTTGACGATTCAATATTTGCCGCCGCAGCCGCAACAGTTTCGGCCGATGCTGCGGTTTCAGCTGCATCAACGGTGAATGTCCAAGTGACATTGTTATTTATACGACCGTATATATCCTTTGCATACAAAACCAAGCTATAATTGCCCGCCGGTAAATTTTCCGGAATGGTTATTGTCGGATCATAATTATATGATTTTTCGTCAATAGTTTTTGTTTTCCAATCCACACTTGTACCGCTGACCTCTTCATTATCTTTTATAAGCTTTAATGTACTGCTGTCTGCGGTAAAATACTGCGTTGGATATGATGTTATATTTACCGTCTGATTTTCTAATTTGTTGTTTGTTATATTATCGGCGGTATATTGTGTAGGATTAATATCGACACTTATATTGTCAATTGTTATTCCAGCACTTTTTGTGTTGTTTTGGAATTTGAAACTGGTTGTTTTTATATCACTCAAATTTATAGGATAATCCGTTACCTTCAGATTGACATTATTAAAAACATCACCTGTTATAGTCAAATACGCCTTTTTATCGTCAACCGTTACACTAAATTTATATGTCTTATTTGCCAATAACTCCGGTGTCTTATTCGTGCCTGTTCCTATCTCGGCAACAAGTACATTTTGAGCATTTGTCATATCAGCTCCTTTAACACGTAACTTATTACTGTATACATCGACAATATTTATACTACCTAATTGAACTATAAAATTATCTACTGTACTGCCTGTTGTAATATCAAACCTTACGGTAAAATCTCCGTATAACTTTTGATTACTCTTTGTTATTGCTGCCGGCGCAGAGTTTAATATCAACGCTCCTCCCTGCTGAGCCTGTTTAATTTGATCGTCCGTTGTGGTACTTGGCGAGAACGTCCAATCACTTTTTGTGACAGGTTCAGTAAAATCATAGCTGAATACATTTTTGGTCAAAGCACCGTTTTGTGTTGTCGCCGCACCGGCGGTTATGGGGACAATGAGCGTTGCCGCTATTGCTGCCGCAGATATTGCGGCTGTTAATTTCCTCATGTTGATTCCTCCCTTTTAATATTTATTTATAAGCGTTTATAAATCTGTACATCATCACTGCCGCCTCGGCTCTTGTGGCGCTTTTTGCGGGATTTAATCTTCCGTCGCTTCCTGTCAGCACTCCGCCGCGCAAAAGCTCGAGTACAGCCGAACGTGCATAATCAGCCGTTTCTTCAAAATCCTCAATCACCGGCAACGGTCCCTCATATGCCTTAAGACCCTTAAGGTCTGCCGCGCGCTTGAGCATTACCGCCATATCCTGTCTTGAAACGTTGAGTCCCACGCCGAACTCCTTTTCCGATATTCCGCTCACAACTCCCGTGCCGTATGCCGTCTTTACGTATTCGGTATACCATGCGTTGTCCGGAACGTCCTCGAATACAATCTCGGCAGACTTATCAAGCCCAAATGCGGTAACAATCAGCTTTACAAATTCCTCACGTCTGATATTATCGTTCGGAGCAAACTCGTTTTCTGTTTTTCCGTTGATGATTCCCTTTTCAACGAGTGCGTTTACCGCCTCTTCCGCCCATTTTGTGTTTTCCATATCCGAAAAACCCTTTTTCTCGGACGGTGCCGGCGTGGGCAAAGGTGTGGGTGTCGGTACTACAGGTGCGGTAAAGCTTGAGCCGCCTGAGCTGCTGCCGCCTCCGCCCCCTCCGCCGTTTCCGCCCGGTTTGGGAGTTGCCGCCGCTGCCGCAACCTCTGCGGTAAAGCTCTTTTCCGCAATTTCAATCACGTTGTTCTTAGAATCAAGTGCCTTTGCGGTTAATATTACCGTCTTTGCCTCTGTTCCCTGTGTGACAGTACCGTATTCATCTATAACATTCCTATCGCTTGACGACCACGAAACCGGAGTACCGTTTTCCGTTGCCTTGGGCAGCGTCAGATAGTCAGTGCTTGTAAGTCCCGTCAGCTTCTGAGTGAGAGTAAGCGTTGACAGATCATCGGCACGATATATAACGTCCTCGTAAAATGCCGAGGTAACAGGCTCAAGGCTCGTTATCTTTGTTCCCGATGCGTTTATTTTAAGATATTTCGCCTTAACGGGATACTGCGTAATTTCGCTGTACGTCTGCCCGTCCTCCGATACCGAATACGACAGCTCCGTATATTCTCCCTTTGCAATTATTCCGCCTATCGCTTTCGGCTCGCCAAAGCCTAAAACAAGCTCGCCCGATCCGTTCTCAAGCTCCCATGCCGTTTCCTCGTCATCATCCGAAAGCACCGCCGTAATCTCACCGCCGCCTTCGGTCACTTCGTCAAGCAGCTTGCGCCTTACTATCCTTACATTTCTTGTCAATGTCTTATGCGGCTGACTTCCGCAGGAAAGCGTTACCGTAATTTCGGCTGTTTTGTCAAAGCTTGCGGGATCTGATGAAATATCGTCAACCTCCGGCTGAGTAAACGCTATTTCGTCATTTTCGTACTTGATAAGCTTTGATGTTTCCTCATCCGCAGTTATTTCATACGAAAGCGAAACAGTACTGCCGCCCTCTATGGGGGTCATTTCGGACGGAGCGGACACCGCCATGCTTTTAATCTCCGTCTGCGTCAGCCAATTCGTCTCAAGCTCCGCAAGTGCCGCATTTATTGCGTCCGAATCCGGATTTTTGGGCAGTGCGGTGTTTATTTCCACGCTTCTGCCGTATGTATCATTCACGGCAGTAAAATCAAATATTATCTGCTCGTTTGCGCCCACAGCCTCGGCAAGAGTGATTGTCGGAACAGCCGCCCTTGTGAAATTCGTCATTTCCTTTGCCCATGAAACAGTATAATCAGCTCCCTGCACGAGTCCCGTTACATTGCCGTCCGCTCCGAGGCGGCTAAGCTTGAGCTTTTGTATGGTTGACGTATCGATAAAATGATTCATCTCAAAGGTAATCTCGCTGTCACCCTCGTTAAAGTCCGTTACAGTGTACTCCAAATCCGTTGCATCAAGCTTTAGATTATCCACGTACATCGCAGGCTTGTTGTTATAAACATAAACCGCACCGACAGGACCTACGGTTTCGGCATATTCAAGCGTTCCCACGTGCTTAAAGCCGGGGAATTTTTCCGAATCCTCGCCCTCGGCAGGCTGTACCGTGCCGTTTATTTTTCCGTTAATATAATAATCACATTTATGATTTACAGTATCATTGACGATCTTGAACGAATATTTCTCTCCCGCCTCGCATTTTCCGACAGTTACGCTATTGTCGGCAACCTTGATATTGCCCGATGCGTCCACGGTAATTCCCTTGGGACTGTATGTAAACGAACTGCCTACGTTTGCTGCCGAATTAAGGTTAAAATATCTTAAAAATATATTAACGTTTAGGTTTGTCGACGTCGGGTAAAAATCACCCGAGAACACCGTTTCGCCGAGGTATGAATTTGCGATTCCCGGTGTGTTTGTTATCTGTGATGTTGAACCTGTCGGAATTTGCAGGCAGTGATTCGATGCGTCCGGATATTCCACAACATCGCAGTTTCCTATCCCGCCCCAGCTGCCTACAGCCGTTCCGTCAAAATCGTAATTTATCTTTTCCAGCGCAAAGCCGGTAAACGAGGACAGCAGCACCGCCGCCGCTGCCGCCGCAGCTATTAATTTTTTCATGCTGTCACCTCTATTCTTCAAATACAACGACTTCTTTTATCTGCGAATAATACTGGCGGATATACATATCACTGCCGATTTGAATATCGGCGTTTCCGCCCTTTCTCGCAGATTTAAGAGTTCTGTTATAAACCGTCACCGTAGGACTTCCTATTGAATATACTCTGCGCGCTCCGTCAAGCTCGTCAAGCACGACCTTGCCGTTTTGCAGCTCGGCAACGCTGCCGTAGTTTACTCCGAGGTATTCGTTTCCCTGTCCCGCAGTTGCGGAAAGCACGCTTGTGTTTGTGTTGTTTCCCATAAGCCATGCCGCATTCTCCGCATCTCCGCCCCTTACGTTTATAAGGATATTGGAAACCTCGTTTTTGGCATTTGTCGTAATCTGGATAACATCTCCCGGAAGAAGTCCCGTTTGCTTTATTTGCTCAGGGGTAATCTTGATGTGACCCGCTTTTTCAAGGACTGCTCCCAATGTGCTGTCGGTAAGCGTCGGGAACTGCTCCCACGGGCTTGCGGAATTTTTGATAACTGCCGTTGAAAGCTCTGTTTCCGCTCCGGCCTTATATCCCTTTATTATCATAACAGGCTCATCGTCTTCGTTTACCGCGTCCTTAATAACATCAGTAACGACTACGCAGTCCGCAAGCATCTCCGGAGGTGACGCAACTCCGCCTGTCTTGTCGTTGTATTCGTAATATCTTACCGCCGCCGAGGCGAACAATGTGCTGTCCGCATCGAAAAATTCCATGTATTCGCTGCCGGCATTAACCTTTTTCTTACCGCCCATACCGAGAACGCAGTCGTCCTGCATATTGCTTACGGAGGTAACCGAGTATGCCGCCGAATCCGTAACCGCTTTGCCGTTTTCCTTAAGCGGAATATCAAACACAACGCTTGAGGTGGTTATTCCTACGCTTTTTCCGAAGGTGTTGTTTTTGTATACAACGTTTGCCAAGGTTACACCCTCGCCGTAGCTGTAAAGTATCACATCGGGATACATTCTGTCGGACGGGTCGCCGTCCTCTCTTTTTCTCGAATATGCAAGCTCAAGCTTTACTATTTTCTTATCGCTGACGGATATTCTCGCCGCTTTGTATACCTCGCAGACATTATCCGTCACAGGCACTCCGGAAATCTCGCTTAATGCCTTTATAATCTCCTCCGAACGGTATACTCTGCCGTTGACGGTGACACGCTCGCCGAGTGTTTCACGCTGTATTATTCCGTCCTCGTTAAGCAGCTTTAATATTGTGCTCTGGTCGTTGGCATCGTAATATGCGCCGATAATGAACGCATACGTTGTCCCGTCACGATAATAATCGGACAGGCTCACAGCCGCTATTTCCGAAAAACGGTTTAGATAAAACGTTGTGATAAGTCCCGGCTTCAGCTCAAGCACGTTTTTGTTGTTGACTGCCTGAAGTCTTAAATATCGATCTGTGACATAATACGTTTCGCCGTTTATCGTACATTCATCTCCGTCTGAAACTGCCGATACCGTCCCCGAAACGGTGCGGCTCGACAGATAACCCTCCGCCTTTTCGATTTTCTCGCCGTCAAAGCTTATCATAAGCGAAAGAATATCGTTTTCGGAAATATCAGCCGCATTCGCCTGCCTGTCGTTATCATCAAGAAGTACGATTTTATTTGATGCAAACGCCTCTCTCATCTCCAGCTTATCGCCGTATTTGTCACGTATTGTGTAATCCTCATAGGAATATCCGCTTACGGAATAATTTTCATAAACGCATATGCGTATAAAATCGTATTTTCCGTCATTGTTGTTTTCCGCAAGGATTATGCGGCAGCTTCTGCCCTCTTTCATTTTCGACAAAAGCTCCGACATTTTCGGATTGGTGTAGTCTGCCGCTCTTACGGGACCCATGTAGTCAAAATTATAGTAGATATTGGCAAGCTCCGATAATCTGTAGGTCTTTGTTCTGCCCTTTTCGTCCGTTGTTTTTACAGAGGTCAGGTCGGTGACATTCGTCAGAGTTCTTGCGTCTATCGTCACCGGGCGGCTGTACCGCTCGTCCGGGAACATACACATAATTCTGCCGCCGTTTTCCTCTGAAGTCGAAACGTACGCCTTTACATAGCTGCCGAGATACTCTGTATTTTCATATATCAGATACGACATATACTGTCTGCCGCCGATAACCACCTGATTATCGGGTGCTGCGTCCTTGCCGTATATATCAATGAAAGAATTTTTGCTTAAAATTCCCTCTGCCTCGTTCAGCTCCCAGTATTTTTCAAGATATGTTGTATCCTTATCGATTTTCATCATAAGGCTGTTGTTTTTCATACCGTCCGGAACGGCTATGTTTGAATGAAGTCCCCTGAACACAAGGTTCTTTATCCAGTCTGCGTTTTTTTCGCCCGCAAATGACGTTACATTCGCCCCCGCAAGGTCAAGTGCCTGCCATACTCCGGCATTATACGTATACGCAAGGTTTACTATATAATCGCAGCCCAGCATATGTACTATGCACGCCGCAGCCTCGGTATCTGTTATCTTGTCGTTGGGTCTGAATTTACCGGTGCCGTTGGTGTCGCTCATATATCCCATGCTCGCCGCAGCACTTATTTCCGCAGCGTACGGAGTTTCGGAGGTGACATCGTAAAATTCAGCATTGCCGTACCCCGTAATTCCCGAACGGTCAAGGATATTTTTGATAATATATGCAAATTCGCCTCTTGTAACAACACCGTCCCCGGTGATTTCATCCGTCACAACCGGAAACGCATCGAAGAACAAATCGATATTTTCCCGACGCCGCTCGCCGACCTCATCTGAGGCTGCGGTGACTGCCGCAAACGGAACGGCGGAAAGCGTCATTATGCACAGCATTGCCGCTATTATTCGTTTCATATCTGCTTTTCTCCTTTACTTTTTTTGCTTTTAGGTGATTGTAAAATGCCGGTTTTGGGGGAATTTGTGATGTTTATGGTTGAGTTTCGGCGAGTTACCGAACGAAGTGAGGGATGTCTGAGCCGAAGCTCAAGCAGAAACATCTCAAATTCCGAGGAAATATTGAGTTTTACAATTACCCATTTTTTGCTTTTAGAGTTATTTTTCTGCCGTTTACGTCCTTAAGGTTTACCTTGAGCCTTAGCGGACTTGTGCTTATAACCTCGATTCTCGGATCACATTCGGTGATTTCACTTACCGATTGCTCCAGCTCGACGCTTACCGCTCTTTCGGTCTTAAATGTCGGGTCTGTCATGGAAACCTCAAGCATACCGTCGGAATCTCTTGTTATCAGCGACAGGCACCCGTCTGCGGCGGCTCCCGTACCCTTGCCGCCCTGCTTGCTCCAGAAATTATAGCCCGTCACGCCGATTGTCTTATCCCTTGCGCTGTGAACGGTGCTGTTCATGTCAAGCACCTCAACGTCCGGGTTTTCGCTGTATTCCTTTGTCTGCTCCTCCGTGAAGTTCGGCAAAATAACATACTCATACGATGCGTTGTCCGGGCGCTTGCCATGATTGTACCACATCGTGAAATAATTTTTTGTAACCTTGTTTTTTGTATCTGACAGCCACATATCCGCCTCGGCAGCCGTCCTTGTTTCACGCAGCATATGCAGCTCTGCCGGCTTTGGGAAGAAATAGCCTATGCTGCTGTCCTCCGTATTGCCCTCAAGCCATACGGTGCTTACGTCCTTGACCGTCGTTTCCCTGTCGGGAGCGGCGGAGGTGCCGTTTACGGTTATTCTGTTGCTTTTATCGTCCTTAAGCTTTCTGTTCTCAACGGTAGTTTCTATGTTTGCCGTTCCCTTTGAAATATCCGTACCGAGGCACAGTATCTCATCGTCAAACATAAAATACGACTTTTTCGCTGTCATGGAGCTGTTCCAGTTGCAGCCCATCATTCCCGCAACACCGTATTTTTCATCTGCGTCAATCATGCCGCACCAGTCGTTTGCGTTGTAAATTTCTCCCTCATATCTCGTAAGCGAACGCTCTACCCTATCCACGGTTGTTCCGGCAAGCCTGTAATGGTCAACCGAAATCCAGTAATTTCTGTCGTACTGCTCTCTGTCACCATTTAAAAGCTGCGTCATGCCGGAGCTTACGTACCAAGCCTTCATGGCATCGCCGTTGGGTGCTTCAAAGCACTTTGTCCTGTCCGAAAACATCGACAGCGCAAATCCGAACTGCGGCGTATGAAGAATAAGCTTGTCGCCTATCGGGTATCTTTTGAGCTTTGTGATTCTGCCTCTTGCCGGAATACTCTCATCCTCGGTCAGTGCGTCCTCAACGCCCTGCTCTATCTTAAACTGCTTTGCAATCGACAAAAGCTCCGTTTTTTCATCTCCGCTTAAATACTTCGCCGTCTGCTCTATGCTGTTTGCTATATTTAAAGCGTAGCTTTTTCCCTCGCCAAGACCTCGTCCGGCGGCAACGTCAACGCTGTAGCCGTTATAAATTACATATTCGTAAACGTCATGAACACGTGACGCCATATCCTCGATCATACCCTGCTCAATCTGCCACGGGGTTTCGTACAAATACCCGATTATACTAAGCGTATTGCTCAGCTGATCTCTGCCGTAGGTTGCATTGTACAAAATTCCGCTGTGGAACATATACGATCCGTCCCAGAAATATCCGTTATCATCTCCGGAGCTGTTTAGCGACTGCTTATCCTTGCAGGCATTCTCCTCCGAAAGAGAATACACCGCACGGTGGATATACTCCGCATTATCTCTCGATGCTCCTAACTTTAACGAAATCGCCGCAAGATACATTCTGTTTGCGCCGTACCATGTATAGTGAAAATCATTGCCTATGCGGCTGATTATGGCTTTTTCCATATCCGAGAGCATTTCCTCCGTTAGGTCGCTCTTTAAAATCACCATTATATCCGTCATTGTCGCCGGCACGGAAATCTGCCAGTAGTACCAGTTTCCGTACATTTCGATTGACGGAGCGTATTTATTTGTAAGAATAAATTCAAGACCGTAGATTATATCGTCAAACACGGCTTTATCGCCCTTGAATTTATTACCGTCCTGCTTATACGCTATTGCAAGCTTTTTCAGCTTTGCAAGAGAATTTGCGATTTTGCCCGGCTCCTGTGTGGAGTTCGCCATGGGAGCCGTATACTCCGCCCAAAGC
Organism: Clostridia bacterium; assembly: GCA_034090805.1. GTDB lineage: Bacteria > Bacillota > Clostridia > UBA1381 > UBA1381 > Ornithomonoglobus_A. The sequence continues at coordinate 17,392 of JAXDRV010000061.1, forward strand.
TCCGATGCTTTCGGACGGCGAATCATTTTGTTCCGAATGTCCTCTACCTCGTCCTCAAGAGCGGCTATCGTCTTTTTTCTGCTTTCGGTAAGCTCCTGATCATTTTTTACAAAGAAATCGAGATACCTCTGCTCAACAACCGCAAAATCCTCCGCCGTACCCTCGCACTCAAGACTGTTTGTCAGCTTTGTAAGAGCAACGGCAGCCTTATTTATTTTATACTGCGCCGCACCGCCGTCCTCAAGAACACTCCGGGCATTTTTTATCTCATTTTCAAGCTTTTCTCTGTCATCATCGCTGAAATGACCTCTCATTGCGTCCGAGGTGATAAAGCTTTTCTTTACATCGGCAAGATGCAATGCCGTTTCAAGGTCATCCTTGACAGTTTCCTTCATATTATATACCTTAATATCGCTGAACGTCACAGATGCGTCCTTATACTTGTTTGCGGCGGTAAAGGCTATCTTTACATACCTTGCACGCACCGTCTTGTCAAAGCAGGCGTTTGCGCCGTAGGTGCCTACGGTTTCGCCGGTATATCTGCGGCTCCACTCTCTCTTGTTGGGAGAGGTATATACCTCAAAGCCTGTGATCGTTGAGTTTATTTCCCTTAAATATACTCTGTTAAAATCTCTCTGATAATATAAATCTATTATAACCTCGCCCTTTTCCACTCCTACGGGAGTTTTATAAAGCGAGAAGCTGTTGTCGTCCGTAAGTCCGGCTATTCCGGTTGTATCCGCATTAAGGAATTTTCCGTCGCTGTCAAAGAAGCTGACCTCCGCCTGTGCTCCCGCTGCGATATTTTCCGTATTCTCCGCAGCATACACCGCAGGCATCAGCATAAGTGCCAGAAGTATGCTTATTATTTTCTTCAACGATTTCACTTCCTTCCATTTTATGTTTTATATCGGTAATGTCAAAATGTCCGCTTGGGATTTATGATGTTTATGATTGAGCTTCGGCTTGTAGGGTGGCGGTGTCCCTGCCGCCCCGTAATCAAAAATATCTCAAATTCCGAAACCGCCGTTTTTATATACCTATAGGGGCGACAAACATACCGCCCCTATAATCACTGCACGGCATCAGCCCTTGACTGCTCCTACCATTACGCCCTTTACAAAATACTTTTGCAGGAACGGGTACAGTACGAGTATCGGCAGCGTTGCAACAACGATAACCGCATATTTTATCGTTTCGCTTACGCTGTCCAAATCTCCGAAGCTCGTTCCCTGCGTCATGCTGCTTGTGTCGTTCTGCATCAGTATTTCTCTCAGCACGAGAGCCAGCGGATATTTTGACGAGGTCTGGAGATAAATCATTGCATTGAACCATTCGTTCCATCTCTCAACCGCATAATACAGAACTATAACCATAATCGTCGGCAGCACAAGCGGAAGCATTATTTTAAACAAAATCGTAAAATGCCCCGCACCGTCAAGCTGCGCCGACTCCGAAAGGCTTTCGGGAATACCCTCAAACGCCGTTCTCATTATAATAAGATTGAATGTGTTAATCAAGGTCGGCAGTATTACCGCCGCTCTTGTGTCTATAAGTCCGAGATTCTGAACATTCAGATATGTCGGGATAAGTCCTCCGCTGAAGAACATCGTAAATGTTATAATCAGCATTATCGGACTTCTGAACATCAAATTACGTCTTGACAGGCAGTAACCCGCAAGCACCGTAAGGAAAACTCCTCCGGCGGTACCTATTGTCAGATATATCAATGTGTTAAGATAGCCGTGTCCGATATTCGGGTTTGTGAACACCGCCTTGTACGAAGCCATGCTGAATCCCGCGGGCTTGAGCAGAAGTCCCGATACACGCATAAACTCACTGCTGTTCGAGAACGAGGCGAACACAACATAAATTATCGGATAAGCCGCAAGTATCATCAAAATTATCATTATTATGATATTGATGACATTAAAGATATTTTCACCCTTTGTATGCTTAATCATTATTCTTATTCCTTTCCGTGCAATCCGCACAATTCTTAAATTATCCGCCTTTTATCAGAACAGGCTCGTATCCGTGTACTTCTTGCTTATATGGTTTGCCGTTACAAGCAGCAGGAAGTTAATCAGCGAGTTAAACAGACCGACAGCCGTTGAGTAGCCGTAGTTCTGATTTAAAAGACCCTCACGATAAACATACGTTGAAATAACGTCCGCCGTATCGTATATAAGAGGATTGTACAAAAGAATTATCTTCTCATAACCTACATTAAGAATGTTGCCTATCTTTAATATAAGCATAATAACTATCGTCGGCATGATGCAGGGAATCGTAACGTGCATTGTCTGCTTCCATCTGCCCGCACCGTCGATCATTGCCGCCTCGTAAAGCTGCTGGTCAACTCCCGTAAGCGCCGCTAAGTATATTATTGAGCCCCAGCCCGTTGCCTGCCATATTTCCGATATAATATATATAGGAACAAACAGCTTCGGGTTGTTTAGCATTGTGCTCGGAGTTCCTCCGAAAAAGCCTACTATTGCGCTGATAAAACCTGTGTTTGCCGTAAAGTTTTTAATAAGTCCGCATATAACAACGAGTGATATAAAATGCGGCAGATATGTAACAGTCTGCACCGTTCTTGTAAACATCTTATTGCGCAGCTCGTTCATAAGCAGCGCAAGAATTATCGGTGCCGGGAAACAGAATATCAGGCTCGAAACGCTGATAACCAACGTATTGCGCAGAATTACAAGGAATTTGCGGCTTGAGAAGAAGTCTATAAAATTCTCAAAGCCTATCCATTCACTTCCGCTTATGCCGAGTGTGGGAACGTAGTCCTGAAAGGCTATCGTTGCGCCGTACATCGGGAAATATTTGAATACTATATAAAATGCAAGAACCGGTATCAGCAGAAAATATATTTCTTTATTTCTGCGCCAGTCAACGCTGAGCCGCTTTTTAAACGGCTCGTTTACTCTTGTTTTCACTTTCATGTAATCATTGGCTCCTTTCCAAAAATACCCCACGCAAATACGTTATCTCATATTATATCTTTCAACAGCCTGCTGTTCGTATTCGAGAAGCTCCTGAAGTCCCAGGTTGTCAAGCTCTGTCATATAATTGTCGAGTCCGTCAAGCGGAATAACTCCCATTATGAACTTCAGCCACATTTCCTCAACGTATGTGCTGATTTCGTTTGTGAGTCTTGCCACCTTACGGCTTTCCTTTGACGTAAAGGTCACCGGCGGCATTTTGTACTTACGCGCGTTTGTGTTGCCCCATGTTGCAATCGCCTGCTTCTGAACGTCAAACTGATAGAACTGATCGATATATCTTACGTCCTGAACATACGGTCCGCTTCCCATCATCATGTAGAGCGAAAGAGCCTGCGAAACGGAAAGTCCGTCCGGATTATGCAGGATCGTATCGGTATATTGGGGATCGCCGTCCTTCATCGTGTAGCTTTCGCCCTCAACACCGAAGTTGAACAGCAGTGAGCCTTCCTCGCTGTATGCGTAATCAAGGAATCTTGCCGCAAGCTCAACATTTTTGCACGAGGTCGTTATAGCCGCACAATTCTGCGCAACATAAACATTATCCTTCTGTCCGAAATTGGATATATCACCCTTTTTCAAAACAGGATTCGGTGCGGCAACCATGTCAACGTTTGAATTCATGTATGTACCTATCGTACTTCCCGCATATCCTACCGTTGCAATCGTATTATTGTTAAGAATATTCGAGTCGATTACCTTCTGCTCAACATTTGAAATGTTCTGATCCAAAAGTCCCTCGTTGAACCACTGATTCATTGTTGTCAGATAATCCTTGACTCCCGGCTGAGCAGGTCCGTACTGCACCTTGCCGTTTTCATCGAGATAGAAGTCCTTAGGTACTCCGAACGCACCCGAGAACACACCGTTTCTCTCAAAGTTGAGAAGCGAATAGCTAAGAGGAGCCGAAACACCGCTCTCCTTCGCTTTCTTCAGCAAATCATGCCATTCGTCGATCGTTTCCGGAACAGGCATATTGAATTGGTCAAGTACGCTCTTCCTTATTATAGGTCCGCTTGACACTGTCAGTCTTTCACTGCCTCTTATAAACGGATATACGTAATATTCACCGTCATCCGTTTTTACCTGCCGCTCTATATCGGGATTTTCATCGAGATATTTCTTTAAGTTCGGCGAATATTTATTGATAATGTCCTTGAGTCCCCATATGACCTTTTCGTTTATGTATTTCTGCGGTCCTCCCGCAACGCCATACCAATTGTATATGATAATATCCGGCTTGTTTTCGGAAGTAAGCAGAAGATTGAACTGCTCTGCCGCATTTCCCGATGTCGGGTGCGTGAACTCCACATTTACTCCTGTTTTCTCCATCCATGCTTTACCAAACGGTGTTTCCGCAAGGTTACTGTACTTGAGCTTTGCGCTGTCCTGCATCGCAACCCATACCGTAAGCGTATCGTCCGACTTCATCGGATATACTCCGTCACCGTTAAGAGTTACTCCCGCTCCCGTCAGAGGAGCCTCCGGTACCTTACGCTCTCCGCAGCCGCCGAGCATTCCGGCAAGCATCGCCGAAGCCGTCACCGTACACAGCACTTTTCTTAAGATATTGCTTTTCATGCCTAAAAACCATTCCTTTCCGAAGGGGTATTCTTAAAGTCCCGTTTTCGCCGCTCCTTACGTTCCGCCCGCCGCCTTGACCTATTTCTTCCTTGCAAATGCGGCACTTGCACAAAGGCAAATCCGAGCGCAGAGCCTACCGTAACTTTCGCCCTTCATCTTTGTGAATATTTAATGTATCTTGATTGTATCATAATGCTTTATTTATTACAATTGACAATACAAAAAGCAAAGGTGACAAAAAATGAACTAATGTCCGACAAAAACCAAAATATACAAAAAACCGCTCAACCATGCGGTTTTGCGGTTTTTATTGCCAAAATTTTTATTTGTCGAAAAATTTTTCTGCTAATTAAATCATCCGCAGCAAAACGGCTGTCACTATGGTGACTTTTTCATCTGACAGGAACTTTCTCAATTTCCTATCGGTTTGCCTTGTGCCAAAGGCATAAGCTTTTTTATTATTCCGTTTTACCCGAATCTCTGTAAGCTCCCGGACTTGTTCCCTCATACTTTTTAAAGGTACGCAGGAAAGTCCTGTTTACGGAAAATCCGACCATCTCTCCTATCCTCTCCACAGTCAATGTAGGGCAATCCGAAAGCAGCTCCTTTGCTTTTTCAACACGGTATATGTTGATATAATCAAGCAGCTTTGTTCCCGTTTGATTGAGGAACATTTTGGAAAGGTATGACGCCGTCATACCGAACTCTCTGCCTATCATCGTTATGTTAAGGTCAAAGTTACGGTAATTTTTTTCGATATATTTCATTATATCATCGGAAAAGGCAAGTCCGTCTCCCCCGGCGCTTACGCTGCCGCCGATAATTTCCGCCATATCGATAATTCCCTTTTTCATTGCGTCAACGCTGAAATCATCGGTAAGCTCCTTAAGACATTCCGTTCCGTCATGCAAAAGCTCCTGACTTAATATCCCCATGCTTCCCGCAAGGCTCATAACCGTATTTACGAGCATACAGGCAAGTCCCTTCTGCACATTTCTGGGCGTATCGCCACCGAAATCCTCATCGACTATTTCGTCAAGCGCCGCCTTTACGGAGTTAATATCGCCAAGCTTTATAAATCCACGCAGCTCACTCCATTTTGTCTGCGAATAAGCCACGGAGTCTGCGGTTTTTCCGTCAATTTCGGCGTAATCGATTATATCGCCGCCGGTTGTGCTGCTGTATTCCGCAGCATAAACCGCCTCGTAATACAGACTGTGGACGTTTTTCACTCCGCGCCCGCAGGCACTCACAGCCATAGTAAACATTATTCCCAAATAATAACCTACTCTTTCCTGAGCCTCGGTCAATACCTCTTTAAGAATTTCCCCTGTTTCCGTCGAATCGTCTGTATTTATAACACAGATAACACTGTCACTCGTTTCGCAGGTATAGCTTGCGAACCCATTATCGTTCAAAAGCTCGTTTACTATATTGCACACAGCATATTTTGCCAAAGTTCTGTTACGCTGATCGTCAAAAACCTCATCCGAAAAGCTTCCCAAGCTTTCAATCCGCATTAATGTCACATAAAAACACGGCTTTTTAAATTCAATCCCAACCTCCGCCAGCTTTTTCTCTGCGTCCTCCGCAAAATCCTTCTCCATCACCGTTCTCAGAAGATATACCTTGCGAAGTGCTTCATTATTCATACGCAGAATATTTGCATTCGATTTATCACGTGCTATCAGACTTTCAAGCACGCGCTTAATCATCGAATACTCGTCCTCACCGCCATCCTGCTTTTCCACCTTATCAAGCATATCGATAAGACCTTTGACCGGCTTATAATTTCGGCACATAATAAGGTATATGATAAATGCACCGACTAAAATCGAAATAATCAAAGAAATCAGACTTATGCGCCACACTGCGGCAACAGGACTGTTGAACACGTCCTTGTCAACGGCAAACACGTACCGCATATCCTTCCAGTCAGAATCTATGCACGATGCAACACGCTTGTGGGAATTATGCTTAAAGCTCACTGCCTTTCCGCCCGGCTCAAGCTTAATATCCCTAAAAAATCCCGTTTCATATTTGTAGCCGTGGCTCAGCAGAATTTTGCCTGTTTTGTCGAGAATAATTATCGATTCCGTTTTCTCATCATCTATCATTCCCTCAAAAAGCGTATTGCTGCCTATTGCAGTCGAAAGAATAACAGTTTCTTCGGCTCCTTTTCCTATCATCTGAATTGGGCGAATATTTTCTATCACCATGGTTTCTCCGCCCTCACGGTCATAGCCGGAATTGTTTGAGTAAACAAACTGCCCGCCTTTCAGCTGCTGAATCCATTTGTTGTATGACAGGTCACTGTCGGAATAATACGTATCATAAAACTGCCTGGCATCAATGAGCATACCGTTTGCAAGCACAAGGTTGCTTTCCGGCAGATACAGATACCCTCTGACAGACTGCATGGAGGCTATCATGTGATGCTCCATCTCCTCGCCGGCAATTCTCGCCTTATAGCGTAAATCTCCCGTCATCGTCTTTGCCTCGGCAAGCTTTGCCACATCGGAGTTGTAAAATATCTCATTCGCAAGACGCTCGCCCTCAAAGAAAAACTCGTCAACCTTGTCCTTTAATATTTCAAGCTTAAGCTCATTTGCCGCAACCGTTTCTTCTCTGACCACATTCCTCATGTGACCGCTGATGAAAATACTTGCAATTATGGGAATTATAAGCACCGCCGCATACGAAGTAAGCCACGAAAGCAATATCGTACGGCGATTCAAAAAATCTATTCTTTTAAGGAAGCTTTTTATTTTATCCATATCATTCCCCCTGTTTCTCCGCAAAGAGAATACAGATTTGCATCAAACTGCTTTATATTTTCAGTGCTGAGAATACCTCTCCTATGCTGTTGTTAAACACAAGCCTTGCCTTATCATCGAGAGGTGTTTCCGACTTGTTTATAAGCACAAGCTTATCACCCATATAATGATACACAAATCCCGCTGCCGGATATACCGAAAGCGAAGTTCCTCCTACGATAAACACATCGGCACTTTGAGCATATGCCGCCGCCATGCTCATAATATATTCATCAAGCGGCTCTTCGTAAAGCACCACGTCCGGCTTTATAATTCCTCCGCACGCGCATCTCGGTATGCCTGTTGAGTTTTTAATCACTTCAACACCGTAGCTTTTGCCGCATTTCATACAATAATTCCTGTGCACGCTACCGTGCAGCTCATAAACAACGCTGCTGCCCGCCTTTTGGTGCAGTCCGTCTATGTTCTGAGTTATTACCGCTTTTAATTTTTTCTTTTTTTCCAGCTTTGCAAGCGCAATATGCGCCGCATTCGGCTGTGCGTCGAGATATAGCATCTTATCACGGTAAAAGCGGAAAAATTCCTCCGTTTCATTCATAAAAAACGTGTGCGACAATATAACCTCCGGCGGATACGAATATTTCTGATTATACAAGCCGTCACAGCTCCTGAAATCAGGTATCCCGCTCTCGGTCGAAACTCCCGCACCTCCGAAAAACACGATATGGTCGCTTTCGTCAATCAAGCTTTGCAGCTCCGCAAGCTTATCCATCCGACTGCACCTCCTTTGAGCTGTTTTGCATAGGTAATTGTAAAATTTCGGTTTGGGATTTGAGAGTGTTTTTGAATTTATTCGTACTCAAACATCCCTTGCGGTAACTCGTCCGAACAAACTCAAAAACACTATCAAATCCTATAATTTTGGAAGAATTTGTGATGTTTATAATTGAGTTTTGGTAAGTTCCAAGCGAGAGCGAGGGTGTGTAGGGGGCGGTGTCTCTGCCGCCCCGTAATCAGAAACATCTCAAATTCTGAGGAAATCTCAAGTTTTGCAATCCCCTGTCTATTTTTCACGTATCATCTGCATATAACCGAGCCGCTCAAAGCCAAGCCGCTTATACAGTGCAATCGCTCCGGCATTGTTTTCCTCAACCTCAAGCCTGAAACGCTTTGCATATGAATATTCCTTAAATACAAATTCAAAAAGCTGCGTCCCGAAGCCTCGTCCTCTGTATTTTTCTTCTATAAATAAATCTATTATCATAACGCACATACCGCCGATTTCCGTTTCGTAATATTCCGAAACATACGAAAATCCCGCCGGCACGCCGTTTTCCATAAGCATATATCCGTTAAAATGCGGATTATCCCCGACAGCCTCACGTATATTCCTGTCGAGATACTCCCCCGGAACAGGGTGCAGCACGGCGGGACTGTTATAAAATTCCTCCGCCATGCGCCTTGCCTCGGTAATATGCTCCTCAGTCATTTTTATTATTTCCATATTTTATAAAATTACTCCTGTTACCGCCGCACTCAGCCGCCTATCTGCACATGGAGCGCAGGCGCTGCCTTTTGCGCTGTGCCAAGCAGACGCTTCATGTATTCATTGGGCATAGGCTCTATATGGCGCATTGTGTATTCTCTGCCCAAGCCATCGTATTTGCCCTGTCCCAAGCGGTGATACGGCAAAAGATGAAGCCGCTTTACCCCCGGAAGTGATGCGGCAAATTCCGCAATATCACGTATTTCCTCCGGAGTATGGTTAAATGTGGGGATTACCGGAACTCTTATCGTCAGATCTACCATGCCTGATTCCGCAATTTTCCTTGCATTTTCAAGAATACGCTCATTCGGCTGAGTCGTAAATTCCTTATGCTTTGCGCTGTCCATGTGTTTTATGTCAAGCAGTACATAATCAAGGTGCGGAAGATACCGTTCGATTATCTCCCATTTTGTGATCGCCGTCGTTTCGATAGCCGTATTGATACCGAAATCATGGCACGCACGCAGCAGTCCCGTTGCAAAATCCGGCTGCAAAAGTGCCTCGCCGCCGGAAAGGGTCATACCGCCGCCGCTCCTTTGGTAATAAAACCTGTCCTGACGCACAATATCCATAACCTCGGCAACCGTAACATCGCTGCCCATCAGCTTTTCTTTCCCCTCGAAAAGCATCATTTCCTTTTCGTAGCTCTGGGACTCCGGATTGCAGCACCATCTGCACCGCAGCGCACAGCCCTTAAGGAATACGATCGTTCGTATTCCCGGGCCGTCATGTATTGAATATTTTTGAATGTCGAATATTCTTCCGACAGTATTATAATAATTTTCCATTAAAATCTCCAAATCAGCCGCCGAAGGTCTGCTCGGTTCTGTTTATAATATCGTCCTGCAATGACCTTGAAAGCGTGGTAAACAATGCACTGTAGCCGGCAACTCTCACAACGAGCGACTTATATTTTTCAGGATGCTTCTGCGCATCAAGCAGTGTTTCCTTGTTGACAACGTTAAACTGCATATGCATTCCCTTTTGGTCAAAGAACGCGCGTATATACGAAACGAAATTCTGAAGTCCGTCCATGCCGCTCAGCGCCGACGGGTGGAATTTCTGATTATACAGTGTTCCGTTCGATGCGATTCCGTGGTCAAGCTTCGCAACCGAATTTGCCGCAGCTGTAGGTCCGAGCCTGTCGTAGCCGCTTCTGGGTCCGACACCGTCCGCAATCGGCGTGTTTGCAAGTCTGCCGTCCGGAGTTGCTCCCGTCTGCTCTCCGAGAGGAACGTTTGCCGATACGGGATAAAGTCCCGCATGGAAAATTCCGCCTCTGGGATTTTTGTATTTTTCCAGCTCACGTGTGTAGACGTACGCAACATCTCTTGCGAACATATCCACCTCTTCAACGTCATTTCCGAATTTCGGAATGCTGTCTATCATCTCACGCAGCTTGCCGTATTTAGCTTTTTTCGCCGGGTCTGTTTCTCCGGTGAGGAACATTCTGCAAATTTCCTTTATCTGTGCCTCCGTTACCGGCTTGCCCATTGCCGCAAGGTTGTCAACAACCTCCTTTGTTGAGTTCTTCGCCGCCTTCGGAGTGAGAGGCTCGCCGTAGTTATGTATCATAGCGTCACGGAAATCCTCAAGCGTTACAAGCTTTTTATCAAACACAAGCGTCTTTATCGCATAGAGTGCGTCCGTCATGTTTGCTATGCCGAAGCCCTGAGGACCTGTGAAGTTATATCTTGCGCCACCCTCCTGGACGCTCTTTCCTTTAGATATACAATCCTCCACCATACATGACAAATACGGCAGCGGACATCTTTCCGCATGGGCAACGTCTATTGCGTTATTTGCATTTACCATCATGCGAACCTGATAATTCGACTGTATTTTATATGCATCGTAAAGCTCGTCAAACGTCTTGAATGATGTAACATCACCCGTTCTCGGTCCTATCTGCACACCCTTGTCAACGCCGTTCGTGAACACAAGCTCAATCGGGCGGCACATATTGAAGAACGCAGCGTCATGCCAGCCGTCCGTTTTTGCGTAAGCCTGAGGCTCAACGCAGCCGATTATATTGTAATCTCTTGCGTCCTCAAGCGGTATTCCTCTGCTCATAAGCGATGGGATTATCACCTCATCGTTATAGTAAGCCGGAAGTCCCACTCCCGTACGTGTAAGCTCGGCGCATTTTATCATAAATTCGTTCGGAGTTCCGTTCCAGATTCTCACCGAAAATGACGGAGCAGGCAACTGTGTGTGCATTGACGCCTGTACGCACAGGAACGACAAATCATTCGTTGCGTCAAGACCCTCTCTCGTCTGACCTCCCGCACAGAGATTTTGGAACAGACTGTAACCGGCAAAGCCCTCCGCCGATGCCGCATCACGCACCTTATTTAGGTCGTTAAGCTTTACCCATATGCAGTCAAGCAGCTCCTGAGCAAATTCACGAGTTAAAACACCACTGTCAATATCTGCCTTATAATACGGATACATATATTGGTCAAAGCGTCCCGGCGAAATCGAGTGTCCGCTCGACTCCATCTGCAAAAGCATCTGCACAAACCAGAACGACTGACACGCCTCGTAAAAGCTTGACGCACCGTTTTCCGGCACTGTCGCACAGTTTTTCGCAATATGCAAAAGCTCCTGCTTTCTTTCCTCATTCTTTTCCGCCTTTGCTTTTTCATACGCAAGAGCCGCATAACGTCTTGCATAATTTATAACAGCCTCGCAGGAAATCAGCACGCTTTCGAGAAATTCATGCTTTTTGATATAATCCGACTCATACACGTTCATGCTTTCAAGCTCGGCACGAACCTCCGCCATTATACCCTTGTAGCCGATTTTCAGCACCTTGCCGTAATCAACGGTAATATGACCTATTCCGTTATAATAGTAATTCCCCGGCGTGAACATATTATGCTCGATCGAAACAGCCGCTTCGGGAGCCATATATGCCGACGCAAGCTCGCTTGTTGTTTTGCCCTTCCAGTAAGGGTATACGCTTCTTAAAATTTTCTTGTTTTCCTCGGAAATATGGAACGGATCCGCCTCACGAAACTCAACCGTGTCAAGCTCGGCTTCAAGCCACTCATAGGAATACTCCGGGAATACCTGGCAGCTTCTCGGCGCCTTTGTTGCACTTCCGACAACAAGCTCATCGTTTCTTATTGTAATGGGAATATTGTCAAGTATATGCTTAAACGCAAGCGCACGCCGCTTTATTATCGGCTCGTTTTCGGTCTGCTTGTAGCTTTCGGTAAGCAGCACCGCTCTGTCGGTTTCTATTTCCGGCATTTTGGCAAAAAGCTCGTCCATGAGCCGGCGTATTCTGTCGGTCATGGGAATATCGGTTGTATTGAACTTTTTCATAATCTTAACAATTAAATCCTTTCTTAAAATATCTGTTTATACTTACTTTATATTATACCACACGGCAAATCATAAAGCAATAGAAATCATAAATTTTTACATCGGCTTATATGCAAAACACTGCGGACGAAATGGTATGTCCGCAGTGTAAACAGCATATTTATCTGTTCAAAAGAACTTCCTTTTCGTATCTGCGTACCTCGTCAAGCCACGAAAGACCAACGCCCTTGTTTGTCTTGTCACAGTAATAATCCCATACAAGCGCAAACGGAGCTGCCTTAAATTCCTGAGTAACGGCAAGTCTGCCCGAAACATCTCCGTCAGCCTCAAGCTTCTTCATCATTTCAACAGGCTGAAGCAGCGCATAAAGCAGAGCCTTTCTTGTGTTTCTCAGTCCGATTGTCCATGCCGCTATTCTGTTTATCGATGCGTCAAAGAAATCGGTTGCGATATATGTCGAATCAAGCTTTCCGAGTCTTACAAGCTCCTCCATGATCGACTTTGTTTCATCGTCAAACGCAACAACGTGGTCACTGTCCCATCTTACCGGGCGCGAAACGTGCAGCAGCACGCTGTCCGAGAACGTGAACACCGACGCAAGCTTAGCCGATACCACCTCTGTGGGGTGATAGTGACCTGTGTCGAGAGTCATGATTATGTGATCCTTGTTCGCCTTCATCACATATCCCATGCAGAACTCATGCGAACCTGCCGTAAAGCTTTCGGCGCCTATTCCGAACACCTTTGACTCTATTCCGTCAACAACGCCCTTTACGTTCTCCGTAGCCGCAAAGATTTCGTCATAGCTCTTTTTAAGCTGCATTCTCGGCTTAAGGGTATCAACGGGGAATTCCTTGTCACCGTCCGGCGTCCAGTGGTTTATGATGCACGGCTTGCCCGTTCTTTCATAAAAATACTGTCCTATACGGCGGCAGCGGATACCGTGCTCAACCCAGAATTTTCTTATATCCTCGTCCGATGAGGAAAGAGTGCCGTTTGCGCTTTTGGGATGTGAAAAATATGTAGGGTTAAAATCAAGACCTATGCCCTTTTCAACCGCCCAGTCTGCCCATTTGGCAAAATTCTCCGGTGTGATTTCGTTTCTGTCGACAAAGTCGTCCGCTTCAAGATAATTCGCATGAAGATTTACCTTCAATTCGCCCGGAATAAACTCCATCGCCTTTTCAATATCCGCTCTCAGCTCATCGGGAGTTCTTGCCGCACCGGGATAATCTCCCGTTGTCTGTATACCTCCGGTCAGACCGCCCTCTTTCTTCTCAAAGCCGATAACATCGTCACCCTGCCAGCAGTGCATGGAAATAGGTGTTTTGTCGCAGATTTCAATCATCTTGTCAACATCAATGCCGTATTGTGCATAATACTCTTTTGCAAGCTCATAGCCCTTCTTTACATCGTACATCGGTAATCTCTCCTTCAAATATAATGATAATACTATTATATAATATATTTTGTATAATTGCAATACCAAAATCAAAAAAATCACAAGAAAATCAAAAAAAATCAAATATTACTGCCAACCCGCCATTTATTTTTTTACCTAAGCTGTTGCAATAAGCAAAAAAGTGTGGTAGAATAAATTAAACAATTTATTTATGGAGTGAAAAGGCTTGTTAAACAACAAAAAAAATCCGAAACGCATAAGCGATTCCGTAAGGGATTCGGTCATGGAGCGGAAATTCGATATGCCGCTGCTGCTGACCACGCTGCTGCTTTCGGTGTTCGGAATTATAATAATATACTCTGCAACGAGGACTCTTAACAGCAACACTAACGTTATAGTACAGTCTGTTGCCGTATGTCTTGGAACGGCGGCGCTGCTGGGGACGTGTCTGTTTGATTATGAGCAGTTCAAAAACCTGATAAAGCCGATTTATCTGCTTAGTATTGCGATGCTTATTGTCGTTCTGATATTCGGCGTTGACGGCGGATGGGGCGCAAAGAGCTGGATTCGTTTCGGAGCGATAGGCATTCAGCCGACAGAGCTTGTAAAGCTGTGCTTTATACTTACATTTTCGTATCATCTCGACAAGGTAAGCGACAGCATAAACAAGCCGCTTGTGCTGCTGGGGCTGCTTGCGCACATAGGAGTGCTTATCGGGCTTATACTTTTGCAGCCGGATTTGGGAAGTGCGCTCGTGTTTATATTTATGTTTGTGTGCATGATATTTTCGGCAAAGCTTTCCTATAAATATATCGTGCCGATAACGGCGGTCGGGATAGCGTCGCTGCCGCTTATTTACAAATACGTTTTGCACGACTATCAGCAAAAGCGAATACAGGTGTTTTTAAATCCGGAGCTTGAACCGTACGACAGAGGCTATAACGTGATACAGTCGAAAATTGCCGTAGGCTCAGGACAGCTTTGGGGCAAGGGATTTTTGAACGGAACGCAGAACCAGATGGGATATTTGCCGACAAAGCACACCGACTTTATCTTCAGCGTGCTGAGTGAGGAATTTGGTTTTATCGGCTCGATGATAGTCGTTGCGCTGCTGTTTGCGCTGATACTGCGCTGTTTTAAGGTAGCAAAGCGTGCCGACAACAGCTACGGCAGATATATCTGCATCGGAGTAGGAGCAATGTTTTTGTTTCATACGTTTGAGAATGTCGGAATGTGCATAGGACTTATGCCCGTAACGGGAATACCGCTGCCGCTGATAAGCTACGGCGGTACGTCACTGATAACAAACATGATAGCGGTGGGTCTTGTAATGAGCGTCGCCTACCATAACAAGCCTCGGAGCTCGTATGATGTATACTAACCGAAAAAAAATATTAAAAGTTGTAAAATAAAATGACCAAAAAGATTATATAATATAATGCTCACTGAACAAATGCGATTTTCAATCGCATTTGGAAAAATTATGACTATTGTCAAAATTTTTCGTGTAAAATCAGAGATTTTACACAGTTCGCATTGATAAAGTCTGCCCAAATAAATATTTTGAGAACA
>JAXDRV010000062.1:0-17039 GCA_034090805.1 Clostridia bacterium
TTCGGATAATCTCTGTAATTGTGTTTCTTCCGCAAAAAGATTGATCTGCATTTCATTTCAACCGCCTTTATTATAGTATCTTTATTATACCATAATCTGACGATTTTTTCAACACTTTTTTATGAATTTTTAGAGGTTACCTTAAGTTAACGATTCTGCGACGGCCGCTTCAAAAGCCTTTGCCGTTTTTGCTTCGCTTCCGCCGTCATACATTGAATTTTTCATATATATGGCATAAATTTTATTGGCCGGGTCGATCCAAAAATGAGTTCCGTATGCTCCGCTCCAACCGTAGCACCCTTTCGGCAATATGTATTTATCCGTCAATACTCTTACCCCCAGTCCCCATGCCTGGTAAGCCCTTACCATCAAATTTTCGCCAGTAATGGGCTGCTGCATTTGCTGAATATAAGCCTCGGAAACAATTCGTTTACCCTCAAAGGTTCCGTAATTTTGCAGCATTGACGCAAAATTTGCATAGTCATCTATACTTCCGATAAGCCCTGCCCCCGCAAGGCAGCGCCGGTTGTCATAATTTCCGAAAACGCGGTCACCCATATCCTTTTCCACACTTTTACCCATAACCTTATCGTGCATTTTAACGACACGTGACCACTGCCCTCTATTTGGTAAAAATGTGGTATCCATCATCTTCAGAGGGGTCAGTATATTTTCTTTTATAAAATCTTTAAAAGCATTGCCTGTAACTTTTTCCACAATATAAGCGAGTATATCATATGCGCACATACTTGTATCATATGACTGTTTTTGGCCCGCATCAAAAATCCGCAGGGCATTTTTTTTATAATGCGCAACAGCTGTTTGCAAATTAGGCATTTCTTCTTTATCTTTATCGTAAATACCGCTGGAATGTGCAAGCAGATGCCTGATTTTAATTTTATGTGTGCTCGGTATTGTTTCTATGATCTTTCCATTGCCGTCCGTTTCAACAATATCATTATTTTCGAAATCACCTATGTATGATTCTATATCATCATCCAAAGAAATTAAGCCCCTGTCACAAAGAATCCCAATTGCAACAGCAGTTATAGGTTTAGTCATTGATGCTAATCTGAAAAGAGAGTTCTCTTTATTGTCTCCATAACAGTTTTTATAAATTATTTTATCGTTTTGTGCAATCAAAACCGATGCTCCAAAAATATTGTTGTTTTCCAAATCCCTGCAAATATTTTCCGTAATTCTTTGTTCCAAACGATTACAATTTATTAAATTCATTTTTTTATATTATATTCCTTTCTTAACCAGTTATC
Source organism: Clostridia bacterium (assembly GCA_034090805.1). Classification (GTDB taxonomy): domain Bacteria; phylum Bacillota; class Clostridia; order UBA1381; family UBA1381; genus Ornithomonoglobus_A. The sequence goes on from JAXDRV010000062.1 coordinate 1,272, forward strand.
CAAAAGAATCTTCCACTCCTCAACCTGCTCGTTATAATATTGAGGACATTTATCCGAAGCACATACGTCATTTGCTAAAGCCAATCCGTGTACACCATCAGAAAAAATATGCAATTCAAACTTAACTCCAGCTTTATTATAAGCCTCTGCTAAAACAATGGCACTCTGCACAGGGACAGTAACATCTGTGAAAGTATGCCATATAAACGCCGGAACAGAGTCTTTGTCAACTCTGTTTTCTAACGAAAGTTCATCATATTGATTTATGTTTTCCTTTCCCAACAGATAATCAAATGCATTTATCCGTTCCGAACATATTCTTCCGGAAACTACAGGATAACAAAGTATAACTCCGTTGGGCTTAGCATTCATCAGGTTAGTATTAATATATTCTTTAATTATATCTTCCTTCCACAATATTCCCGACATTGCCGCAAGATGCCCACCGGCCGAAAATCCTATTGTAAATATTTTATTCTCATCAATTAAAAAATCACGTGCATTATTCCTTATATAGTCAACAGATGCGGCTATCTCCAATAACTGCATAGGATAATGAATGGGATGAACACTGTATTTTAACACAAAAACCTGAAAACCCTTAGACAAAAAGTACAACGCAACAGGTTCATTTTCTCTGTCAGCATGATCAATATATGCACCTCCGGGGCATATAATTATTGCCGGGTGTTTTCTTTCATTATCTATACAAGCAAAGTTATCATTTAAATATACACTTAACGAAGCATGAGATTTTCCCGTAAAAAAACCGTATTTATCACATAAATTTATATTAAATTTTTTCATCATTTTTCTCCTATATGCAAATATGCATTCTGTTTTTTTAGTATGCATTGGATGTCGCGATAATCTATCTCCGTTGGCAGAAGCCCGTTTTTAATTGCTACACTTGCAGCCGCTCCGCCGGCATGGCCTATAGCTCCTGCGATAGGTGATACTCTTATTGCTCCCTGTGCCATAAATGATGCGGAAATGCATCTCCCTACAGTAATAATATTTTTCACATCATTATTAATAAGACTCCGATACGGAATATTGTAGAAAGCCCCATAAGATAGATCACGTTTTTCTAAAAAATCCTTTTTGAATTTTTCGTCATAACCTCCGCATGGTGGATGAACATCAATTTTGTATCCACCATGCGCAATAGTATCTTCGAATTGTCTTGAATAAAATAGGTCATTTTCATTTAAAGTATAAACTCCGACAATTTGTCTTGAACTACGAACACCTATTTGTACCGGTCCTGTATAAATTAAAACAGCGTTTTTAAAACCACTAATATTTTTCTTCAGAAACAATTCAAGCTCTCTTGCCTGCCTGCGGCCTATGATTTCCGCCTGTGACATTTGCCATGGATCTGTTGAATCCGGCAAAGATACTCTCGTACTGTTTACTATAACCTCTCCGGGATTGTTTGTCTCAAAAAACAGGATTTCGCCTCTTTCAAAGGAAAGCTCTCCATTTTCTCTTCCCTGCTGAAATGATTTTTCAAAGCCACCGATTGATAGACGGCAGGCTTTATCCACGATATTCAAATTTTCCCGTATTCTTGGAAATTCCTGTATGTTTTTTTTATCTTTAATGTATGACTTTACTTTTGAAATATCCACATCGGTAAATTTCATATTCATTGTCATAGGCTGCGACGCACCGTCCGCTTCTCTGCCCTTAATTGTTTTTACATTTGACAGATATGCCAAATTGGCATCTCCCGTCGCATCCAAAAAAACTGCGGCGGATAATCTTATTCTATCTGATTTTGTACATACATCTATTTCCTTAAGGACATCGCCCTCAGTTATACAGTTGCATACAGTTGCATGGTATAATATTTCACCCCCACTTTCCAAAAGCATCTCCTCAAGCTCCTGCTTCATTCCCTCGTTATCAAAAGGAGTTACCGTGTATGTGTAACCTGTCGTATCAAATATATGTCCGGGTGATTTTCCCTTTATTATAAGCCTTTGTATTACTTCATCCGTAATTCCCCGAACAACCTGGTATTTACCAGCATGAAAAGTCATCATAGGGCCAACTCCACCTGCAGTAAGCATTCCTCCTAAAAATCCATACTGCTCAACAATTAATACACTTACACCTTCGCGCGCTGCGCTTATTGCTGCAACAGCTCCAGAAATTCCTCCGCCTACGATTATAACATCATATTTTTTCATTTTTAAATACATCCTTTATTGTCTCTAAATATCCATATCCAAATATATCATCAGGTTGCAAATAACTTGATTCCGTCCATTCATTCCAACTATTTATTGTAATTAACGGTGTAGTACAATTTTTATCAATAAATTTTTTTGCTTCAATTAAAGTTTTTTTAAATATCTCCGGATTACTACCTGTTATTATTCCTTCCCGAAAATCCGTAAAACGGGGGTTATTGTTCCAGCCTATTGAAACATTCGGAAAATACTCTCTATCGTATTTTATTTTTGTTTCATTCCATGCTGAAATTACATCAGGTAAAATCGTTTCATATGATCTGTTAATATCTACAAAGTGAACATATTGATAATGTGTAACCGAATCCATTCCAAGTTGTCTTATAGTTTGGCTTGCTTCTGCTATTGTACTTTTATTTTCATTCATCATTAAAGCTATGTCACAGCACGGAATATCTATATACTGAAAATGAATTCCGCTTAATCCTTTTTGTATTGCCAGGTTGTTAAACCAATCCATCATTTTCTTTGTTTCTTCTATTCCGCCAAGTCCATTTATTAAGTTGGCAATATCATATATGGCAAATACCGGTTTATTTTTTATCTTATAATACAGCGGATGCAAAAAATATTGTTCAATTAGCCTCCGTGCAATTATCTTAAATTGTGTCGCATCACACGTTCCTTCCCAAACATTACAGCTCTGGAGATTTGAAATTCTCTTATCCCACGTATAATTTGCATCATGATTAGCCCACATTACATAGAATTTCATTTTATTATTATTCTTAGCTTTAAGAAAACCGTTATTTAAACAATTTTCCAAAAACGGTCTTCCGTCATACCAATACCAATCGTATATAAAAACATTTACACCATAATCAGATGCCGCCTCTATCTCCATTTCCATAACATAAGGATCGGCCTCATCAACATATCCCCAAAGCGGTCGCCTTGGCCAGTTATCTTCATCAAATTTATGTCTTGCGCTTCGTACTGACTGCCACTCTCCCATTCCTTCGGGCCAAAAAATTCTTGTTCGTTCTTCTGATGCAGTATATGCAGGCCAAACATATGCCGCAATATCATATTTATCAAATTTATTCATTCTATTCTGCTCCCTTTTGTTCTGCCACATGGCAGATTGGCTCAAGACATGATAACGATTTCCATATCATACATTTAAAATTATCAGCTTCGGTTACGGGAATACTGCCATGTATTCTGTTAATCATGTCTATTGAATTAATAGCAATATTAATTAATCGTCCATCATCAAACTGGCTTATTATTATATCGCCGCTTAATTTTTTATCATTGTATACATAGTAATATTCGTTCAGCGTATTCCTATGCAAAACGCGGAAATACGGCATGCCTGATACCTTTGACGCAACAGCACCCAATGTATAGTTTGCAAGTTCTGCTATTACACCGCTCCCCATTTTTGATACTGCATTTTCAGCTTGAGTATATGCAAGCGTATCACCCATATCAGATACTGAAAGTGCGTTTTGAGCAAGATCCAAAGCCATCATTGCATTCTTTCCGTCACTACTGTTGTATTCTTCTATTATCAAATTCTTGAATTTCAGTGATTGGCTATTATTATTATCCATTCCTGAAAAATAAACCTGCGTCCAATCATATTTGCCGTTAATTTGTACATTTACATCAGCTTTTTGAGGCAAATTTCCGTCTTCCGGATACACATACAGCGATACGTAATCTTCACTGTCTGAGCTTGCTTCTACAATCATCAGCATTTGATACCACATATCTTTATATATTGTCTGCTCTCCAAATGATGATTCGGTATACCATCTTAAAAAAGGTCGAATTTCACCCTCCTCATTTTTTTTAAATCCACCGCCCAAAATTTCACTCAAAAATGATAAATACTGTCCATCATACGACGAAGCATTTCCATTTCCGCCAAGCTCTGCGTCTTTCCCCAAATATTGCTGCCATCTGATAGCGTATATTTTCTTCTCGTCACCGCTTTTCGGAGCAATTGTTATCTTATTTTCCAATGTATTGTAAACTCTGTTAAGTCCGCCGGAGGATAATATAATTTGATTATCTTCAATTTTAAAATCTCCGTTTTGGGCTTTCCATTCAGAGCTAAAACCCTCAGCAGCTTCGGTGGATGCAAGCAAGACCGCATCGGGAATATTCTGAAATTCAGTCTGCTTTGTTTTTGAAAGCGTTATTGTATATGTTTTGCCAATCGACATACTTGTATCAACGGAAAGCTTAATCTGCGGTGATAATGCTTTTACCATAATATTTTCAGGCAAATTTATTATACTGGCTGCCGCTTTGTTAATTGTCAATTCAACCTTTTTACCGCGGGTTCTGGGAGGATTGGAAACAGCAATTTCTATATTCTCGTCCGATTCGGACATTACAACAGACGCTGTTGTATTGCATGAAATATCCTTAACTGTGCTGTTCTTATCCTCCCAAAAATTAACCGCCGTAATTTCCTTACCGTCATCATATCCCTTAACAGCCTGAATTTCTTTTGTATTCTCAAGAATTTCAAATGTTGGGTTTATGGCATAATTACGTACTTCCTCGCGTGTTCGGCATGGCAACACCGCATAAGCGTAATTTGCATTATTTGCGTTAGGCTGATTTATATACATTGAAAAAAACTCATTTTCTAGAATATCCCCGCTGCTTCCCACAAAAATATCGTTCCAGCTTCCTTCTTTTACTTCACGCTTCGCTTTTATATGCGTCTTTTGAGGGAAATAATAGCCTATGCTCTGCGATATATCTTCGCCTCCCTCATCAGAATACGGAGCAATATATGCCCAATAGGTGTTATACCACGTTTCTTCATTCAGGTCACGTTCTGAATTATTGTAAAATACCTTATATTCGGAATCTATTTTTCTGTTCTCAATTATGGTTTCCGTTAATGCATTTACATTGGTTATTCCTGCCCCCATGGCAATCAGCTCATCACCCACACAAAACCATGACTTCCTGCCTCTTAGATTGCTTTTATACGGCGCAATGCTCATTCCCACACAACCGTACTTTCCAAGTTCTGCACCACCTACCCACGCTTCGGATGACAGGTAATATCCTGTGCTTTTTTCAGCATCTCGGTCAACAGTAGTTCCTGCAAGTCTGTTTGCGTCGACAGTACACCAAAAATTATCATCATATGCTTTTTCTTGATTATTGTATATATATACCATTCCCGCACCAGTGTTGTAACCTTTGATGTTTTCTTTATCACTGCACTCATAATCATAAATTCTGTTTGACGACATACTGATGCCTATTGAATAATCAGATCTCGTCATAACTGCTCTGTCCATGCCCTCAAAAACCTTAAAGCTTTCGTTCTGTTCCCATGCAGATACAGTTGTATCCTTTATTTCATCAATTATCGAAGCAACATATCCGTCAACAAAGAAATTGCTGCATTTATCATCGTTTAAGAGCTTTTTTACTATGCCGATGAAATACTTTTTATCATTCTCATCGGCAATACCAACTAACCGTGTGAAAAAACCTATAATATAGTGTCCTGTAATATGATCGGTTTCATAACTTCTGGCTATTGCTCTGCCCCTGGTCATCGCCATAAAGTCTCCGTTACGGATAAATGGCAAAAAAGCTTTTTCTGCCCATTGATACAGTTTTTCCTTCCATTTTGTAAAGTCATAGGTATTTCCCGCCACACTGTTTATGTAAACTAAATCCGCTATAATAATAGCACATATCCTCCCATATGCACCATTATAACTTACATTCCAATGCTGAATAAATGAGCCGTCTTGATAAAACCCATCTCCTGTCACCGAATCTGTCATTAAATATTCACAAGCTTTTAAACCAGCCTCAAGCTTTTCTCTATTTTTTGTTACAATGCCTACATTTACCACAATCTGAGCCTTCCAAGCACGGTTTGCACCTGTTTCGGTTACGGACGAATCGCGTCTTTTTTCAGCGGTTGGACAAAAGTAGTTAATACGGCCCACATATGTTTCAATATCACTGTCGCTTATGGAACCATTCATTAAAATCAAAATGTCGGAAAATGAGGTGGGAATGCCAATCTCAAAATACCACCAATTGTCACCATATTCCAGTTTATCATAGTAATACTTTTCACAAATTAAATTCAGCGCCTTAATAATAGCAGCTTTCATTGCGTTATCCTCGCCGTTGCCCATTTTATACGCCCTTGCCATTGTAAGAAGTCTTTGAAAAGCCGTATTCAAATCACTCGGTGATTCAAGATTCAGTTCGGACCACAAATTATATTCATCTGTAAAATTCATAAAATTTGACGCACTGTTTTTCGTATTGCTTACATATTGCAGAACATCATTGCCTGTATTACCTTTTTTATAAGTTAATATTTCAGCAGCTCTTTCCGCAAGGGCATTAAAATAATCTTCATCACTGTTTGCATAGCATGGAATAATCTGCACAATCATAAATAATATAACGACAGCGGCAATTATTGACTTTGCTTTTCCTTGTACCATTCCTGAAGCTCCTTTGTATACCGTTCTCCGCCTGCCTCTTTCCATTCCTTTATAAATTTATCATAGTTGTCAAATGATTCCGTACCGCATATGAATTTTATTGCATAGTCGGATATTATTTGATTCATAACCTGCATATTATTTGCTGTTTCTATTGACAGCGGCATACCGGAAGTACCTCTCACTTCAATTAAATACGGTTTAAGAACCGTATCATTTAATTGCTCAAAAGTATTGTACATGACTTCATCTTTTCTAAGTCTTGCCAACCAATATTTAGGATAGTTCTCTCTGTCTACTCCTATAGAATAATAATTGGAATATGATTTTTCATCAAAAAACTTAGGCAGAATAGGATAGTACTTATCATCCTCAACAGTATAGTGAACTCCCTCTTCTCCAATGGATATTTTTCTGAAATTATTCGTTTCCAGCTTTGCGTCAATATATTTTATTACCTCTTCCGGATACTTGCAGCTCTTAGGAATAAAACTAATTAAATCCCATCCGTAAGAGCCCATTACACAACCAAATCCTTGCTCACCGTTTTTCCCTTTTGGAGGTATCATGTATTCCACCTCCGCACCCGGCTGATTTGCCTTAAGCGCGCTTAGATTTGTTGAAGCATCCACCCAGCCAAACGGCATAATTATTGCTTTTCCGCTTGTAAATTTCTCATTTACGGTAGCTGTTTTGTTTACGGGAAATTCATTGTCCAGCAAGCCCTCATTATATAGTTGATTTAAATACTGTAAATATTCTTTATATTGAGGTAGCTCGATTCTGTCTATCAGTGTTCCGTTTACTTGCATAATTTCTACCGGCACTCCAAAGGCTCCAAGTAATCCCGGAATGTTATAACCTGTTGAGCTGATTGTTAAAGGAATAGTTGAACTTCCATTACCGTTAGGATCCTTTTCCTTTATTTCCCTTAAAAATTCTGTAAATTCATCAATTGTTTCAGGCATTTTTATTCCTGCTCTTTCAATTAAATCTTTGCGTACGGCCAAAGCTTCATTAATAATTGGTTTATCAGGGTCAGCTCCGCCGCCTGACGGTATGCCATAAATTTTACCATTTACTTTTGCAGTTTCCAGCATATCTCTTCCTACAGATTTGATTATGTTTTGACCGTACTTTTCAATTAAATCGGTCAAATCTGTTAATGCGCCTTGATTTGCAAAATCTATATATCTCGCCCTGCCTATGCCCTTAATTGTTATACAATCATAAGAAGAATCACCTGAGGTCATAATCAAATTTAATTTGTCTTCCCATTTTTCCTGAGGAAGCATATCATATTGAACCTTATATCCTGTAACTTCTTCAACTACCTCTGCAACAGGATATGTATTATAATCTTCCTTTATATATGGGTTTAATTGTTTAATTACAGGTTTTGTATCTGTGCCCACTGTTTCATTTTTTTCTGAACATCCTGCCATCATTGCACATACTGTGGCAGTAATTAAAAACATTGATATTATCTTTCTGAATTTCATATGATCACCATTCCTTTCAACTAATTACAATTTAAAATTCTACATATAATTGTCGCGGCTTCGGCTCGTGTGGCAGTTTTTTTTGGCATAAAACAGTTATTATCCATGCCGCTCATCATCCTAATCTTACTGCAATTGTCCACAAAATCCACAGCCCATAAACTTATTTCAGATTTATCCGCAAATTCAATAGCTTCACCCACCTCAGACGAACAGTTTAGGTACCGAAACAACCTATAAGATGCTACTGCAATTTCTTCTCTGGTAATTTCATCATTTGGATTGAATTCCTGATTGTTTCCTACCATCATTCCGCACAATGCAACCTTTTTGATTGCTCTATAATACCAATCATTTTCGTATACATCTGAAAAATAAACAGAACCACTGTCTTCACTATCAATGATATTTGATATCATTTGTGCAAACTCAGCTCTTGTAACACTTTTATCCGGATAGAAAAACTCATTTTCAACACCTTTTACTATACCTCTGCTGTACAACTCCTCAATACTTGCTTTAGCCCAATGGTTTGCAATGTCTAAGAATATATATTCAGGCGCTGCATTGGGCTTATCGGTAACAGTGGGATTTTTTACAGGTGTTGACACACTGCCGCCTCCACCTCCGCCTCCGCCGGAGGATACATTTGTCCTTTTAATATTTATAGATTTACTGCTTGGGATTCCCTCAATTCCAAAAAGATTTTTCGGAGTCACCGTTACCGTAACTGTACCCGCTGTGTTCGATGGTATTTTGAAAACGTCGGAACCTGATAAAGTTTGTGTTCCGTATCTCCATTCAATTTGAGGTTCAGCTTTATTCTGACCTCTATCTTCCATAACGTACGAAAGCTTTAGAACTCCTCCTGGGTAATCCGATCCCGAAACAGAAATTGATGTAATTCTGGGAATCAATTTCTTATTTTCTTCAAGCAAGTATTCTGTTTTTTGTGAATACACAAATTTAATAATTGTTTCGGGAAGACAAGCCACTCTGCTTTGAGCAAACAATATATCTCCGTACTGCAATGACTGCGCTGCCGATACCGCATTTCTTATATCGTCATTAATTTCTTTTCTGACGCTCTGGCAGGTCAATTTTTTTATAACGCTGCCTTTCATTATTCCCAATTTAATTATTTGTTCTTTCTGCCATTCAATATATAATTCTTCCTCTGAATTCCTTATGAACATTCCTTCATTGTCTGCTTCAAGAATCAGTTTGCCATTTGATTTAAATCCGGTTTCGCAAACAGATTCTTCATTCAGCACACATGATATTCTGTCATTGGATACTTTTATATTCATATCACCTATTTGAAATTCTGCATTGTCACCTGAATAATCGGCATCCATATACCATGTGTATAAATTCAAATCAACCTCAGGTATTTTCCTGAAAATACTGTTTTGTGTCAGATTTACGCAGCCGTTTACAACTTCTATCGCATTTGCACTTTGTGTTAATTCATTGTCCAAAAACCAATCATCCGACAACACCTGCCCATCCTGATAGGTTGAAAAATCATCAGTTATGCTGTTTTTTGATATTTCCACATAATACAGCTTAGAATAAATTTCATTTAATTTTGATAGATAGTTATTTTTTGAATCTACTGAATACAACAAGTTTATTAATTCCTCAACCGATTTACATTGCTCCATAATTTCGTTATATTTGCTCTCTGTAATATCCGTGTTTTCAAGTGCAGTAATAATTTGCTCAATCTTAACTCTTGTATTCTTTTCAATTTCAATCTTGCTTTCTAATTTGGAAATACGCTCTGTCAACTCACTCCTGCAAATGCCATCAACCATTTCGTTTAATCTTTCTTTGACTTCCGCCAGCATTTGTTCGTTATACTCTTCCTCTGCTTTGGCTAATTCTGCTGATAATTTCTCAAATATGTCCATGCTTTCCTGAGAATATCTTTGAACCTTCAAGTCACCATATTCCACATTATATGAAGCATCACCGTTATTACAGGTAAAGTTTAAACGATCTAAAACAGCCGGATTTAAAGCAACCGAAATAGTGGCATCCCATTTAGATTTTGGCGTCCCTTCTAAAGGATATACCTTTAATGATATTGCATCCTTATCTCCGGTCATTTTTATCATCGCCGCAAACCTATAGATTTTATTAGGCTCTATACTTTCTGAACCGTATACAATTCCCATATTATTAACTTTTATAAAAGGAATAAGATTATCAGCCCCATTTTGATGAATCATACCTATCATGATAGGAGTGTACTCACCATCTGAAGTTCCAAATTCAAGTTTTTGTGACTGTGTTCCTGCAGACGCCGGTATAAAACCGCTCATTAACCAACTAATATAGTAACAATCATCACCGTCTGCTTTAATCGGCTGCTGCATTTTTCTCATATAATAATTCGTAGAATTTCCCGGTATACTTATTGTATTATGATCGGTTACTACAACAGCTTCATTTTCAATCTGTTTTGCTGACCCAATATCAGCCTTTGAGCCTATCAGCCAGCCGCCGGAAAAGCCTTTTAATGCGTCAGCACTGTTTAATTCCCGAATATTCTTAACCGGCGTATTTGGTTCATAATCAAAATCCTCATAGCAAACATTAATGTTCTGAGGGATTAATATTTCGGCAAAAGCCGCATTTCCGATTTTATCAGCGTTATTAACCGGCGTAATCTCTGCTTTTAATGTCTTTCCCAAATCATCGGCGGTCACAGTGTAATTCTTCGTCTGTGCAATTAAAACATTATCACGGTACCACTTAAAGATTGGTCCTTTATCGTTTTCACATTCATTCTCCGAATATGTAAACTCAGCAATCAACGTACCCCCTATGATTGCATCACCTTTAATGGTTATATCACCTATCTTGGGAATCGTACTGTCTATAAATTGCATTAATTTTGCGTATCTGTCTGCCAAAGCAGCTTTTAAAGCCACGTCGGATACACTGTCAATCCATAACTTTGACTGTTCCGCATCTGACAGCTTTTTACTTTCTTCCGCTTTCTGCAAATACTGCTCTGCATATTCACCTGCAATGTCCTGTATAAGTAAATTTAATTTCTCTGTTAATTGATTTTTCAGTGTGCCCTCTTCCAAAGCGGCTACCGCCTGCACTGCCTCATCGATTTTTTCCTTTGTCTTGTCATGTTCAGCTGTTTCCGTTAAAATAACAGCCGTTCTTTCCGCTATCAAAGTTGATAATTTTTTCTTTAAATTATCATCGTTTATAACGCTCAAATCAATATTTTCAAGCTCCTGCCTAGTCTGTGCGCCGGTAATCTTCACAACAACATCATACAGATCTTTATATTGATTAATTATCGCCATATATTCGGATTTATATTGAGCAGATGATGCTTCGGCAACGGTAAGAGCCGATTCATAATTTTTTACATCAAGATTTTCTGCAAACCTGTCTAATTCCGTAAAAATCGAATTTCGCGTGTCAAGCTCTGCGATTTTACAGTTTAAAATAGATTTTAGTATTCCCGATTCCAGTGTATCCACCTTTTCTTTTGCCGAAATCAAGTCTGCTTTGGCAGTACTGCTGTTTACATACACGCTCTGCTTTGCCTTATTTACAAGTTCCTCCGATTCCGCTTCTTGTAGGTCATATGCTTCGCAAACAGCACCGCTTATTGCCATATCCGCCTTTTGCTCCTTGGAGTTTGAAGCTCGGAAATGATACGAAACCTTACTGTATGAAATTGAGCTGTTATATTCCTTTGTGAGCTGATACTCACCGTTAAACTCCTCTGTTTCCGGATAAATTGCCAGTGACATTTTGTCCGATGAATCAGAGCTTGCTTCAATTTTTAATATCATATTATACCATACGCCCGGCAATATTTCATTAGTTCCGAAAACTATATTACTGTCACCTGTATAATATGATATAAATGGAACTGTTTTTCCGTCAGAGTTTGCAGCAAACCCCGCTCCAGCTCTCATTCCCAAATCCAGCATAAGCGCGTCAAAGTTCACGGCAGACCCTGACGTTGGAATTTGCATTAAAGAAAACCCATCATTTTCGCCTAAGTATTGCTTCCACTTAATATAATAAACAGTAGTCTGTTCGGGGTTAAGAGTAATAGGATTTTTTAAAGTTCTTGTCGGTCTTTGAGGCACATTTGCCAAGGTATTGGTACTATAGCTTCTCTTAATCGCGTGTTCCTCTCCAACGCCGATTATTTCAAATCTGTTATCTCTCCATGGCGTTGATGTTCCTTCAACCAAGAACCCCCCGGTAAAATAATCATTGCCTGTTTTGTTTTCATCATACTGCATAAAGTCCGTTCCGACATCACCGACAAAATCCTCTTTAAATACAGGCTTCTTTTCCGCTTCGAGTGCATTGACACCTAACGGCGTCAATGCACTTTGCATAATAATAAAACTTGACAAGAAAAACGCAATTAGTTTATTTTCCATAATTGTCCCCTCTATTTTATTTTACAGCATTTGGTAATCGGCTTCAATTTACCGATGTCATTCTCCCAATACATTACTCTTATTAGGTTTGTATTATCCGAAATATTATTAATTGTATTGCTTATCATTTGTTCCTGATAGCAAGGCTGATAATTTATATCCAATGCTATTAATTCCTCGCCGCTGTCTGTACTTTTATATTGTGCAACAATAAACTTGCCGTAATAAATGCTTTTATTTTTATTTATCAGAGTATAGCTAAGCGTTTCATCTGATATTGTGCTGTTAGTTGTTAACAAAATACCGCTGTTTTCTGCATTGCCTAACTTAGCCAACATATCATCTTTCAATACACTTTCCGGTAGCTCACTTATCAATTCCTCAGCATTTCCATTAATGAGGGCAGTATCGAGCTCGTTTATCTTACTGCTGTCGTATACCTCTATTTTTAATCCTCCAAAGGTATTTACACTGCAATGATGTGAGTATAAATAAATATTAGTCAAATATGGCTTCGCTATCGTAATTCCCTCTTTTAAATAACTCCATCCTGCCGGCTCTTTAATATTATCATTATCTCTGTAAACCTTATAATAAATATTATCCTTCAAATCTTCGCTTGACGCATCAATTCTGACCACAAAATTATATACATCATTTGTCCACAAATTATCAGTTGTAGATTCACCGTTTGCATATCCGTAATATTGCGCCTGCGCCGCAGACTTGACAAATCCAAAATTCAATCCGGATCCCTCATTATCAGAAAAATCAATTCTTTGATATGATGTGTAATTTGCAATCGGTGTTGATACCTTTTGTTTCCATTTTATATAATACACCTTATTACCATTGGTATCAATCGGCGTTGACAGCTGTCTGATATATGTATTATTGTTCGCTTGTCTTCCTTCAAATTCAATCATATTGTTAGTAACAGCAGTTGCATTTGTTATGTCATTTGCTTTTTCTATATTGTAGCCGGATGCCGATTTCCAGCCTGTTGCAAATCCGTTTTGATAGCTTGGCGCTTTAATATCATTTTCGATAGTTGTTTCATCAGCTAAAACATAATTGGTGTTGCTGACCTTAACTGCCTGTGATGTTTTGGAGACACCGTTGTATCTTGCGGTAACCGAAATATCATGTCCAATGTCATCAATTGCAGTGTCATAGTATGCTTTTGTTTCACCTGATATTTCAACTCCGTCTTTCAGCCATTGATATTCAGCCTCTCCGGTTTCATTTTCATATCGGCATACAGCATAAAGCCTTGCACAGGCATTATCCGTTTTCCCCTCAATGCTCACCTCTGTCAGTACGGGAGTATTCGGAATATTGGCTTTTGCCACGGTTAATTCCTCACTTAACAGCTGATATGCCTTTGACGTATCAGAAATCTCCGATAATGCCGCTTCCGCCTGCGAACAGGTATCGTTTGTAGGATTATTATATGCATTAAGCACCTTGTTTTCTGCATTCATTAACGCATTGACATCAGTTTCAGCAGAGAATCTTTCCGCAAAAACATCAGATATTCCCAAATCAGCTTTACCGTCAGTCGTTTGCGAAGCTCTAAAATGATAATTCACAGTGTTATATGTACTGTTTCCGTTCCATTCTACACTTCCATCCCAATCGCCTTTAAATTTATCGGATATCGGATAAACTTTCAATGACAATTTATCCTTTGTATCGCTGGGATTTGCTTCCATTCTCATCACCATTTTGTACCAATTGCCTTTTTCAATTGCAACGGTCGGATAAACAATTGTTCCCGAATAATGATTAGATACAAACGGCCTTAACGTATTGTTTATACGGCAAATTCCTGCGCCTGTTCTGTTCAGAATATCCAGCATACACGCATCAAAGCTATAATCTGACGGGCTGCTCATTTCAGCAAAGCCGAGATTCTCACCTACATATTGATTCCACGATATATAATAAATTTGTTTTGATGTCGTGCCTGCGTTAATTGCATTTTCGCTCTTCAATGTTCTTCCTAAGCGCTGAGCAACTGCTGCCGATGGTACATCTCCCGAATAATCTCTTTTTAATGTATTGCCCCCTATGCTGTCTGTGACTGCCAAAAACCTATTCGGACGGTTTGCAATTGCTGCTGTTGTATTATTGATAAAATATCCGTTGGAAAACCACTCATTTGCGCTTGAGTTTGCGTCAACAGCAGCAGCGTCCTGCCCCTGAGCAGTCGCCCATGAAAAATCCTCCTTAAATATGACCGTCGGAGACACCTTTGTATTTTCCTCCGCAAGAACCGCCGCGCCGCCCATTGCATTGGAAGCCGTTACCGCTGCCACTAAAACACATAATAAAATTTTTTTAATCATGTTAAACATCCTCCTATCTTAATATAAATACTTCTGTTGCAAAAAATCTCATAGATTTCACTACAACCACATCATCAAACTGCAGTTCACCTGCATCTGTCTGAGTAATTTGACCTCCTTTCCTTCCATTTTCATACAAATAAAATTTTGCTGATTGTATTGAAAACATTCTCTCAGTTTCACCTGCATTAACATATAAAAGTCCACTGTTGTAATTATTTACACTGCCGTAAACAATAGGGTAGTCAATATTGGTTGTCAGATTTTCACCAAATGTTGCGGTATGAAAAGTTTTGGTGCCGTCACCCGCAAGAAAACTTGATTTATTTACTTTATATATAAGAGAAATCCTTGCAATTTCGCCTCTACTGTTAAAACCAACTAAAACTATATCTCCGCGTTCCAAATTGTTATAATCCGTATTCCCATCAGGATCATCTTCGACTTTTAATGCCTTGCTCGGTCTGTACGAAGTTATCCCCGCTGAATTCATAAGCTGAATCTCTGTGACAACTTCATCTTTATTTGAATCATAAATTTCTCCTATTTGATTAACCATCATAGCTGATTTATTAATCACGACTTGATTTGCGCCATCGTCCTCTGTACGCAGTACAACCAGCGCTGATGGCGAATTCATATCATCAATATCGAACATTTGAATATGATATTTCATATCGCTGCTGTTTTCATTAGTATCGCCTTCAAGCAAATCCACCGTAGTTGTGTACTCGTCAATATTTTTCATATCATATGGT
>JAXDRV010000063.1:0-5176 GCA_034090805.1 Clostridia bacterium
CCTGTCACCGCCAAGCTCTGCCGGTATCTTGTTCATATCCTCAAGTTCCCGTATATCGTTCGTACTCATCCAGCCGTTCTGCCTTGCAATCGCATATCCGTTCATACGGCTTGCAAAATCTCCCCGTAACATTCCGTCAACATTGAATTTTACAAAATATACACCTTTTTCATTCACACTCAAAAGCTTTTGACAGATACTCTGCTCAAGCTTTACAAGCCACGGTCTTATGGTATTTACAATAAAATCAAGGCTTTGCTGTTCGATATTTGAAAAGCTTGATTTTTCAAGGTCTGCCACCATATGCGGAGGTACTCTGAATATCCGACAAATTTCATTTATCTGAAACTTGCGTGTTTCAAGAAACTGTGCTTCGTTCGGCGGTATGGATATGGCTTTGAAAGTTACTCCCTCCTCCAAAACCGCAACACGGTGAGAGTTGCTTGTTCCGCCGTATACCTCATTCCAGCTTTCACGAAGTTTTCTCGGGTCTTTCAAAACTCCCGGATGCTCCAATACACCGCTCGGATTTGCGGAATTTGCAAAAAATCTCGCACCGTATTCCTCAGCTGCAATAGAAAGACCGATTGCATTTTTAGTCATTGCAATCGGCGAATACCCGATAAGTCCGTCATAACCAAGTCCGGGTATATGCAGAATTTCAGTATTGCTTAAAGTATGCCTCTGTCCTTTGGTATCTGTATAAATGTAATATATTTCTCCCGTAATATCCGAACGATAGACCTCCATCTTATCCGGCAGCAGAGGATACAGTTCAATGATTGCGCCTTTGCCGTTTCGGATAATCTGTGCGTACGCATTTCCCCATAACAAAAGATGACTGACAATTGTTTCTCTGAAAACAAAAGCAGTCATCTCATGATTCGGTTCATCGTGCAAAAGATAATACAGTGGATGCGTACAATCTTTTTCTTTTCCGTTATCCGTGTATTTATATAGATGCAGCGGCAGACTGGCTATGGTTTCGGCTATAATACGAACACAGGCATACACCGCTGTCTGCTGCAATGCCGTCCGTTCGGTCACAGCCTTGCCTGACCATGACCTGCCGATATGAAACCAGCTTGTTCCGACAGACGCATTGCGCGGTTTATCCCGTGATTTAAAGAATGATTTAAAGATATTCATGGTGTATCCCTCCTTAAATAACCAAAACACCACGCTCATCATAAACCGATGATGTGTTCACATTCATATTGCGCACAGCTCTGTCCAATGCCATAATTGTACTGACCGCACCGTCTATTCTCTCTGTTGAGTGTTTCTTTGACGGCTTTATATTTTCAGCGGCATCGGTTTCAACGCACACATTATCAAAATTCCACCGGAGAACCGGATTCATGTTATGCACAATTTTGTTTTTAAGTACAAGCGTGAATATCTCCTTTGTAGGCGGCGACATATCCTTAAAGCCTTGTCCGAACGGCACCATTGTTAAACCTTCGTCCATCAGATTTAATATGATTTGCGTTGCGTTAAGCATATTGTATGCCGTTATTTTTTGTTGTAGCCAATGCCATTAAAACTGTAATTCCCTTACTTGATTTGTTCGATATCTGCCTCAACAGCTTTTTTGAAATCGGGTTGTTTTCGCTCTTCGTTCGAACATTTTATACAAATGCAATCTTCATTAAACATTGACATGATTCTGCCGTTTTCAAGTGTTCCGCCACAGCGATCACAACAAGACTTCGAAAAGAAATTATCTGTCATTTTCAAAACTCCTTTCTGTTATCGGTAGTGAGTATATTACCGTCAATCAAGGAACATATCAAGTTATTTTTGATACAAAAATATCAGAATTATTCGCTGTCTGTTTGGACAGTATTTTCATTTGCCAATACAATCCCGGCAAGCACAAATTCCACGATATTAACGCAAACTCCGTTGCCCCACAATTTATACTCTGCCGAATCGGAGTGCGGATTTCTAAGCCATTTTACAATCTGCTTATCAGACTTCGGCTTTTTGGATGTTCCCATTGCTTTTCAGTGTGTTTCAAACACATCTTTCCAAAACGCAATCTCCTCATCGGTGGGGTTTTCCGTTTCAAGGTTTTTACACCAACCGTCCGGAAAACCTTGCAGTCTTGCACATTCAGTGGGGGTGAGCCTGCGCACTATGTATTCGTCATTATCATCTGTATCATTTATCATCGGCGGGGCTTTATAATCGGTGGCAACGAGCGTATTTGCAAGTTCCTTTTCAGCATTTGTAAAAAACGATGCTTTTGAACTCGAATAGGTAGGTGCCGCAACAGCGCCGGGGCCTTTTGCCACCATTGTCGGCTGAACCTCTTGCTCGACCGTATTAGACAAGTTGCGCCTGTCGCTCCAATGCTGTTTTGAGTATCTTTGGCAGTTCTTTGCCGCGGGAAGCTGCCCTTTTTAGAACACCCTGACACGCCCTCTGACTCAAATAATATTTTACCGGCACATTGGCCTCCACAATCTGCGACAAGGTAGATGCGTTTTCTTCGTTGGGGGACTCCCCAGTATTGAGCGTCGAAAACCCGCCATGCGACTGAGTAATCGTCTGCCACGATTTCTCCGGCATTCGGCCATTTCTCATATCGAGGAATATCAACTTTATCTTCTTTGACGGAACAGACGCTTTCGAGGACGGCTTTGAAGTCTTCGCCGCCGTTTGACGAGAATGCTCCGGGCACATTTTCCCACGCGATGAATCTCGGATATTTTCCATTTGTTTTATCCCTCATTTCCTTTACAATTCGTATTGCTTCATAAAATAGGTTTGAACGACTGCCGTCAAGTCCGGCTCTTTTGCCTGCTATGGACATATCCTGACCTTAAACTGTCGTACCATCTTCCGAATATTCATATTCTACATTACTCACGATTTCTTCCTTTCTGTGCATCAAACACAGAGGTTTCTTTATATTCCAATTCATGTTCGCTCGGTACGTAGATTTCTTTACCGTCATAAGTTTTGCCACCCCTTATCACCTTAATCTCATCAATGCATCCTTTGAAAGCCGCATATCTGCGAACAATTACAGAAGCATATACCGAGTCAAGCTCCATTAAATATCCTATACGGTTCCTCTGTTCCGCAGCAATGAGAGTTGAACCGCTGCCTCCGAATAAATCCAGAACGATTCCGTTTTCTTGTGATGATAACCCTATAGGATATCCAAACTCCGTTATGCTGTTTTTTATCTTCTCATATTCCGCATCACCCGGTTTTAATTTCTTTCTCGGATTGTAGCTTGCAGGAATGAGTGAGTTAATTTTCAGTTTTTTAAATTCCATTTTCATTTTCTCCAAATCGGTCTTTTATATAACATCCATGACTGCAATACTTTCTGTGTTTATTCCCGTAACTAATGAATTGCTTATGACAGTAACTACATTCGCATTGATACATTGCGTCATGGCTGCGATTGATTTTATCTGCATTTTGTTTCCACCACTCCCGGCGGCATTCATTACAGCAAAACTTCCGTTTTCGTCCGTGACGCTTAGATTCGATAGGCTTTGAACAGTTAAGGCACAGCACTCCGTTTTTAACTTTGAGTTCCATGTTTTTCTACATAACCTCTGCATTTCCGTTTAAGCCATACTTTCTGCAAAATCCTCTCACCGCATCTCGTGAAAGACCGAGAACATTTGCAATTGCTTTATATCCCATACCGCTTGCCCTCAGTTCGGGGATTTTCATTTTTTCGTATTCTGTCACGAGCTCACCTCATTTAGTGAAATGTTTTTCAAAAAAACATATAAAAAACACTCAAAAATGCATTAAAAACGCATAGATTTGAGTGTTTTTTGAAATTTAAGTTTTTAATTTAAAAACCTCCGAAAACCGCATAGCAGCTTGGTTTTCAGAGGTTTTTGCCGTTGTTTTATACTATACCGTTTAGCAAAACAAAATGCCGTAAAACACAGTCGGCACAAGGCTTTGCACTATTTCGGAGGGGGTCCCCCCTCGTTAATTTTGCGAAAATTCACACGAAGGGTGGGCGCGGTCTTGGTTTTAAGCCATTTTTGAGATTCAGCCCCCCTGGGGCAGGGGGTCTGATACCCATACGTCGGTGTTCTGTCAAATCGTGCCGTTTTCCTGTCATGACACCGCTTGCACAGGCTCTGCCAGTTGTTCTCGTCCCACATCAGTTTTTGATTACCGCGATGGGGAACGATATGGTCAATCACTGTTGCCGGAGTAAGCCTGCCTTGACGTCTGCATTCACAGCAGAGTGGGTGAGCTTTTAAATACAGCTTTGAAAGTCTGCGCCATTTTGAGTTGTACCCGCGGCTGTGTGCGCTTTTCCTTTGATGGAGTGGAGCGTGCTTTGTGCAGTACATATTACTTGTCAGTTCCTGGCAGCCTGGATGCCGGCAAGGTTTTAATGGTTTCATCGGCATTGCTGTCACCTTCCCTTTCTCTCCATAATACTATTATAACACATATTTTTCGTCATTTTCGTCAAGTTTTAAATTTTTATCTTTTTGCATATTTCTATTTTCGGTGCATATAATATTCATATATTAAAATGCAGTTTGCGTTTTATATGCTTGACAACAGCAGTCTAATGTGCTATAATAATACTATAATCAATGCAAGGAGTGATTTTTAATGGCTAATGTATCAAATGTAAGTTTCCGCATAGACAGCGACTTAAAAGCTCAAGCTGATACCCTGTTTTCACAATTGGGAATGAATATGACTACGGCATTCAATATTTTTCTGCGCCAATCTGTCCGTGAAGGCCGTATTCCTTTTGACATAACTATCAATACGCCAAATTCGGATACTGTTGCAGCAATCCTTGAAACTGAACGTATGCTTAACAACCCCAATCTTAAAACATATGATGTAGAAGATGCCTTAAAGGAGTTAAAATCATGAATCTTAAGGTAGTATGGACTTCCCGGTTTAAAAAAGATTATAAGCTTGCTGTCAAACGCAGGTTAAACATTGAAATTGTCAATATCAGTTGACACTTTTTTTACAAGGATTTTTCTTAGTAACATTTCCAGCCCTGAAGGGGCCGATCTGAAACCACTGAGGAGCGTAGCGACGAGGTGGTTTCAGATCGTGCCGCCGACCGCTCCCTCTATATCAGGCAACTTTCTTGACCGAAAGTTCATACCTGCGTCGCTTTTCCATAGGCGGAAGACCTCCATTAGCAGTA
>JAXDRV010000064.1:0-11917 GCA_034090805.1 Clostridia bacterium
CGTCCTGCACATAGAACTGAAACTCTATACCCTTAAATCCAAACAGCGAATATTTATATGCTGCCTTTGCAGCCGCACCGGAATGACTTTCATGGTCAAGCGGATTTGCGCACCATGTAAATTTATCGTTATAATACGTATCTGTTGCCTCAAGATAATCATCTGACGGATTTCCGTTCGCACTCGCACCCGTGCAGGTATAATACGGAGCCTCGTATGCGTTGTTAAGTGCGGTATCGGCTGTCGGTGTAAGCTGTGAGAGATTTTGCGCATTTACAATGTAGTACAGTTTGCCGCCGCTCATTGACGCATCCTTATCAACCGCTTTTCCCTCATAGTCCTTCATCTGCGAATTGCTGCCGACAGTATTTTTAAGCGCCTGCGGCAGACTGAAGCTCTCACCCGCAGGATTCCACAGAATCAAAAGCTTTTTACCGTCCGAATTAAAGCATACCGCCTTTATTCCGTCAATGTCATACTCGTTATCATACTTAAAATCCTTGCCTGCAAGCTCAAAGAAATTATGCAGTATCACCGCGCCGCTGTAGGGTTGCAGTGACGGATACGCTCTGAACAGTCCGTATGCCGTGCCGCTGTTTAAATCCGATATTACCTCGTTCTGCTTGTAAAGACTTCTGTCGCATATATCAAAATGTGCGCTGAACTCTACACCGTCTTTAAATTCTTTCATATAGCACATAAGGCTCATGAGGTTATTTACGTTAAAGTCCCGAAGTCTGTTTTCCGCGGTATTATACGAATAATAATAACCCTCGCTGTTCATTACCGGAATATCGTCTAAGCCGTGGTGTTCAAGCACCCTCTTATACTGCGCGCTCATATCATACTTTCCGTGGAAGGAGAGCATTTCCATTGTGTTTTTATAGTTGGCATCATCAAGCATGGCATTTAAAAACGATGTTCCGCTTACGCCGCCCAAGTGTCCGGCTGAAATAAACTTCAACTTCTTTTCCGGATCCGCCTCCCGTACTCCGCTGTATGCCTTTTCGGTCATTGTCTTGTAATTCTCGGCAGTATCATACCAGAATGCTGTCTTGCTTTCACCGTAATACGGCTCGTTCCAGAACTCTATACCGTATATATCATCCTTATACCGCTCCGTGAAGTTTTTCATTGCGTACTTCGTCATTTCCGAATCATCGGGCTGATACAGATTTGCCGGATGCGCTCCGACAACATTCCATGTACTCGATGACTGCCCCGATACCGCCCACGTCGGTGTAAAGATTATATTCGGTATGATTGTTTTAAATCCGACATCTTTAGCATTGCCTATCTGCTTATCCGGCATTGTCCAGTCAAAATCATTCTCATTCTTGTTGTACGCAACCTGAAACGCTCTTGAAAACTCGTACGCCGTTTTGCCCCAATTTATACTGTGTATTCTCACGCCCGAAAATCCAACAAAGTTTGCAAGAGCAAGATTTTCGGTGTTTGTACAGCCGTCTGAGATTAAAAACGCGTCGTTTCGCTCCGACATCGGCTTTGTTGCACCGTCCGTCACAGCAAAGGAACTGCGTGTTACATAATATGCCTTCTGTTCGCTTCCGCTGTTTCCCGTATAACTGTCCTTTATAAGGGTTTGAGCGCCGTTTGCATCAATTCCGTAAAACTCAATCTCGTAATATCCCACATCATCCGGCGTAAAGCCGAAGCCGCTGTCAAGGACGGCACAGCTTAACATTTCTTTTGAAAATACAACATTTCCGTCAATATCGTATACAGTACCCTTGATCTTTTCAAACGGCAAAAGCACCTTATCCTCAAAAATGTATGTGACGCGCTCGCCTTTTTGATACCATGCTCCGAATTTATCCGCTTTAATTTTTGAAAGTCCGTCCGTTGGGGCAAGCTCATCTACCGTCATTCTGAAATTATCAAAATATATTCTTTTTGTATCATCATCGGTATTTGCTCCCGAATCATCCGTTCCCAAAATAAGCGTGAAGCTGTCAAAATCATAGTCCCACAAGGCAGAGTCGCATATGTGCGCCGTAATATGCTGCCAATCTTCATTGGAATTGTCATATCCGAATACGTTTGCGCTTATAATACTCACATGAGAATTGTTTTTAAACAGCTGCAATTTTACGCTCGGTTTATCGGTAAATCCCGCATCGGCTTTTACATCAAAGCTGAAATCATATGAAAATCTGCCCTTAGGCGCATCAATGTTTCGGGTAATCCCGCCGTAGGCACTTTCATTGTTCTTGATATAAAACGAATAATTGCCGTCTTTTTTCACCTCGTCCGAAACGCCGAAGCCCAAATTGCCGTGCCCCAAGCTGTTCCATCTGTAATAGCCCCATCCTTTCGGGCAATATGTATTTTTTGATGAAATGTACGTCGGATTTTCAAAGTCCTCCGTGAATACAAAATCACTGTCAAATTTATATTCATCATCATAAAGCCCGGCATTATTCTTCGGCATCATATTCTTATCCCATAAAAAAGCACATACCTTATCCGCATCAGAACGGGCAGGTAAATTTGTCTTATAATAAAAATACCCGTCCTCGCTGCCGATATCGTTTCCGACTGCCGAATCTGTCAATCGTCCGTCCGAATCATAAGCACCCATATACATATTAAGGCCTTCATCGTCAGCTTTTGTAACAGCCGTATATCCGTTTTCCGTTTTATATACAAACGGTACCGATAAATCTGCCGCCAAACCCACAGAATGCTGTGAGCTTAATACGGCAAGAATCAATGCAAAGGGCAATATTTTTCTTTTCATTGCGTTTACTCCTATTCAATAACGTGTTCAGCCGACTGCAAACTCGAGTAATTGAATTTTGCAATCGGCCGCAGACTGTATGTTTTTCTTAATTTAAAGAAAAACGCCGTAACAAATTTCACTTACTGTTGATTTTTAAAAACAAACATTTGAGAAACAATACAATATGTTGTTCGTATAAGAATATTATCTGCCGCTTCTCCATAATCCTTATAGGTTTTTATGGCAGACGCATCAACAGACTGCATATCATAACTGTCATACATTGTAAATTCCTTGCCGCTGTAATATACAGTTTCAAAGTCAGTCGGGCCGTCTACGTAGTATGTCACAATATATTTACCCATATCCGCACTGTATTTGATGTCATATATCTTACCGAATACACACCGAAATTCTCTGTTATAGTCGAACTTTAGAACATGGTCATTTGTCGGCGTCAAACGCCATCCTGTGGGTGCGTTGCGATCCTCCATGCCGATGAGCCTGCTCATGCCGTTCACCTGACCTTTTGTATCAAAAGAAAACTGTACAACATCCCCTTTTGCAAGTGTATCCATGCCCGGTATGTTGTTCTTCTCATAAAGCGATGTGTTTACGAGATATTCGTATTCTCTGCCGTTGGAGGTGCATTGTATGCACTTTGTAATTTCATTTTGCTCGTCAACGGTTGTAAGGACTTTATCTACAACCCACAGCTGTTTTTCATAATCGGTCGATGCCTGTTCTCCGTCATTGTTTATATATACAAGGAAATCCAGTATAAAGGTATCGTTTCCCTCTGTATATAATTTAACAACATCGCTGTTATAGTATCTGTCGCCCTGTAATCTCTCCGCAGTATAGGCATCCGACAAATCCGAGGCGCAGTATATCAGCGTGCCGTACATAGGCAGAATATATGTATGCTCGATCTCATTTCTGTATGCGTTATCGGTCTTTGCATATAGTCTGCCTTTGGAATCATACCGTCCCGTTATTGTAATTTCCCTGAGTGAGGTTTTCGGATCTTCATTCAAACCCAAATACGGAGTATCTATCTGCGTAATCTCATCTTCTGCATTGACAAGATAAAATATCGGCAGCGACGCTTTTCCCGAAACGTTGTTGTACTGATTTGAATTAAGTAAATCAACGGCTTTTTTCGCAGTGTTTGTTTCACCGTCAAGCTTAATCTTATCCTTTAACGCAAATGTTACGGAACGGCTTTTATTATAGTTTACATTATCAACTACCTTTATAAATCCGTTCTCACCGCCATCATCCAAATATGCGCTTACGATATATCCCTTATTGATGCCGCTTGCGTCGTTATAATCTACGGCTCCGATACTTCCGAACGGAGTAATATACCATAAATATGTTCTGCTGAAATCATTAAAGCTCACTCGCCCGTTAAGTATTTCCTTATTAAATCTGTATGTCACACCGCCGATTGTCACCTTATCTTCATCGAGTGATTCGGGCTTTCCCATAACGGTATTTTGCGAAATAACAGCATCTGCATACTTTCCGTCAAGAGTGGATTTATATGTTATAAGCATACCCTTTTTAACTTCGCTTATATCACAGCTTTTTCCGTCTGCCGATTTGAGTGTTGCACAGCCGTCAAAATCCAGCGTTATATATTTTTTTGCTATATTTGAAGCATACACGTCATATCCCGCTGATGATTCGATTTTTGAACCCACAATAAAGCTCGACCAGTTTTCGATTGATATAACATCGTTTTTGCCGTTTCTTGATGCAATCACCGTAATTGCTCCGTCCGCAACGTTAAATATATTCTTCGTAAACTGACCTCCGGTTACATTTGAGCCGTTATATAATATAACCGCATTGTCAAGCGTTACGGTCTTAATTGAACCCGATTTATAATATGTAATTTTATCACCGTCATAATCACAGTAATCCTCCGGGGAAATTACCGTTGTTTTATTATATCTTTCTATCGGTCTCAGGCTTATTACCGTTCCGTCACCGTTTATAACAGCCTCTGTATAATAGCCTAAAAGCGAATACCTCTTATCCATATCGCAGAAATATTCTTTTCCGTCTATGGCTATCTTTTTTGCGCCTGCTTTTGAACCGTATATTGTTCCTCTCTCCGTTGCAGTGCATCTTCCCTCGGCAAATTCCAGCTCAAAACATTTTTTACCCAATGTATCTGTTTTTACGAGATTTTCAACAAATCCATTTGTATATTCCACCTCAAGACAAGGCATTTTCAGAGCATTGTATATCATGATATACGCATCGTTTAACGAAAAATATCCGTCAGATATGTCAATGCTTTTGATGAGGTCTTTTTTGTCTATATACGTACTCCATTCACCGGGGTAGTCTTTTATGTATCTGTATCCCAATGCGGATGCTGTTGCTTTCATTGCAAATTCCGCATCTGCCTGCTCATCGGGATAAAATTTTTCACTATTATCAATAATTGAATTGTAATATGCAAATGATATACTTCCGCCGTATTCATGCCCGGGATATACATCATCGTATGTTGTCTTATACTCCTGCGTGATTGTTTCTCCCTTAAGTAAAACACGTACAAGCATATCCGTATACTGCGCACGTGTAACCGGCTGTGAGTCATACACTGTTCCGTTTTCCGGTTTTGACGCTATGTTCAGTTCAAACAGTAAATCGGCAGCGCCGTCATCATTTTTCACCGGTGACGGCTGTGTTTCTTCCGCAAATCCGATTGTCATAAAAGACATTCCAATCGAAAAAGCAAGCAAAAGGGCTGTTAGTTTTTTTATCATATCCAAATTCTCCTTTTATTTTACTATCTCTGCCGAAACAAAAAATCTATACAAAATTGTTGCCGCTTCGGCTCTTGTAAGACTGTTCTGAGGATTAAATTTGCCGCTGTCCCCGTTTATAATTCCCGATGATGCCAGTTCTTTTACTGCATTCCTTGCATAATCCGACACCCTGTCAGCATCGGAAAATTCCGTTTCTTCCGTCTTTTTAATGCTTAGCGAACGCCTGTCTGCGGCACGCTTAACCATCACCGCCGCCTGTTCACGTGTAATAAACATTCCCACGCCGAATGAATTTTCATTTACACCGTTTACAATGCCCGCTCTTACGGCAGCTCCGACTGCATTATAGAACCAATCATTTTCATTTACATCGCTGAATTTAACGTCAGCCTCAACTCCCGTCATACGCAGTCCGGCTGTAAGCATCTTTACAAACTGTTCTCTTGTAACATTTGAATCCGGATCGAAAACATTCTCGGATATTCCGTTTATAATTCCTTCTTTTCTGAGCGACATGACAGCTTCATACGCCCAATGACCGTTCGGGAGATCGTCAAATTTCTTCTCGTCCTTAATTTCCGGCACAACCGTCGGTGTACTGATAATTCCCCCGGTCGCTCCGGTGGAATGGCCGCTTGATGATGAATTTGTACTGCCTCCGCCTCCGCCGCCTCCGTAAGACTGCTTTTCCGGATTTGCGATTGCGTAATTTAATGCACTGTATACATCCTCCATGGAATTTATCGTACCCTTAAGCTTTGCGTTAAATGTTTTCAGAATACCGCTTTTATTTGATGAGTTATTATATTGTGCAATTGCCTCTGCATCAAATCCGAATAGGTTATCCTTATCGTTTATAAATTCCGAAAGCTGCTCGTAATATGTGACATCCTTATGCTTAAGCGTGTAGATGGAATAAATCAGGTCGCCGTTGAAATTCTCCGTCAGCGGCTTGCCCATAAATCCTGTCAAAACAGCAGCCCTGCTCTCGTCCGTCATCTCATTTAAGCGTTTTACGGCGGTTGTATTGAATCTGCCGTTCTCAAAGTCTGCTGCCGCTTTCAGATATTCCGCCAAAACATTTACATCCGCTGCATTAATAAACAGCAGCGATACCATATCATACGTTTGCATAAACTCGTTCAGCTCATCATTTCCCGCAAAATCCTCATGAGCAATAACTGCGTCCGCAATCTCCGCTTTTACGCTGTCGGGCAGTCTTGTGTAAGCCTCTGTGTCTATGCCGAAAGCCGCTTTATAGGTATCGATAAATTTCAGCATTTCACTCCTTTTTTCTTCTGCGGAAAGCGACGCATTATTTTTTATATCATCGTTACATTCCGTAAAATAATGACTGACATGAGAAAAATCATATGCTTTATATCCGTCCGCAGACGTATATACTATAAGCTTATACTTACCCGATGCCGCCTTTATTTTAAAATCAGCCAAATAGCTGCCGTCCTCTTTGCTGTATTCGGTTTCACCCACATACAATGCGTTTTTAAACGCATCGGCGGCTGTGTCATAGTTTCCCGGATAAACAGCGGCATATTTTACCGTATTATCAAAATGAACATCATCAAATACTTTTGCGCCGTTAATTATCATATGTACTTTGTCAAAATTTTCTATACTTCCGTTAAAGGACAAGACTCCGTTTTCATCTGTTGAATATTGGGCATCTTCTTCTGTTGCTTTGCAAAGAGGCAGCATATCATCAACCGACCGCCAAATATATGCCTTTGCATGGTCATATTCTCCCGTTTTGTCTACCGATACCGAAGCATCAATCCATGTAACCGCATCCGATACGCCTTTTGTTCTCTCTATTTCAGGCTGAACCGAATTTATCTTAAGCTGTCTGCCGTTATTTGCATAAGATGAAATTATAAGCACCGGCTCATGTCCTTTTCCGTTATACGGAGGATTGTATGCGTTTGCCAAAACGTCATTGGCAAACTTTGCCGATGCGGTAATTGTATCGGTGCTTTCATCAACGGTTATATCCTTGCATAAGAATATATCACGGTTTTCCGTAATATCATCTATGGCATAATCCGCACCGTATCTGCGTACCGATGTCGACACAGTCGTGTCAAGCTTTGACAGCTTGTTTGAATTTGCCGCAGGATCGAATACCGCCGTATATGGACTGAACAGCTCCTCGCCGGTTTCCATATTTGTAATGCCCACCGTAACCTTATTTGTATAATAATTTATATTGATATAATATTTATACCATGCGTCCGCAGTTGTCCATGTATTATATCCCTTCTGCATATTTGAATTGTCAAAGTCAACTCCGCCCAAGCCTATGCACAGGGAATTTTCTCTTTGACTGTTGCTGAGTCCCACGACCTTAAGGGCATAATTCCATGTCACGTCGTTTGTCATTCTTGCAGACATAAGCAGTTTATTGCTTATATCATCGGTACGCTTGCCCACCTTAAACATCATTGAGTAATTATAAACGCCGGAGGTTGCGCACAGGCTCTTTCCGCCGCTTTTAACGGCGAGATAATTCGAGCCGTCCCCGGTTACGGAGCTGTATTCATCCTTCGCCGTAAGCTTCAGATATGAATCTCCCTCCGGAGCGTCTTGGGTTTCGTTTGTAACATCAAAATATATTCTTGCTTTTGACAGTCCGCTTATAATATTTGTACCGTCTATTGCTACCGCATCCCCCGTTGCTTCAGCTGCCGCAGCCCATTTTGAATCATCATATTTTACAATATATCTGCTGTTATCATCAGCGAATGCGGAAATACCCGCCAGGGATACCATCAGTCCCACGGATATACCGATACAAATAATTTTTTTCCCTATTTTTTTCATGATTACGACTGTAAACTCCTTTCATAAATCCAAGCTTAAAAGAAAATTTAAAAATCCTCCGTCAAATTATCCCTTGACCGCACCTTCCGTAATTCCTGTAATAAAGAATCTGTTAAAGAAAATATAGGCGCTCAGAATCGGAAGAAGTGTTATAACACATCCTGCCATCATCAAATTCCATGATGATGCCGCCTCGCCCGAATTTTTCAGTGCCATAAGTC
Organism: Clostridia bacterium; assembly: GCA_034090805.1. Taxonomy (GTDB): domain Bacteria; phylum Bacillota; class Clostridia; order UBA1381; family UBA1381; genus Ornithomonoglobus_A. Next base: position 8,595 of record JAXDRV010000064.1, read on the forward strand.
CCACTATAAGAGTCTGCTGTTCGGGGCGGGATATTGTAAATAATGTAGGCATCAGATATTCGTTCCACGAACCGTTAAATGCCAAAAGTCCGACCGTTGCCATTATAGGCTTTAGCAGCGGCAGAATAATCTTAAAGAATGTTCCGAATAATCCGCAGCCGTCTATGCTTGCCGACTCATCAAGCGAACGGGGCAGCGTTTCAATATAACTCTTAACAAGATATATATTTACTATACCGCATCCGAAAAGCTTCATGAAAAGCAATCCGTTAATTGAATTTGCAAGATTAAGCTTACCGAGAATCTCAAACTGAGGGTATATTGTGATACTGCCGAAGCTTACAAACATTAGTGCCGAAAATATCGCAAACAATAGTTTTTTCCCCGGAAAAGCGTATCGTGCAAAAACAAATGCGGTGATTGAGGATGTCAAAAGCGTTATAAGTACGGATAAAACGGTATAGTACACGCTGTTTACAAGCATACGTCCGATGTTTATAAATTGTGATGTCCATATGTTTGTAAAATTTTCAACAGTCGGCGCCATAGGCAGAAATCTGTCCGGATATGCCAGAATTTCCGAATTCGTCTTGAAAGAACAGGAAATCATGTATACTATCGGTACAAGAGTTATAATCGCAAACAATGCCAATATTATAAAGGTTATTACATTGGATAATATATTTATTTTCTTCATTAAATAACCTCCTTAATATACATTTTTCAGCCTGTTGCTGAGTTTGCTGTAGCCTATGGCAATAAGGCACATAATAACGCTTGTTACAATGGAAAGAGCACATCCGTATCCGATATTTACCGATTGCTCCGCAAAACCGGGCAAAAACTTTCCTGCCAAATATGACATAACGGTGTATGTACTACCGCCCGGAGCACCGCCCGTTGTTACAAGAACATATTCGTTTGTATGAAGTGTACCGTTTATCGCCAACAGCAAAATTGTTGACATAACAGGCGAAATCATCGGCAGGCTTATATGGAAAAACTGCTGCAGCTTTGTTGCTCCGTCAATCGACGCCGCCTCGTACAGCTCATTCGGTACGTTTGAAAATGCGGCTATAAAATAAAGAACGTTCGTTCCGAAGGTACACCACGCACTGCCTAAAGCAAGCACAAACATGGCTGTGTTTTTATTTGCAAACCATTCAATGGGCGCATCGATTATACCCACCTTTATAAGCAGCGCATTGAACAAACCGAAATAATCAAAAATATTTGAAAATATTATACCTATGATAGCCACACTTACTACAGTCGGCATGAAATATATCGCTCTGAAAAGTCCTTTGCCTGCAATCTTTCTTTGCAGTAACAATGCCAAAATTAAAGCCACCGGAATTTCCATCGGCAGCTTATATAATGCGAACTTTATCGTATTAAGCCATACCTGCCAATATGTAGAGTCCTGCGTAAAAATCTTAATAAAATTGCTCCAGCCCACAAATCTTGTTTCCGACGGCGCACCTGTATAGTAAAACCATGCTTTCTGTGCCGCCCATCCCATCGGATAAAGCGTAAATACCAGCAGTCCCAAAATCGGAAAAGCAAGAACAATGTAGCACTGCAGCGTTTGCTTGCGGTTGAGTCCGCCGAGAGATTTTCTCGGCGAACTCAATTTATTTGTGCGATTTAATTTCATTATGTCAAATCCTTTCTTATCTTGCAACATTGTAATTTTCATCTATTGCAACAGACGGATCATAGTCCGGGTGGATTTCCTGATATGTCTTTATTCCGTCATTTCTCGCTTTCGTCCACTCGTCAAGCACCTGCTTGGTCGTCTTTGTGTTATCAGACCATACATGATTTATGAACTCCGTCGAAAGCTGCGGTGCTGAGGACGTATCCGTCTGCATCTTAATCGGAACAACCTTCGAAATATTGATAATATCGGCAAATTCTTTCCAACCCTTGATTTCCTTATCAAACTTTACATCTTTAATTATATCGTATTTCCACGGCAATGCCGAACCCAGCTTATATTTTTTCTGCGCCAATTCATCGCTTGCAAACCATTTGTATACAAGCATAATCGCATCCGCTTTTTCCTCTGCCGACTGCGCATTTATGTACGATGTGTATCCGTATGCCATACCCTGATAATACTTTTCATCCTTGTTTGTCGACGGCAGCGGCGCAACGCCCCAGTCGCATTTTGCCACAAACTGCTCATTAAATACCGCAGCATCCCATGAAACCGCAAGTTTCATGCCTATGCCGCCCTCTGCAAATCTTGCTCTTGCCGGATCGTTATCCAGACTCTCACTGCCCGGATAGCAGCTGCCGTCATCACGCATTCCGATAATTGCGTCAAGCACAGGCTGCAGCGATGAATAATCATACGTACCGGTTTTCGGGTTGTATCCGTCAAAATAGCCGGTTGCCGCCATGGAGGAGTGTATTACATCAAAGTCAAACCACGGGCCCCACTTCATCGGGAATATAATTCCGAATTGCTTTTCCTGTACATTTGTAAGCTTCTTGGCATCCTCTCTCATCTCGTCCCATGTTTCGGGCGGCTTAGCCTCTCCGTTTTCATCTACTATTCCCACTGCCTTAAACATATCCTTGTTGTAAACCAACGCATAAACCTGCGATGAATTCGGAATACAGTAGATTTTTCCGTTGTGCATATTTACACCCTCACGGCTCATCTCACGATACGGCTCAACAAGCTCCTTGCCGCCCGGCATATCCTCAATTGAAACAATCTGTCCCTTGTCAGCCATCTCAACAAGATTTCCTCCGAAGAAATCCGGTGCTTCGCCACCTGAACTGAGTGCTACTTGAACAGCCGACGAATCCTTCATCTGATAGTTGATAAATACGTCGTTCTCTTTTCCAGTTGTTTCGTTAAACTCGTTGATTAGCTGCTCCATAATCTTGGCATCACCGCCGCCGCTCGTCCAGATATTTATCTCCGTAACTCCGCTGTCGGCAACATTGCCGCCCTTTTTGCATCCTGTTGCCGTTATGCAAGCGGAAACAGCAAGTGCAAGACTCATAATTTTTACTGTTCTTCTTTTCATGATAAATTGTCACTCCTTATTTTTTATTATTTAATGACTGCTGAACAATTATGAAACGCAGCCGCATAGCGGCTTAAAAGCGTTTCATAATTGTTCAGGTGCAAGGTTTTTTCATAAATATGAAAAAATTCTTGCACCCCAAATAAATATTTTGCTCTCAAAATATTTATTTGGGCAGACTTTATCAATGCGAACTGTGTAAAATCTCTGATTTTACACGAAAAATTTTGACAATAGTCATAATTTTTCCAAATGCGATTGAAAATCGCATTTGTT
>JAXDRV010000065.1:0-13136 GCA_034090805.1 Clostridia bacterium
CTTTTGAACGGTCAAGAGCAAGCCGCTGCGCGGTGCTACGTTCGGTGCAGAACTTTAAATTTGCTCCGGCTTAGAAAATCTAAAAATATGATATTGGAAATTTAGTGTATTTTATGACTGTACATATATTGACAATTCCAAAAAACTACATAATAGTAAATGAAAAACTGTTTCAGACAAATAAAAACGAGTGATATTGACAGTGGTGTACCGTTGTGATATAATATAATTATCAATATTGAAATCTTGAAGAAAAACATGAGCAATCATGCAACGGAATCGAAAAACATGATGGTAAAGGAAGTGGAGGTGTTATAGATGCCTATGAATGTGCCGTTCTGTATGATGACATATAAGCATCCAAACTTGATTCAGTTCGAGCATTCGCATGCGTTTTTTGAGCTTGGATATATAAGAGAGGGGAACATTGTTCATTCCTTCAAGGACAAAAGCGTATACGCTCAAAAAGGTGATTATTTTATCATAGATATTGGCGATATTCACAGCTATAAGTCATCAAAAAGTGATGACTTATTGGTGATGCAGAATTGTTTGTTTTTGCCGTCTGTGATAGACAATTCCATGAGGAACTGTGAAACCTTTAGGGAAATGATTTCATCGCATCCCTTAAATATAGCGTGGGATATGTTAGAGCAGAACCCGACATCCACAATTTTTCATGATGAAACAGGCGAGATTGGTGTGATGCTGGATATACTTGCCAGAGAAACTAATGGAAAGGACTGTCATCCGCAGGTTTTAAAGGGATTGCTTTCAACGATTTTGGTTACAACAATGCAAAAAATTATGACAATCAATTCCAGCAGCTCCAGCGATATTATAAATGCAATTTTGAAATATGCGTCCGAGCATTATTTTGAAGATAATATTCTGACATCCTTATCCCGGGAAATTCACTATTCCCTGCCGTATTTAAGCAGTGTTTTTAAGAAAAAAACCGGACGCTCATTTAAAGAGTATATACAAAAGCTACGCATTGAAGAGGCGTGTCGGCTTTTAATCAGCAGTAACTATAAAATCAGCTATATCAGCAGTCTTGTAGGCTATAGAAGTGAAACGCAGTTTCACAAGATCTTTATGGAATTTACCGGAACGACACCGAAAAAATATCGTACGGAGAAACGGAATGAAGGGCTGTTTTGAAAGCTGCATTGATTCACTTTCCGCTGCGCCCTGTCGGTTAAACTATAAGGTATGTTTTGTGTCGGGTTGCCCGTGTTACTTTTTATTTAAATTATTGATAAGAGTTTAATGGGCTAATTCCACGTCTGTCAAGCAATTCTTTCAAAAAAAACGCCTATGGCGTTTTTTTAGTGGTTTATAAATTCAAAAATAAAAATTAGATAAAATATAAAACATTATTTTGGAGAATAATGATTTTTTATTGACAATTTACAAAGTTTTTATAAGCAAAGCCTGCGTTGCTTGTTTTTATATTTTAATTCGAATCACTAATGGTTCAAAATAGAATCGGAGTTATAAATTGCTAATTTTTTTCAAAGACATTAAGTAAGTGAGTATAAAATTAGTAAATGAGAGTGTTTTTTTTTGCTCTTTTCTTGTTATAATTATATTATCGTATTAATTGTATGCGGTGGTTGGCGTTTAGCAAAATTTGTTGGTGAGGAGAAACGTATGGTGAAGGTGAGCAAAAACTTTATTCCGGAGATATCAGTAAAGTGTTATGATTATTTTTGTACTTGGCAGTCACAAGCTGACTATGCGAAAAAAAAGCATGGTGATGTCAGAGATATGAGAAATAGCATAAACAGCGAGTTTTTGTTTTCAGAGGATGGAGTTTTAAAGAATTATTTCAAGGGCAACCGAGAAAATATCATTGTTGTTTTAGATGATGGATGGGATGTTCCATATGATGCATCGAATTATGATTTTACGGATTATTCGGCGTTTGGTTCGCTTGAACTGAATGAAGACAGATTTCCGCAGTTTGCGGGAGAGCCGAGAGAACGACTGAAAAAGCTGTGCGACTGTATCAAGGGCATGGGATATGCCGGAGTCGGCATTTGGGTATGCGCAAATGCAGTGGGGGAAAAAGAGGAGAATTGCTTATCAGAAGCGGAAATGCGGGAATACTGGAAGGAACGAGCCAAATGGTGCGAGTATGCCGGTGTTGAATATTGGAAAGTGGATTGGGGCATATATGAGCATGATATTGCATTCAGAAAAATGCTGACTGATATAGTACACGAATATGCCCCTAATCTAAAGATTGAACATTCTGTCCCGCAAGATGCATGGCATTTTGGAACAGAAAACGAAACTATTATGGATGAATATGAGGGTGTTCTTCCGATTTCGGACTACTTTCGTACATATGATGTTTTGTCAAAGCTGGAAACGGCGGTGACACTGTATCGGATAACAGAATGTGTTCATGCGTCTGAAAGCGCAAACGCAAGCGAGTGTATATTAAATGTGGAGGATGAGCTTGAAATTGCGGCTGCGCTGGGTTGCAGTGCGGGAATTATGCGCCATCCCAAATGGATGCCGGAACGGGATAACAAGATACGGGCGGTTTTGAACTGGCACAAGATTGCGCCGCCGTTTCCACTGGGGGCAACGCCGATTAAGCTGTCGAAACAAACGCTTACAGATACATATTCATTTGAGGGTTTGCAGGAAAGTCATTGGCTGTATGAGATTGCAAACGGAAAAACGGCGGAAATTGAGTGCCCTGCAATTATAGCAAGAAATACCGAACTTCCGGTTGTGACATCAAAAGGAGAAGCACCGTTTGTCGTGTGCTCGCTAAATCCGAGCAGCGGAGCTTATACTATTGGATTTTTGAAAAGAACCTTTGGTGGGGCAGAAAATCGTGAGCTTTTATGCGATGCGGAGATTCAATTGAGCGATTTCAAAGCGCCGATAGGCATATTCGGCAGATTTTCAAAGATTACTGTGCGGTTTGATGAAAGCATAAGGGGCGCAAGGCTTTATATGCAAAAGCTTGACGCGGAGGAAACCTTTGATATTACACATTGTGTAAATGATGCCGGAGACAGCTTCACTATAGATTCGGATGAACTTGTAGATAACGGGATTTTAATGGAAGCGAACGGAATTTTGCTTCAATTAGAGCCCGAAAAAAATTTTTAATAAAGGAGTGAGGAAAAATGATGAAGGAGTAAAAATGATGAAGGAGTAAAAATAATGAAAGAGGAAAAATAATGAAAAAGGAGCGAGGAAAAATGATGAAAAACAGTAGAAGAACATTCAAACAGTGGTCGGCGGCATTTCTTGCCTTGTGTATGCTGACTGCAGTAGTGCCGGCGGGTGCGGAGGTAGCGTATATCTCACCGCGACCGAATACAGGCGTGCCTGAAGGGTCGGCATATACAACACCGGCAACATATAAATTTACGGTTGACGGCAAGGGCTTTGTACTGCTTGATAACGATGAATCGACTTATTATGTGACAACCACGGATGCCTATGGCGATATGGAGACAATTTCGGGAGATAACATTACTGATGTATCTGAGCCCACAGGTAAGCAGATTAACTATGACGCATATAAATCCAATACGTTTTTAAACGTAGACTTTTTAACAAGCGGAAATAACTTCACTTCATCGGGCAATGACACAGAAACCTATTATAAATTGCCGCAGGGAATTATTGACAACATTGACAAAACTCATGTGTGGAAAAGATTTGTTAACGATACTCAATATGAAGCAAGAGCACCAAGAGAATACACTACGGGTGTTTCGCTGCTTTCATGGACGGACTTTACTACATATGCCGGAAAGCTTGGTGTAAGAGATGTGTTCAACGATCCCAATGTTGCATCGACTGCCGGTAAATACTATTATCTTCGTGATTCACACGCTTGGGGCGGCAACGGAGCTGTACTGATGTTTGGTGACACCGGTGAAAATTCAAGCGTCACTGTATACGGCAATCAATGGGGGATGAAGTACGGGCTTTTAAGACCGGCGTTTTACTTGAAAAAGGATTTCTTTAAGACAACAAAAGTTGATTTGAGCACAGCCGGCGAAACCGTCAGAATGGCTATACTCAATGCCTGCACGGAAACAGAGTTATCCAATCTTTACACTGATGATGAGCGTAGTACATACTTTGGGTCTAAAAGCCCCATCAAGGTCACAACTGCTGTGCGCAGCGGAGCAGAGCTTGCTGATGTGAAGCTGCTTGATACCCTGACTGCAAGCGTGAGCGAGGGTGTGGCGACTGAATATAAATGGCAGACAAGGACCGATGAAAGTGATAAGTGGACCGAAATTGACGGTGCCACATCAAATGAGTACATTGTAAGTGCGGCGCAGGCGGGCAAGCAGGTGAGCTGTGCGGCAAAGGTGGACGGCGTGTGGATTTACAGTGACGCGGTACAAATTCCAATGTATGAAGCTGTTGTAACGGGTGATAAAGTTGCTGCGCCTGCCGAAACAGTGAATACAACGCCCGCAACAGATAAGTTTGTGGTTGACGGCAAGGGCTTTGTGTTGCTTGACACCTTTGATAACGACGAGTCGACCTACTATGTGACAACTACGGACGCTTACGGCGATATGCAGCTCAAAACAGAAGGCAAATGGTGGACTCTTTCGGGCAAGGAGATTAACTATGATGCATATTATTCCGTTGCGTTCTTAAACGGAAAGTTTTTAACAGATGGAAATAACTTCACTGCACTTGCCAATGACACAACAACCTATCACAAGCTGCCACAGGGAATTATTGATAATATAAACCAAAACCATGTGTGGTGGAGATTTGTCAATGACCACAGAAAACAAGAAGATGTTAAGAGTACATATCAGGCAGGAGTTTCATTCCTTTCGTGGACGGACTTTACTACATATGCCGGTAAGCTTGGAGTCAAAGACGGATGCTTGAATTCAAATGTTGCAAATGCCGATACATACTTCCTCAGAGATACAAACAACTGGGGCGGCGATACTTCTTTGGCACTGTTTTGTACCGCAGATAATCAATGTAAGCATTGGGGGCAAAATGTAAGGCAGTACGGATTTGTGAGGCCGGCATTCTACTTAAAGAAGGACTTCTTTAAGAATACAAAACTTGATTTAAATGCAACGGGCGAAAATGTTTTGGCAGTTATGCGAAACAATTATTGCATCGAGGATTTGAGCCATCTGTATTCTATGCAGGAGCTTTATGAAAAGGGCTTCAGTCCGCGCAATTACGCAATGAAGGCAAGCATGACATATACCGGCACAGACGGCGGCACGCTTTCAGGCTTAAACGGAGCGGCGAATGTAAAGGCGGCGGTTACAATTGAGAGCGGAAAACCGGAGGCGAAGGATGCTGTTTTGATTTTGAAGGCGGTAGATTCCAAGAATGGGCTTTATATTTCCACAAAGCCGGTTACAGTTAAGGCAAATGGAGAAACACACGAGGAAATATCACTCGAAGAACTCAAAAACATGACTGACGAGTGTCAGATAGATGTATTTCTATGGGAAAACTTTAGCTCATTGAAGCCTATAACGGAAAGACTGACATATGGTCAAAGCAACAGTGTGAAATAAGATTTAAAATTATTTGTGCGGATGGTCGTCTGAAACACGGCTATCCGCATCTTAAAAAAAGATTCACATACAGAGCAATCTATGACATTGGGTATGGAGTATTAAAGATGACACAGAGCTATAAGGCTTATGAAAAAGGAGTACGAAAAATGGTGAAAAGAAATGTTGGTGCGGCGAAACGATTGTCGGCGGTGTTTCTTTCCTTGTGTATGCTGAGTGCAGCAGTGCCGGTGGGCGCAACAGGGACAGAGTATATACCTACGGGTGATGGTTTAGCTTTGCCTGACGAAACAGTGGATATGACGCCCGATGCGGATAAGTTTACGGTTGACGGCAAGGGCTTTGTACTGCTTGATGAGGATGAATCGGCTTATTATGTAACAACGACGGATGCCTATGGCGATATGGAGACGATTTCAGATGGTACTGAGGGTGGATTTGAAAATCCCACAGGTAAGCAGATTAACTATGATTCATACAAATCCGATGCGTTTTTAAATGGAGATTTTTTAACAAAGGGAAACAACTTCACTGCACTTGGAAATGACACAACAACCTATTACAAGCTGCCGCAGGGAATTATTGATAACATTGACAACAATCATGTGTGGAAGAGATTTGTTAACGATTATAGATCCGGTACGGGAGTGCAAAGAGAATACACTACGGGTGTTTCGTTGCTTTCATGGACGGACTTTACCACATATGCCGGCAAGCTTGGCGCTGTAGACGGATTTTTAAATTCCGATGCGTCGAACGCCGATATGTATTTTCTTCGAGATACGAACAACTGGGGCGGCGATTCCGCTTTGGCAATGTTTTGTACCGCAGATAAAAAATGCAAGCACTGGGGAAGATATGTAAGGCTGTACGGATTTTTAAGACCGGCGTTTTACTTAAAAAAGGACTTCTTTAAGACAACAAAAATCAATCTTGCGACTATGGGTAAGAATGTCAAAGACGCTATCCGTACAGTATGCACGGACGATGAACTGATTGAGCTTTACGGCGTACGGGACTGTAAGACTTATTTCGGAATGGATATTGATATTGCCTACATTGAGCTTTCGCTCAGAAACGGCAAGGACATCGGAGATGCAAATATTCTGGATACGGTTATTGCAACGGCGGAAAACGCAGTTGTGGATGAGTTTTGTTGGGAAGTCAGCGATGACGACGGGAACAGTTGGTATAAAGCGGAGGACGAAACGGGAAACAGTATTATTTTAACGGCAGAATATGCCGGTAAGCTGCTGCGCTGCAGAGCAGAATCGGACGGCGAGGAGATCAGCAGTGCGGTTCTTAGAATACCCAATCCCGAAATTGTGCAGACCCAAAATGCCAATCTTGAGGGATTTATGGAGGAAACGCCCGATAATTACCGGTTCACCGTAGACGGCAGGAGCTTTGTGCTGCTTGACACCTTTGATAACGACAAATCGACCTATTATGTAACGACAACGGAAGCCTATGGTGATATGCAGACTCTGGCGGTAGAGAGCGGAGATTTTGAAGTTCCCACAGGGAAGCAGATTAACTATGACGCATATAAATCCGATGCGTTTTTAAACGAAAATTTCTTAAAAAACGGCAATAACTTTTCTGTACTAAGCGATGACAGTACAACCTATTACAAGCTGCCGCAGGGAATTATTGATCACATAAACAAAGACCATGTGTGGTGGAGATTCGTCAATGAGTACAGAAAGCAAAATGGTGTGCAAAGCACATATAAAACAGGTGTTTCACTGCTCTCTTGGACAGATTTTATGATGTATGCGGATAAGCTCGGTGTAATGGATGTATTTTCCGACTCCAACTTAAACTTTGGAGATATTGAGAAAGCGTATTATCTCCGTGATACAAATAACTGGGGCGGTGATTCCGCATTAGCGGTTCTTCGTGTCGGAAGTAATGCTGTGGGCTGCACATATGTAGGTGTGGGCGCTCAGAAGGCAGGACTTTTGAGACCGGCATTTTATTTGGACAAAGATTTCTTTAAGACTGTAAAAATCGATCTTTCCCAAACAGGTGAAACGATTTTGGATATGATGCGCCAAAGATATTGTGTTGAGGATTTGACCGAACTGTATTCGGAAGAGGAATTAACCGAAAAGGGATTTTGGCACAGATATTCCATGAGGGCGTCTTACACCCTGTGCGACGACACAAAAGAGCTTACATCTCTTGCCGGTGTGTCAAGCCTTAAGGCAAATGTTACAATCAGAAACCTCAGCGACAATGAAACGAATGTATTGCTTTTACTGGCGGTGTACGAAGAAAATGGTCATATGATAAAAATTGCAAAGAAAGAGGTTAGATTAGAGGCACAGAGCGATACGGAAAGCAGTGTAGCTATAGAGTCTCTTCCGGAAGGAGTTACGGATAAATATAAGGTGAGTGTAATGCTATGGGACGACGTGCATGAAATGTACTCGTTTACCGGAAACAAACTTACGTTTGATAATAAGGGCAGATAAGCAGTGATGTTTTATGTATAATGGAACGGCATAAAGCAAAAGGAGGAAACTTGATGAAACGTTATTTCATTACTGTTATAACAGTGCTTGTACTGGTATGTAATGTTGTTCTTGCGGATGGAATACCTGTGCGGGAGGTTGGATATAGTTTTGAATCGGACGCTGCTGTAGGTGAATCGCTTTATGAAACCGAGCTTAGCTTGGACGGTTACGCAATGGGTACGAAACTAACATATACCTTATCGGACGGCAAGGAAAGCGTAAATGCCGATGTTACAATCAGAAGCGAAAATTTCCAAGAAAAGAATGCTGTGCTGATTTTTAAGGCGTTAAATTCAAATGGTAGGTTTTATTTAACGACAACGCCGGTTACAATAGCGGCAAACGGAGACACGTCTGCTAAAGTTTCTCTGAATGGACTCGAAAATGCGGCGGACGGATACCGGTTGAGTCTGTACCTGTGGGATGCCTTCAATACATTAAAACCATTGACAAAAAGCCTGACAATTCTTCAAAACAGCGATTCGATGGTTGATGTGTCTGTTTCTGTACGCACAGGCGCAGCACTTTCGCAGGTTAAATTGCTTGATACATTGGTTGCGGCTGTGAGCACAAATACAAAAACAGCTTACCAATGGCAGATTAGCCGTGACGATGGAGCAAGCTGGACGGACATAAATGGTGAAACCTCGGCGGAGCATATCGTAAGTGCGGCGGAAGCGGGTGCGAAGGTACGTTGTGCGGTAACAGAGGACGGATATATGTATGCGGCAAGCACTGCGGTACAAATTCCCGATTACGAAGTTAATGCAACGGGTAACGGGATTGCCGTACCTGACCAAACAGCGGATACAACACCCGATACGTATAAATTCACAGTTGACGGCAGGGGCTTTGTACTGCTTGATACCTTTGATAACGACGAGTCGACCTATTATGTGACAACTACGGACGCCTATGGCGACTTAAACGTGCTTACAACCGGTGATTTTGAAAATCCCACAGGTAAGCAGATTAACTATGATTCATACAAATCCGATGCGTTCTTAAACGGAGAATTTTTAACAAACGGAAACAACTTCACTGCGCTTGGCAATGACACAGAAACCTATTACAAGCTGCCGCGGGGGATTGTTGACAACATTAACAAAAATCATGTGTGGACAAGATTTGTCAACGATACTCGATTCGGTGAGGGAGTGCAAAGAGAATACACTACGGGTGTTTCGTTGCTTTCGTGGACGGACTTTACAACATATGCCGGTAAGCTTGGCGTAATGGATGTATTTAATGATGTCAATACGAAAGATGCCAATGTATATTTTCTGAGAGATACAAATAATTGGGGCAATGATAATGCTTTAGCGCTTTTCGGCGGAGCAAAGTATGAAAAAAAGTGCTTGCATATAGGCTGGTACGTTGAGGAGTACGGGCTTTTGAGACCGGCATTTTACCTGAAAAAGGACTTCTTTAAGAGTACAAGGCTTGATTTGGATGCAACAGGTGAAAATGTCAGGACGGCTATACGCAATGCCTGCACCGACGAAGAATTATTCATGCTTTACAATTCGGAGGAGTGCAAGACATACTTTAACATTGAAAGCTCAATCAAAGTCACAACAGCTGTGCGCAGCGGAGCAGAGCTTGCTAATGTGAAGTTGCTTGACACCTTGACTGCAAGCGTGAGCGAGGGTGTGGCGACCGAATATAAATGGCAGACGAGGACCGGTGAAGGTGACAAGTGGACCGAAATTGAGGGTGCCACATCAAATGAGTACATTGTAAGTGCGGCGCAGGCTGGCAAGCAGGTGAGCTGTGCGGCAAAGGTGAACGGTATGTGGATTTACAGCAAAGCTGTACAAATTCCAATGTATGAAGCTGCTAAAACGGGTGATGGCGCCGCTGTGCCCGAGGGGACGATTGATACAACGGCAGATTCGGATAAATTCACAGTTGACGGCAAGGAGTTTGTACTGCTTGACACCTTTGATAACGACGAGTCGACCTATTATGTGACAACTACGGACGCTTACGGCGATATGCAGCTCAAAACAGATGGCGAATGGTGGACTCTTTCGGGCAAGGAAATTAACTATGACGCACATAATGTCACCGACTTTTTAAACGTAGACTTTTTAACAAACGGAAATAACTTCACTGCACTTGGAAACGACACAACAACCTATTACAAGCTGCCGCAGGGTATTATTGATAACATTAACAAAAATCATGTGTGGTGGAGATTTGTCAATGACTACAGAAAGGAAAATGGCGTTGAGAGCACATATCAGGCAGGAGTTTCATTCCTTTCATGGACGGACTTTACCACATATGCCGGTAAGCTTGGCATCAAAGACGGATGCTTGAATTCAAATGTTGCAAATGCCGATACATACTTCCTCAGAGATACGAACAGCTGGGGCGGCGATACTTCTTTGGCACTGTTTTATACCACAGATAAACAATGTAAGCATTGGGGGCAATATGTAAGGGAGTACGGACTTTTGAGACCGGCATTTTACCTGAAAAAGGACTTCTTTAAGACAACAAAAATCAACCTTGCTACTATGGGTGGAAATGTTAGAACAGCAATTCGGGAGGCTTGTACCGACGAGGAGTTGAAAAAACTTTACACCGAGGAAGAATGTGAGGACTATTTTGGAATTGTACGTCCGTTAAGCGTCAAAACAGCGGTACGCAGCGGAAAGCTCCTTGAAAATGTTGAGCTTCTTGACACCTTGACTGCAAGCTTGAACAAAAATGTGGCAGCAGATTACCGGTGGCAGGTTAGCCGTAACAACGGAGCGAGCTGGGCGGACATTGCCAATGAAACTTCGACGGAGTACATTGTCAGTGCCACAGAAGCCGGAGCGCTGGTGCGCTGTACGGCAACAGTAGCCGGAAATTCAGTCAGCGGAGAAGCGGTACGGATTCCGAATCCCGTTATCAAGACGCCGGAAGCTGTTAATCTTGATGCTTTTGTGGAAAAAACGCCGAATGAGTTTCGTTTTGAGGTTGACGGTAAGACGTTTGTGCTGCTTGATACCTTTGATAATGACGAGTCAGCCTATTATGTGACAACTGCGGATGCCTACGGCGATATGCAAACAATTACAAACGGAGCAATTCCCGTGGGGAAGAAGATTAACTACGATGCATACAAATCCGACACATTCTTAAACGGTGATTTCTTAACAAAGGGAAATAATTTTACTGCGCTTGGCAATGATACAACCACTTATTACAAGCTGCCGCAGGGAATTATTGATAACATAAACAAAAATCATGTATGGTGGAGATTCGTCAATGACTATAGAAAGCAAAATGGCGTGCAAAGCACATACAAAACAGGTGTTTCGTTGCTTTCGTGGACAGATTTTTCGACATATGCAGAAAGAATCGGACAGTTGGATGCATTTGAAGATGCTAACGTTAAGGACGCCGATGTGATGTTCCTTCGAGATACGAACAATTGGGGAGGAAATAGTGCTGTAACGGTGTTCGGAACGGGAAAGTATGAGAACAAATGTATCTATGTTGAAAATCAGTCCAAAACCCCCTTTGGTCTTTTGCGTCCCGCATTTTACTTAAAGAAGGATTTCTTCCGGACCGTAAAACTTGACCTTTCTCAGACAGGCGAAAGCGTTTTGGACGTTATGCGCGGAAGATATTCTATAGAAGATCTGACAGGCATTTATACGGAGCAGGAGCTGACAGAAAACGGATTTAGACGAAGAGGAGAAACCAACGGCAATACATTAAAAATAGAATCAATTGCCGTAGGAAATGTTTTCACTGATGCGGAGGATGCTAAAATAAGAATAAATTCCTCGTCACCTGCCGTTAGTTATCGTATTACGGATTATGACGACAAGGTTGTAAAATCCGGTACCGCAAATACGGTATATGATTTTGCAGAATTGGATTTTAACAGTCTTGACGTGGGATATTATGAACTTTCCGTTCAGAACGGCAATACCTTTGATGATAGTGCTGAGAAAAAGACTACATCCTTTGCGATTATTCCGGAATATGATTTTTCGCAGGTAACCAATTCACCCTTTGGAATCAATACGCATTTTGAATTGAATTGGCTCGGATGGGATATAAAAACAATCTCACTTCTTAAAAAAGCCGGTGTAAAAAGCGTGCGTGACGGATATGAATGGCACAGCATGGAATCTGAGGTCAAGGGAGAATACAAGAACTATTATTTCTTCCCGTATGAGCAAGCAAGACTGCGACAGGCGGGTATTGACTACCTTTATGTGGCGGGCTCGTATAACAAGTTCTATGATAACGATGCTTCACCGTATACCGACGAGGGAATGCAGGGTCTTGCAAATTACGCAAAGAAAGCCACCGAATTATATAATTATAACTACGGCGATTATAAGCTCAAATATATGGAAATGTACAATGAATGGTACACTGCTGCCGGAGATAAGGGGGATGGTCCTGCGGACTCGTCACCCGAGAATTATATTAAAGTGTTCCAAAAGATGTATGAAACCGTTAAGACGGCATACCCGAATATGACAATGTTTTTGAATATTTATCCGCAGGAAACAAATTCCGAGGGATTGTTGAAACTGGGAGGATTGAATTACTGCGATGGATATGCAATTCATCACTATAATTATTCGCTTAATAACGAGGACCCGGAAAATCCCGAATGCGGTCTGGGTTCGGTGATAGACAAAACGCAGAATATGGTTGCAAAATATAATACCGATAATAAGGGAATGAAATTCTGGCTAAGTGAGTTTGGCTGGCCTGCGGTATCGGCACCGGACTGGGGAGTTCTGATTACAGAAAAGGAACAGGCGGAGTATCTTGTAAGAGGCTTTGCGGTCGCTTTGTCCAAGGGTATGGAGCGAGTATATTGGTATGATTTCATGAACGACCGAGATCGAAATCATAAATATGAGGACGATTGCGAGTCGCACAAGAAAAACGGCGAGTATAATTATGGGTTGATTAGAAATGGATTTGACCGAACATACGGAGCGCATACGCCCAAGAGAAGCTATGTTGCTTATGCCAATATTACCAGAGAGCTTGCGAACAAGAGCTTTGTAAGGGTTGATAAAGCAGA
>JAXDRV010000066.1:0-24915 GCA_034090805.1 Clostridia bacterium
CTGTTTGAGGCACTTGAAGAAGAATATCCGGAACACATAGCGGTAAAGCAGTGGAAAATATTTAAGCAAGCGTCCGGAAAAACAGCGAAGTCAATCCTTATTTCTGCGGCTGTCCGACTGGCAGCCTTTAACCTGCCTGAAATAGCGAGAATGACCTCGTATGATAATCTGGAGCTTGGCACTCTCGGCGAGAAGAAAAAGGCGATATTCTGCGTAATACCTGATAATGATAATTCATTTAATTATCTTGTCGGTATGCTGTACACGCAGGCATTTCAGGAATTGTATTACAGAGCAGACCATGAGTATGGGGGAGAATTGCCGATTCCCGTTCACTTCATTTTGGACGAATTCGCAAATGTCGCACTGCCGGATAACTTTGAAAGGTTGCTTGCGACAATGCGTTCAAGGCGTATTTCGGTAAGTATAATCATTCAGAATATGGCACAGTTAAAGGCTTTGTTTAAAGACTCATGGGAAAGCTTAGTGGGCAATTGTGACACCTTTTTATATCTCGGCGGCAACGAACAGGCAACGCACGAGTATATCTCAAAAATGCTCGGCAAGGAAACAATCGACACAAGAACGCGAGGTGTAACCAAAGGACAGCACGGCAGCAGTAACATAAATTATCAGAATACGGGGCGAGAGCTGTTGACATTGGACGAGGTTCGTCTGTTGGATAACTCTAACGCCCTTATTTTTATACGCGGAGAAAAACCGATAATGGATAAAAAGTTCGACATACTGTCGCACCCGAACATCAAATCCACGGAGGACGGAGGTGAGAAACCGTATAAACACAATAAGGACAGTTCGGGATTTAAAGAGGATATTTCCTTTACAAATCCCGAAACGGTTCAATTTATAGAGTTCAATGAGGAGGAAAATCAGAATGATGAGAAAAGTAATGAAAACGGAAACAAACATAAGCATGGTAAGAAAAGAGCTTAAAATAACACAATATATACTTACCGTCATAGCACTGCTGTTATCGTTTGCAACACCGGTATTGGCAGATGATCCGCTTGCCGCAATAAACGGCTTGTCGGATTTTATATTCTCTGCAATCAAAGCAATAGGAATGATACTTTTAGGCTTTGGAATTGTGCAGATAGGTCTTTCGCTTAAATCGCATGATGCTCAGCAGAGAGCAAACGGATTTCTGACGTTTTTCGGAGGTATCATAATTGCATTTGCTAAGGACATACTGGATATGATTATCTGAACTTTAGGTTTAAATTGTCGTATTTATCCCATTTTGCGGATAAAAAGTTCAGATAATACTGTGGATAATACGATTATTAAAAAGTTCAGATAATTATTACATTGTAAAAAATCTTATTGCAGTCGCTGTTATTGAGACAGCGACTGTTACAGGAGGTGAACGGAATTTGAGCGATAACTGGATTGTTGCGAATCTTGAGAATGCGTTTGCAACATGGAATGATAAAATGGCGGAAATATGGGGCTTGGTTACGCTGTCACCGCAGGATTTTAAGGGCGGAGCTATATGGAGCATTGTCACGAACATAAACGGTGCATTGCAGGCTATCGGCTACGGACTTTTGATATTGTTCTTTGCTATGAGCATTTTTAAAAGTACGGCTTCATTTCGTGACTTTCAACGTCCCGAATACGCCTTAAAGCATTTTATCCGCTTTGTGGCGGCAAAGGTTGCAATCACATATTCAATGGACATTATCACAACGATATATACAATATGCGGCGGTATTGTGTCACAGATAGCGAACAGCCTCGGCGGTATAGGCGGAGCGGCGGTAACACTCCCGACAGCAATTGAAACGGCAGTCGAGAACGCAGGCTTTTGGGCGAGTATTCCTCTGTGGCTTGTAACAATACTCGGCAGCTTATTTATAACGGTAATGTCATTTATCATGATAATGACTGTGTACGGCAGATTTTTTCGGCTATATATGTACACCGCTTTAGCACCTGTGCCGCTGTCGGCATTTGCCGGAGAGGGAACGTCACAGATGGGAAAAGCCTTTATAAAATCCTATGTCGGAGTATGTCTGGAGGGAGCGGTCATAGTGCTGGCTTGCCTCATATTCTCAGCCTTTGCGAGTGCAAGCACACCGACGATTGACACAAGCATAACTACAGTCACTATGATATGGAAATATATCGGCGAGGTAATATTTAATATGCTCGTTTTGGTAGGTCTTATCAAGGGAGCAGACAGGATTTGTCATGAAATGTTAGGAATTTAGAAAATTGTATGAGGAGGAAATAGTATGAGCTATAACAGTGTAATAAGAGCAGACGATCCGAGAGCGGTGGTGATGCTCAAGGAAAATCTTGAAGGCTTTGAGGGCAGACAGGAATATATGCAGAAAGTAAACGATTATTACAAGGCAAACGGAACGGTGGTGGGCTGCCCCGGTATTGATAAAGAAACAGCCGTACAGCTTGACGGTCGTGTGAACGAGCATCAGTCCACACCGTATCCGGGCAGGTTTTTCAAAGACAATTTTGCCGAGATAAACAGACTTAAATCAAATATTGACCGTCTGGAAAACAAGCCGGAAACAATGTTTAAGGGCTGGCAGTTCAATAAAGGGGAGGCTGTAATAAACCTTGCAAACAATCGCTTACAGCTTATGTTTTCAGAAAAGCCGAATGATGATGAAAGAGCGGTATTAAAGAAAAACGGTTTTAAATGGGCACCGACTGCAAAGGCATGGCAGCGTCCGCTCGATTTTAAATCAATGGCGGCAGCAGAGCGGATTGATTTAATAAAGCCGCTTGATGGACGCAGGATTTCGGATTTACAGCCTAAGCAGCAGAAGCGTAATGCGCCGGAAAGATAATATTTATGAAGGGAGAGAAGAAAATTTTTATAAAATTTTCGGTTACTATGGAAATCAAAATCAATAAAGAGGTAAAGAATTATCACGAAAATATGTGTCTCGGGCTTAGTGGTAAACAGTGTATATGCTCGGTGCTTGCGGTCAGTGTAGCTGTGGGAACATATTTCGGACTGCGTGATATTATCGGTAAGGAAATAGTATCATGGTTGTGCGTGTTGCTTGCCGCGCCGTTTGCGGCAGCAGGATTTTTCAAATACAACGGCATGACGTTTGAGAAATTTGCAGCCGCATATATTCGCAGTGAGTTTCTTGCATCCGGCAGACGAGTATTTAAGTCTGAGAACATACTTTACAGATTTTATAGGGAGGTTTTAAGTGATGATGTTCAAAAGAGCAAACAGAGTAAAAAAGGCAAAAAGAAAAATACCTAAAACAGTGCAGCAGTCAATCCCTGTTGATGTAATCTACAAGGACGGTATTATTCAGAGCGGACGCATATTTTCAAAAATGTGGCGGTTTTCTGATATAAATTATGAGGTTGCGTCAAATGCGGAACAGGAGGAAATGTTTTTGGCTCATTCGGCAATCCTCAACGGCTTGCCTACTGATGCAACGGCGAAAATAAGTATATTTAACAGGAAAATTCAGAATAACACAATTGAAAAAATTATAGTGCCCGTATCTGATGAGAGATACAAAAAATACATAAAGGAGCTTGAGGAGCTTCTGAGCGATAAAATGGCGGAGTCGAATAACATCGTTCATGAGAAATATATCACAATATCTGCTGAAAAGAAAAATATAAAAGAGGCAAGGACATATTTCGCCCGTGTCGGCAGCGACCTTGCGGCTGATTTTGCTAAAATATCGTCACAGATTACGGAGCTTGGATATAAAGAAAGGCTACGTCTTTATTATGAATTTTTCAGAGGAGATGAATCAGGTGAATTTGATTTTAACCTCAAAAGAGCAATGGCAAGAGGAGCACACTTTAAGGACTATATATCGCCGGACAGCATTGAGTTCAAGAAGGACTATATACAGATTGGCGATAAGTTTGCTCGTGTATTATTCCTCAAGGAATATCCGTCATTTTTGAAAGATGACCTCTTATCACAGCTCACAGACTTTTCAAGGAGTATGATGGTGTCGGTAGATGTTCAGCCTATTCCGACCGATGAAGCGGTTAAGGGAATTCAGAAAAAGCTGCTTGCTATTGAAACGGATATTACAAAATGGCAGCAAAAGCAGAATATGAACAATAACTTTTCCGCAACAATTCCTTATGAAATGGAGCAGATGAGAAGTGAAATCAAGGAGTTTATGGACGATTTGACTACACGCGATCAGAGGATGATGTTTGTCACAATGACGCTCGTACATCTTGCAGACAGCCTTGCGGAGTTGGACAATGATACCGAAACACTTTTGTCAATAGGGCGAAAAGACCTTTGCAATTTGGCTGTTTTGAATTTTCAGCAGGAGGACGGCTTGAATACTGTTCTGCCGTATGGACTTATGGAGATAGATGCGGTAAGAACACTGACAACAGAAAGTACGGCGGTGCTCATTCCGTATAAGACACAGGAGATTATTGATGACGGCGGTTTATATTACGGTATCAATGCCATATCTCACAATCTGCTCATGTGCAACCGTAAACTGTTATTAAACGGAAACGGATTTATCATAGGCGTATCCGGCTCCGGTAAATCCTTTGCTTCAAAGATAGAGATTGCAATGGCAGCACTGTTTACGAAGGATGATATTATCGTAGTCGATCCGGAGCGTGAGTATGCGCCGCTTGTATCAAATCTCGGAGGTGAAGTAATAAAGCTGTCGGCATCATCTCCCAGTCATATAAATGCAATGGATATAAATGCAGATATGAGCGGAGAGGATAATCCGATTTCTATAAAGTCTGAATTTTTAATATCACTGTTTGACCAACTGCTTAAAAACGGCGACGCGCGGTTCGGAGGTGGTGTTGGTGCGAAAGACCGCTCAATTATTGACCGCTGTACTATCAATGTGTACGGCAATTACTTTAACGGCAAGTCGGATATAATGCCTACGCTTGCGGATTTCAGGGAGGAATTGCTGCGCCAGCCGGAGCAGGAGGCGCATGACTTGGCACTGTCGCTTGAACTGTTTGCAACGGGCAGCTTGGACGCATTTTCACATCAGAGCAATGTCAATGTGAATAACCGCATCGCTTGCTATGATATTTTGGAGCTTGGAGATCAGATGAAGTCAATCGGTCTTTTGATTATGCTTGACAATATTATGAATAGGGTAATGGCTAACCGTAAGAAAGGTAAATACACAAGGGTGTATATTGATGAGGCACACCTGTTCTTTAAAAATCCGTACAGCGCGGAGTTTCTGTTAAAGGCTTGGAAACGTTTCAGAAAATACGGCGGACTTCTGACGGGTATTACGCAGAACATCGAAGATTGTTTGAAGAATGATACCGCCCGCGGTATGCTTGCAAACAGTGAGTTTCTGCTTATGCTCAATCAGTCTCCGTCTGACAGAATTGAGCTTGCGGGACTTTTAAGTATTTCCGAAACTCAGATGGGATATATAACTAACGCTCCGGCAGGACACGGACTTATAAAGGTGGGCGGCTCTATTGTACCGTTTGCAAATGACTTCCCGGCAGATACACAGTTATATAAATTGATGAGCACCCGTCCCGGGGAGGAGTGATATTATGCAAACAGGACAGTGTATAAAAGGATTTCAATTAAATGCGGCTATCATCTCCGTAAACAATTTACAGCAGATTGGCGTTACTTACGGTGCAGCTGAAAAGGATGCTGCTTTAGAGAAGATTACGGAGTGTATTTCACAGAGCATAGGCGAAGTGAGCAATATTTACCGCATAAGTGAGAATATATTTATTTGCTTGTCAGGTATGGATATACGCGGATATGCTTCACAGCTTCGGGATTTGGTCGGCTTTATGCAGGTAAATGAGAAATACCCGATTGATGTATCCGTAAGGTGCGTGAGGTGGATGTGAGGCGTAATTCACATATGATGGAGGTGACATAATGACGTGAGGGATATAAAAAGCAAGCCGAAGAATGTCAGGAGCAATACATACAAGCTGAAAACCTCTGATGCGGCAAAGCCTAAAGCGGCAGTCCCGATGAGTGCTGTGGACAGCTTAAAGCGTCAGTATGTAAAGAGCAAGACAGAGCTTCAGAAGCAGACCTCGGAGCAGACAGAACGCCCTGAAAATTATGCGGTTGACGAGGTTGAGGACAAGGCGGAAAGCGCCGCTTATGCCGCAGCTGATACGGTGTGGAAATCTGCAAGATATGTAAAGAACAAAATGCAGCAGCATAGAACTGAACGAGTGAGCAACATTCCTGTGCCGGATATTCCGGTGCAGGAGCCTGTTCAGCCGCAAAGGCTTAATGCTCCGAAAACATCTGCGCTACAGGCGGAAAATAAGCCTGTTCCTCAGGAGCAGATGAAAATTAAAGCACGGCAGGAGGCGGCTGTTAAGTCTGCAAAGATGAAGACTAAGGATGCAGTTTTATATTCAGAAGTGTCGAAAGGCTCACCGGAGCCGACACTCCGAATAAAGAGCAAAGCGGAATATGTGAAAACCAAGTCTGCTGCTGGAGGAAAAAATTATCGTCTGAAATCCGATAAGATATATAAGTCAAAGGTACAGATGATAAAGCCGAAAACCTTGCAGGAAGTCAGAGCAAAGCAGGATAAGCGGACATTAAAGCCTGCTGATAATAAAAATCAGGCTGCAAAAAAATATGTGCAGAACAAACTCAAGATAAAAGCCGAAATGCAGAAGACGGCTGAAATCAGAAATACAGATATTCAGCCTGTATCGGATAATCCGATTCAGGCAGATGTACATATGCCAAAGCAGAAGCCGACACAGCAGGAACAGATAAAGGTCAAAAAGACAGATATAAAGACAAAGGATAGTTATGTCCGTTCACACGCTCGAAATGTGGTGGATATAAAGGCAAAGCTTTCCGGCACAGAGATAAATCCTCGTGTTGTCTCACAGGATAAACGAAGTATAAAGTACAAACCTAAAAATACAATAAAATCAATTTCGGAAAAAACCTCTCCGGTTAAGCCTGTAAGGAAAATGCGTATACCTAAAACAGCACGGCGTACTGTAAATAAATCAGCAAACCGGGCGGCTGTAAAAACAACGGTAAAAGTCACGGTTAAGATTGCACAGGCTGTCGCAGCAGCAGCGAAAGCGATTGTTTCTGCGCTGGCGGCTCTCGGCGGCTGGGCAGTACTGCTTGTGGTGCTTATCATAGTTATTATCATAGCAGCAATAGCGGCAAGTCCGTTCGGGATTTTTATATCTGAGGAAGTCACGGAAACAGGCGCTATTACTCTTTCACAGATTATATCAGAATACAATATTGAGCTTACACAGGCGGCGGAGGATATAGAGCTGTCCGTAGAGCATACGGAGGTTGAAGTCATTGACAATCAGACAAATGCAAATATTGTTATAGCAGTATTTGCGGCAAAAACAGCAGGTGTGGAGGATAATACGGCAGAGGATGTTGTTGTATTTGATGATGCAAAGGCGGAGAAGCTAAAGGAATGTTTTAGAGCATCTAATACGGTTGAATATACCATAGAGGAAACGCAGGTATCGGAAACTGAAACGAATAAGAAGCTTACTATTACAATCTGCGGAAAGACAAAAGAGCAACTGATGGATGAATACGGTTTGACGGCAAAACAGCGTGAAGCGGTTGAAACACTGCTTGAACACGGCGATGTACTGACCGCATCAAGTCACAGCCTTGCAATTACCAATGCCGATGTACAGAGTATTATAAACGGATTGCCGTCATCGTTACCGCAAAAGCGAAAAGACGTAGTAAAAAATGCAGGCTCACTTGTGGGAAAGGTAAACTATTTTTGGGGAGGCAAATCAGGTGCCATAGGCTGGGACAGCGCATGGGGAAGTATGCGCAGAGTAACAGCGGCAGGGAGTCCGTCATCGGGAACAATCCGTGCATACGGTCTTGACTGCTCCGGTTTTGTATCGTGGGCATTCAATAACAGCGGTATGTATGTCGGTGACGGAACATACGGACAGCGTGACAGAAGTATAGTTGTATCGGCATCAACAGTACAAGCGGGAGATCTGGCATTTCTGCCGAGCTACAGTCATGTCGGTATTGTTGTGGGACAGGATACAAGCGGAAATATCCTTGTTATCCATTGCTCCAGCAGCGCAAATAATGTGGTGGTATCCACAGCATCAAGCGTAGGCTTTACGGTATTTCGCAGACCGAATTGTTATTAAATCAATATGCGCCAAGATTTTTTTGACAAAGTAATAGAATCCCGATATAATTATTATATAAAATAAATTAAGGGGGTTTTTCACTATGAAAACATCAAAAACAATTATCGCATTGGCAGTATCAGCATTATCGGTATCAATGTCTGCGGCGGTATCTGCCGCAGAGATGCCGAGAGCGACCGCACCGCTCAACGCAACAGAGGACCAAATTCTAATCGTTGAGAATATTATAGGAGATATTCTTGATGAGGTACAGAACGGTTTGGGTTATGCGGAGGCAGAAAATAAGGCAGAGCCGAGGGTGTATAAGGCGGTAATCACAGGACAAACAAACGGCAACGGGTATGCAATACTTTCGGATATTATGAAAAATGCGATACTTAATGCCCGTGATATGTACCTCAGATCTGAGGTGTATCAAGAGGCAGAGGACCGGCTTAAGGTTCTACTTGCCGACACAATCACAGCGGTTGAAAACGGTATGGACGTAAACACAGCCATTAAGGAAGCGCATACAAAAATCTATCAGTCAATCAATCCTGCATTTGATTCGGAGGTACAATTCTCGATTGATACCTGTTATCGGGATATACCCGCCGTTGATATGGCTGTTTACAACAGAACGAGAAAATTACTTTATGACGCACATGAGATTTATATCCAAAAGACAGCAGAGTAAAATTTAATACTGATACAAAAAGACGGGAGATGTTTTTGAGACGCATCTCCCGTTTGATTTTTTCAGATAGTGTTCGATTATATGACACATCGGCAATATTCCGAAAATTCCGATAAAATCATGGTTTTTAGGGATTTGCCTATGCACATATTCACAAAAATATTATATCATATAGTTACAGAAAAAGCAAGACTTTAAGACATTTTCGGCAAAAACACATAATTGATTTCCGTCAAAATATCAGTCGGAAATTTTGTCATATTTAAGGAGGTAACGAATGGCACGAAAAGGTGAAAATATTTATAAAAGGAAAGACGGCAGGTATGAGGGACGTTATATAAAGAGCTATGACATAAACGGCAAAGCTGTCTGGGGATATATTTACGGCAGAACCTATGCCGAAACAAAAGAGAAATTAGCGGTCTGCCGAGTAAACAGCAAAAGCAGCAAGCAGCTGATCGCTTCGGATTTAACCTTGTCAGAATGGATAACAAAATGGATTGACTCTCAACGACAGATTAAGCAGACTACAAAGATGATGTATCAGTCACATTTGAAAAATCATATTGAGGGAAGTATCGGAAAAATAAAGCTGAAAAAATTGAATGAGGATATTATCCAAGCATTTATTGATGATCTGACGGAAAAATATTCCGCAAAGACAGTTCACACCATATTTTCAATGCTCCGCCTTGCTCTTGCAGATGCAAAGCACCGGAAACTTATAGCGGATATATACTCGGATGTGCGTCTGCCGAAAATAAAGCAGAGGGCAGTGAAGGTGTTAAGTAAAGAGGAGCAGAAACGGCTTGAAAAAGCAATATTTGAGAGCGGTAACAGGTATGATATTGGAATACTCGTTTGCCTTTATACAGGTATCCGTATAGGCGAGCTGTGTGCTCTGCGATGGGAGAATATAAATCTTAAAAATGCTACTATGACTATTGAGCAGACAGCTCAGCGTGTAACCGATACGAGCAATAAGGCAAAGACCAAAATCCACTTTGACAGTCCTAAAAGTCTTTCATCGGTGAGGACAATACCAATCCCGACATTCCTCGTTAATGTACTGAAAAAATATCAGCGCGAAACAGGTTTTATCCTGCGTGATAACGGAGAGTTTACGGACACACGAAACATAAGCAGACGTTTTAAACAGCTTCTAAAAGAAGCGGATATTGAGGATATGAATTTCCATTGCTTGCGGCACTCATTTTCCACAAGAGCACTGGAACTGGGATTTGATCCGAAAACACTCAGTGAGATATTGGGGCATTCCAATGTCACAACAACATTGAATTTATATGCTCACTCCCTGCCGGAGCATAAGCGCAAGGAAATGGAACGGCTGGGCGGACTGTTTAAATATCCGTCAGAATGAGCAGTCGAAAAATAGAAACACAAGATAATAAGTTATGAAAACAGCAAGCTGTCTTAAAGTCGAACACTATAAGACATATGAAAAATAACAGAAAAATAAGCCGTCACGGTATCTATATAGTTATTATCCAAGCGGTTAGAAAATATGAAATTTCGGAGGTAAAAATGTACGACATCAAGACAACAGCTTGTTTTACAGGACATAGAGAAGAAAAGCTTAACATTGCAGCCGATATAGTAAAAACGCTATTAAGGAAAGAAATAGAAAAAGCCATATCGGTCGGGTTTAATACATATATTTCCGGTATGGCACCCGGTGTTGATGTGTGGGCAGCGGAAATCGTGCTTGAAATGAAAGAAAAAAATCCTGATATTCGTCTTGTCTGTGCTCTGCCCTTTGAAGGCTTTGATAAGAAGCGCAGCATCGAGGAGAAAGAACAGTATTACAGTATAATGGAAAGGGCAGATAAGGTTGAGGTTATATGCAGTCATTACAGTCGAAGCTGTTTTCAGCTGAGAAACAAATGGATGGTAGATAATTCATCACTTGTGATCGCAGTATACAACGGAGAGAAGGGCGGTACAAGAAATACAATCAAATATGCCGAGCGGTGCGGAAAAGGAAATTTTCAATGTGTTCATCTGAAAATAATGGAATAGAGCTATTAAAAGTATGAGATTTGGTTGATTTTGAAAATCAGCCGTTCAAGGTGCTTGATGATGATCAGGCAGTAATAATGCTTGTAGATTCCAATTTGCAACGAGAAAGACTGCTGCCAAGTGAGCGGGCATATGCGTATAAAATGAAGCTTGACGCGATGAAGCATCAGGGGAGCAGGACAAAATCAACTTGTGGACAAAATGTCCGCAAGTTGAAATCAAGAGATCTGATAGGGGAGGTAAGCGGCGAAAGCGGCAGACAAATACAGAGATACATACGACTTACGGAGCTTATATTTCAGCTTATGGACAAGGTAGATGAAAAAATCATTCCCGTCACAGCCGGAACAGAGCTATCGTATATTGGCTCAAAAATCAGGCTATAGTAAACGATATACTCGATTATGAATGCTGCGGGCTGTCCTTGCAGCAGGCGGTAAAAATTAAACAGTTGTACCGTTGGGCGAAATACCTCTGCAGGAGAAAAAGACAATATCGGCATTGTATTCCGATTTGTACGCATTGCGTCGCTGTCAACCAATGACATACAGCTTGGCAGCAGACGCACTCCTGTTGAACATGCGGTTATTCCGTACTTGCCGAGTTGCATCAAAGCCTGAACTCCACAGGTAATAACGGTTATATTTTTCCTTTCGGTAAGATAAGGAATAATGGCATATGCACTTGATGATATGTTGGCACATTCAACCTGCCCTCTAAGATACATAAACGGGAAGTACAAAAGGAATGTTTAAAGCCAAAGACATGGACGGTTATCTTGTTACGCTTGGTTCAGATATGTATATGTCGCAAAATGCGGGAAACGGTTTGGGGAGAAGTGTTAGAAATTATGAAGGAATACGGATTTGCCGGAGTTGTAACGGAGGTGGGAGAAAATGTAAGAGATATAGCGGTAGGCGACAGAGTTTGTGTTGATCCCAATAAGCTGTGCGGTGAGTGTTATTATTGCAAAAATGCAATAGGACACTTCTGTGAAAATATGATTGGCATAGGAACGACTGTAAACGGAGGCTTTGAGCAGTATGTCGCAAACAACACCGGTTATTAGTTGGTCGACTGCGTATGCAATCCAAGAGTTTTTTGTATTCATGTTTTGATTTAATTATGTGATTTCCCTTGCTGCAGAGTGTATTATGGCTAATTTGATGAATTTTTTGAATGTTTTTTTGGGGATTTTGATGAATTGGAAAATATTGAACCATAATTGGACAAAAATTGTCCTTTCCAATATTGATAAAAAATGCTAAAATAAGAATATTAAATGATGCAAGTTTTATGTGTACATAAAAAGGAGGAAATTGTTATGATGTTTAAAAAACTGGTATCGTTGTTGTTGGCGGTTTCTGTGGGCTCTGTTGCTTTGAGCGCATGCGGAAGTAAGGATACAGCAAAATCTGATGACGGAAAGGTAGTAATTACTGTAGGAAACTGGCCGGACGAGGAAACAAATGCGGAGTTATATGCTGCCCGTATGCAGCTGAAGGATGATTTTGAGGCACAAAATCCGGATATTACGATTAAAACGGATGGATGGGCATATGATGTTAGTACATTTGCCGCAAAAGCGGAAGGCGGAACTCTCCCGACGATATATGCTACATATGCAACCGAAGTCAAAAAAATCATTGATTTGGAATACTCTGCCGATATTACGGATGCAATGAAAAAATACGGATATTATGACTCGTTGTCGGAGGATATGATGAAAGAGGTTTCCAGAGACGGTAGGGTGTATGTGCTGCCCATATCAGCTTACAGTCTTGGTATAGTGATGAATTTGGGATTGTTTGAACAGGCGGGGCTGTTGAAAGAGGACGGAACTCCTGTTATTCCGGAAACTTTTGATGATGTAAGAGAGATGGCAAAGGTTATAAAGGAAAAAACCGGTAAAGCGGGCTTCTTATTTCCGACAACATCAAATGGCGGCGGTTGGAATTTTACAAATCTTGCATGGAGCTTTGGCGGAGATTTTATGAAAGAAACCGATGAAGGCTGGAAGGCAGACTTTACAAGCGGAGTTACTGATGCGCTAAAGTTTTTGCGTGATATGAAATGGGAAGACAACACGCTGCCGACAGAAACTCTTATAAATAACAGTGACGCAATGAAGTTGATTGCAACCGACCAAGCGGCAATGGCATTCGCACATCCGGGACAGCTTGATATACTAACAAGTCAATATGGCATGAGCACCGATATGATTGGCTTTGCGAAAATGCCGGCAGGGCCTGCGGCAAGAGTTTCTTTAATGGGAGGAGATTATATTGCTTTTTCTCCTGAGGCTACACCGGAGCAGATAGATGCCGCATTCAAATGGCTTATACGCAATGGAAGCCTTCCGGCAACAGAGCTTACAGATGAGGCAAAGGAATCTATACGCAGAGGTCAGCAGGATAAGATTGACGCCGGACAAATTGTCGGTATAAAGGACATAGTTCTTTGGACAGCAGCCAATGAAGCGGAGGCATATAAGCAGGAAGTAATCGAAGAGCTTAGAAACATTTCCGAAAAAAATGTTGCATCTTATAATGATAAGACGGGACTTTCCTACAGAACGGAAGAGAAAATGTGTGCACAGGATTTGTATGCACTGCTCGACAGCTGTATTCAGGAAGTTTTTACAAATGAAAATGCAGATTGTCAGGCTTTGCTTGATAAGGCTGAGGCGGATTTCCAGAATAACAACTTAAACAATGAAAAATAAGGGAGGCGGCAAGGTGTTTAGGACCACGTCAAAAACAATGAAAAAAAGACGCAAAAGCATCCTGCATTTCAATAAAAGGGATGTCAGTGCATGGCTCCTGATATTACCGGCATTGATTTTAATATACCTATGTATACTTCGCCCGCAAATTCTTGGTACATACTGGAGCTTCTTTGCAATGAAGGGCTATAAGGTGCAGGAATTTGTCGGACTTGAAAACTACAAGACCGTTATTACTGACTCGATGTTCTTAAAGACGCTCTGGAACACATGTCAGTATGTATTATGGTCAATTGTTATTGGCTTTTTTATACCTATAATAATTGCGATAATGCTAAATGAGATTGTGCATTTTAGAAATACAGCCAGGATATTTATATATTTCCCCAGCATTTTGCCGGCAGCCGGAGTGTCACTGTTGTGGTATTTTGTGTTTTATCCTGATGCGGGCGGTCTTTTGAATATGGTAGGCAGTCTTTTCGATATGGATCCATATGTGTGGCTGCAGGATTCGAGATGGACAATCATGTACATAGTAATCAGTATGACATGGTCGGGCTGCGGCGCCGCTGTAATATATTATTTTGCGGCACTTCAAGGCGTAAATCGTGAACTGTATGAGGCGGCGATAATTGACGGAGCGGGATTTATTCGCCGTATAAGAACAATAACAATGCCGCATATCGCAGGAATTGCTTTGCTTTTCTTGATACGTCAGATAATAGGTGTGTTTTCTGTGATGGAGCAGCCGCTTCAGATGACGGACGGCGGACCTAACGGTGCGTCAACAACTCTCGGACTGTTAGCATACAAGTACGGATTTGTAAGTATAAAGCCTGATTTGGCTATGGCGGTAGGAGTGATAATGTTTGTTATTTTGATAGTTATAACATGCTTCTATTTCTACCTTGACAAGAGAATAGAAAGGTAGCAAAGGGGGTGCTTTAAATGAAAAAAATGAATAAAGGCGCATTAACTTCTTCGGATATGAAGCAACCGATTTATAAAATTATGTATGCGGCTATATTTGGGTTTATAGTTGTTTGCTGTGTTGTGTCATTTTTTCCGGTATTATGGGTTCTGCTGTCAGGCTTTAAGGATGTCAAGGAAATGTACGCTGTTCCCGCAACACTGTTTCCGAAAAACTTTAACATCTCAAAGCTTGGAACGGTTTGGAGCGAAATGAAGCTTTATAAGTATTACGCCAATACTTTCATTATGGCGGGCGGAAGCGTTGTGTTTGAATTGATAGTTTCGGGATTTGCCGGATATGTTCTTTCGAGGTTGAAGCCGAAGGGAACAAAGGTGATGCTTGCATTGATATTTTGGATAATGCTTATGCCGGGAACAATGAGAACGGTTCCTTTGTATATGGAATTTAAGAGTATGCCGTTAATAGGAGTAAATCTGCTTGGAACATATTGGCCGATATGGCTTATGGCCGCTGCAAATACATTTAACATAATCCTGTTTAAAAATTTTTTTGACGGCATATCTCAGTCAATTGTGGAGGCTGCATGGATTGACGGATGTTCTGACGTTAAGCTGTTTTTCAAAATAATAATTCCGTTAAGTGTGCCGGTATTTATAACTGTGGCAACCTTGGAATTTAATGCTCAGTTCGGACAGTTCTTTTGGCCTTACTTGCTAATATCCGAAAAGGAAAAATCGGTAATAGGTGTACAGCTGTTCAAAATGAAAACCTCAACCTATACACTGGACTATCAAATGCTTGCGCTGATATTTGCGGTTGCCCCGCAGATATTGATTTTCGCCCTGTGCCAGAAATATATCGTGGGTGGAGTGAATGTAGGCGGCGTTAAAGGTTAAATGTCGGGAAAGAATGGATGTATATGAAAAAAACACTCACAATGATGCTTGTACTTGTGTTTTTACTTTCAGTCTGCGGATGCAGTCTGTCAAAAAAACATGAAGATAAAGAAACCGAAATCAGCTTTTCCTTCTGGGAACCGGGCGTGTCTCACGAAATTGAAGATGCCTTGCGAAAGGTTGCCGATGGTTACGAAGAATTGCATCCTGATGTCAAGATAAGACTTATTTCAGAGTCGGTTGACTCTTACCAGGATTGGATTAAATCCTGCGTGGTTTCTGACAGCTTACCCGATATAGAATCAAATCAAGGAGCAAATCTTTTGCCACAGTATAATGCGGGACTTGTCATGGATATTTCTCACGAGCTTGATTGTGAATCGGCATATGCAGGCGGTCAAATGTGGCGTGACACTTTTAAGGATACATATCTTGATGCTACATATGAAAACAAATTCATACCGTTTTTTGGTGTAGAGCTTGGAATGTACTACAACAAAACAATTTACGAGGAATTGGGTTTGGAGGTTCCGCAAACCTGGAATGAATTTATAAATAACTGCGAGGTTATTAAAAATTCCGGTAAATTGCCGATTGCGTTTATGGGACAGAAGGCTGATGCTTGTGAATGGCTTAATTGGGACATAGCAGGAGGTCTGTTTGCGAAAAAACATTTATCCAATAAAAATATTAACATAAACGGTGATATATCACTGAGCCGCTATGAAACATATCGAGCTTTGCTTACGGGAGAGATTGATTTTGCAAAAAATACAGAATATCAGCAAGAATATCGTGAGTATGTAAAACGATTGAAAGAGTATTTAAAGTACTGCGGCGGTTATCCCGGACTGGAGGAATCGATTGCCAAGGCGATGTTTTTAAGCGGTGAGGCGGCTCATATCTATACAGGGTCATGGGATGTGTACGGATTGATGAAAAATAGTAATGTGGGATTTGAAGTGGGTATATTTCATTTCCCGTTATTTACAGAAAATGAAACTCCGTATTGCGGAAAACGCATAAAGCACCTGTCAAAACAAAGTATTGCCGTAACAAAGTCGGCATATGCCCAAGAAGGCAAGCTTGAAAAGGTGATAGACTTTTTGCAGTATTTTACTTCGAAAGAGGTGTACCGGGAATTCATTAACAACACTGCACTGCTGCCTGTGATAGAGGATGTTGAGTGTGTGGAGGGTACCGATGTCTTTGAATATGACGGATACTATCAGGATCTGTTGCTTTTAAGTGATGAAAGTTATGGCGGTGATGAACTGATATACGATATTCTTTCCGGTAATGAGCCGAGTTTGGACAGCAGTTTTTTTGAACGTATGCAGAAAAATTTGATGGAACAAGCAAATAACTATGCCGCCGCCAATAAGCTTTCAGCCGAAAACGGGTATTATATGAAGGAAAATATGTCGGAGGTGTTTAAAGACGAAGGCTAAAAAAATAAACTTTATGGAAAAAACTCCGTTGTGGATACAATTTTTTCTGGTTAGTCTTTTGTCAATGTTCGTTGTAATTTTTGTTATGACGACGCTGAGTGTCATTCAAATGCGTAATAAGGAAAATCGTATAATACAGTCCAATATTTCAAACAGTATGTATTATATGGAGCAGAACATAAAGAATGAAATTTCAAGATGCAGCCACAAGGTGAGTAGTCAGCAGACGGCGAGGACTTTTCATTCCATAAAGTATGGCGGCGGAGATTACCGAAGCAGGATGAGAGAGGAAATTGCTGCTATATGTAATGAAGCACCGGAGATATTTGCTGTGTTTTATTGCGACAGCGACGGCGAATGCTATAGTGCAGGAGAGGTCTTTGGCAGTATTAACTCGCAGATGAGCTTAATAAATGAATGCAAATCCGAACCGCAATTTAACAGAGGAGACGGCATTTGGCGGTATGCGCGTGCAGGACGAAAAAACAGCTCGCTTATTTGGTGTAAGGACATAATATGTGTGGATAACAACTATCAGCAAATCGATCTTGGAACAATAGTTCTTTACCTGGATGTAAACAAACTAAGCTCGGGTTTTTTCAAAGATGATATTCAAACCCATACCGCTGTGTGTGACTTTACCGGAACATTTGCAATAGCGCAGGACGAAACACTTATAGGGGAGAAATTTGAAGATGTCTTTGAGGTTGTAAATGAAGATACGGTAAAAAGGAATAATGTAAGCTATCTGTTTAAGAAACAGAACTCCTCAATAAACGGCTGGGAGATCATTTCTTACATAGAAATGGATATGACGGGAAGAAATGTTGCGAAAACAATGACCGGCATCGTGATATTTGCTTTCTGTGGACTGCTTGCGGTTTGTATGATTTCTTATGTTCTTTCTAAGAGAATAGGCAGACCGGTAGAGGAACTCATAAAATACATTGGAATAAACCGACAGGGTGAAATAACTCAGATGCCGGAAGCAGAAGTGGGAGATATAGCAAAAATACGAATGGCATTTGAAGAGATGAGCCTTGACCTCAGAAAAAAAATTGAGTCGAATTATGAAATGCAATTAAGACTTAATGAAATAACAATTAAGGCATATGAAAGTCAGATGAATCCGCATTTCCTGTTCAATACCCTGTATATGATACAGATGATGAACGTTTTAGGCGAAAAGGAAAACATAACAACTATCACCAACTCGCTTGGTAAGCTGCTCAGGTTTAACCTTGACAGCACGAACGAGGTAAAACTTTCGGAGGAGATTGAAAATGTCAAAAATTATCTTGACATTATGGAGCTGAGGTTTCAGAACCGTTTCAATTATAAAATAATAATTCCGCCGGAGCTTATGGAGTGTTATACCGTAAAATTTATGCTGCAGCCTCTCATTGAAAATTCAGTAAGTCATGGATTTGTGCATAAAAAGGATATGTGTGAAATCGTGATAATGGGACAGCAAATGGGCAATGATATGGCAATAGTGATAAAGGATAACGGCGAGGGGATTGAGCCGGAGCGATTGCAAAAGCTTAAAAAGCAGCTAAATGGCGAAAACGATAATAATGGCGGCATAGGAGTGGTAAATGTGCATGAGCGTATCAAGCTCTTATACGGTGGACAGTATGGTATTGATATTTTTAGCGATTACAAAAAAAACACAAATGTTTTAATACATATTCCGATTTCAAAATGCCCGAAAGCAGAGGTGGACAAGAATGTTTAAATTAGTATTGGTCGATGACGAGTATTATGCGATTGAAGGAATGAAGCAAATGCTTGACTGGAGCGAATATGATATTTCTATTGTAGGCACTGCAGCTGACGGAACCGAGGGATTGGAGTTAATTCGTGAAGTCAGTCCGGATATAGTTATTGCCGATATACGAATGCAGGAGCTTGATGGTTTGGAAATGATCAGAATTCTCAGAGAGGAGGGCTTTAAAGGGAAAATCATTATCATCAGCGGTTATCAGCGGTTTGAATACGCACAAACCGCTATCGACTACAAAGTGGACAAATATTTCACCAAACCTTTGGATTTGGAGGAATTTAAGCTGGTTATTCAAAATTTGGTAGCCGAGCTTAGGGAGGATAAAGATGAACCTCGGCCATTTATGCCTGAACTTTTGAAAGCGGTCGTGGACGAGATAGATTTACGATATACCGAGGATATTCAGCTTTCAAGCTTGGCGGAGAAGTATTATTGCTCTACTTCGTATCTTAGTAAGCTGTTTAAAAAATATCTCAATATGAATTATGTGGATTACGTCAAAAAAAGACGCATTGAAAAGGCAAAGGAAATACTAACGCAAACCAATATGTCTATAGACGAAATTGTGGATGCGGTTGGTTGGAAAAGTACAAAGCGTTTCAGAGAAACCTTTAAAAGGTATGAGGGTATTTCACCGAATGAATACCGTCGAAGAACCATTAAACAGATATAAACCAACGTATGGTTGGTTATATATAAATTTAAAGAAAGAAGGAATAAAAAATGAAAAAGAATAAAATCAAGAATCGATTGATAAGTATTATTGCCTCAGCGGTAATGCTTATCGGAACATTGCCGGCATACGCTGCCGTTCCGTCAGTAGAAATATCTGATCCCTTTAAATACGACGAGGCGTTTGCTTTTACTCCGGCAAACGGAGGCGGTTTTCTCGCAATGCAGATGAGCAAGAGCGATATTGAAGCCGTACAAAAGCCGTATGTTGAATATTCGGTGTATGCAGAAGACGCAGGTGAGTACAAGATAGAATTTAAGTCATCCCCGATTGTTTCACCGCAATACACCAGCCCGGCGACAGTCACAATCAATAATGCTGAGCTGTCAGGGATAAATCAGGTTCAAGAGATTGATGTTAATACAAGAGTGTACAGTGCAATTACAAACCTCTCGGCAGGAGAAAATAAAATCAGGTTTACCGTTACCGGAGAACGTGCAAACGGTGGAGATGAGAATCTTTTCGGACTTTTCCATCTTTTCTATGTTAATGTTACCCCGAATGGTTCAAAAACAATAGTAGACGGCAATACATTGGTGGTTAAGGCAGAGAATTATGAAACTGCTTCACATTCTCTTACACAAGGAGCAAGTGCCACTTGTTATGGGGGAGACTATTATTATACGGGTGTTATATACGGGTCTGCTGCGCTAACCTATAATGTTTCTGCGGAGAATGAGGGCTTTTATGATATGACGCTGTATGCCTCATCAATACACGATTGGCTTGGCAAATATGAGATTCTTATAAACGGTACTTCAATAGGTGACATGAAGGACGGAGGAGTATTTGCTTCATACAAAAAACATATAGGTGGAGATAACACATGGATGATAAGAGAGTTCTATCCTGTGAAGGTACAGCTTAAAAAGGGTGCGAACAGTCTTGTAATTCGTTCTTATGAGGGAGGTACAAACAGCAACTACGGCTTTGCACTTGACTGCTTCAAATTTGCACCTAAAACAAAATTAGCATTTGACGATCTTAGCGGTAATGTTTCGGGTACGCAATACTACGGAGGAGCGGCAACACAGATGTTTAATGATGCGTTATATACTCAGACATATAATCTTGATGTTCCGGCTGGCACATATGATATGTATGCTTGCGCAGGTTCATCTGTCTGGACAGATTATTTGGGTACGCTGTCTTTTAAATTAGGGGATGGCGAATATGTGGCTTTGACAACAAGCAATGTAACTAAAGGTGAAGCTGTATCTGACATAGCAGGACACTTTAAGTACAATGAACCGATAACCCTTTCCGGAAATGACACACTTGAATTTGCATGTACTGCAGCGGCTGCATTGGGAGAAAACCCAAACCAATATGTTTTGTTTGACTACTTTGAGCTTGTTCCTCGTGATGTTGCGATAGGAAAAGCGGATATTGCTGTAGCCTCGAACAAATTAGCCTGCGGCGAAACAATGCAGGCAAGCAGTAAGCTTTATTATGAAAACGGATATGAGTGCGGAAGATATGCCGTTAACAGTGTAAAGTATGCGTCATCAAATACAAGGGTTGCAACGGTAGATGAAAATGGTCTCATTACAGCAATGAACCCCGGAGCGGCTGAAATTTCCGTTACCTATAATGATACATATACAGCACGTACAACAATAAGCGTTTATGACGAAAGCGGAATCGTGCCTTTTTCAACAAGTTATGATGCAGAAACGGGAAATGCGGTAATTAAGCTTACCAGAGTCAGTGACGGCGCAGGGGATGCGGCAGTTATTATAGGCGGATACAATGAAGAGGGCGGCATACCCACATCGCTTACAGATGTTAAGCTCGAATCAGGCGTTAGCCCGACAAGAGGAAGAGTGGAGACAGTAAGAAAGACAGTTACGGGTGATAATGTTCGTCTATTCATTTGGGATAGTTTAAGCGGTATGAAACCGATGACAGACTTTATTGAATTAAAGTAATTTGAAATATCTGTGGGGGCGGAGTAATTCCGCCCCTCTGATGATAAAAATAATGGGAGTGATATAAATTTATGAAAAAATTTCTTTTTATTCTTTTCTCCTTGTTTATTATTCTTTCTGTACCGGTTTGTGCAGAAACGATAAAGGTTGAAGGTGAGAACTATTTCGAGGCAACATTTACTCCTGCAATAAAGGAAGGGAATCAAGAGTTTTCCGAGTCAAAGTTTTTGCATACCTTTTTCCCTATGGAGAAGGATAAAACATACAGTGTAACATATAATGTCCATGCAGATAAAAAAGGCGGTTATCGTTTGAGCGGTGTTACCACTTATTTGTTAAAGACATGGACTACCGATTACAGAATTATCGTGAACGGTAAGGAGATAATTGAAGCGGCTGAAACAGCAGATCTTATAAAGGATATATCATCTTCTGCGTATAGCGGTTTGTTTGCTCAGTATGATTTTGGAATTATTCACCTCAATGAGGGTGAAAACACGGTTACGTTTGAAGCGAAAAGCGACGATAGGCGTTCCGATGGACATCTTGTAATGTGGATTGATTACTTTACGGCGGAATCTGTACCTTTTGGAATTTATAATCTGACGCCGTATGAGGATTTAGGCGTCTTTGAAAGAAAGAATAATGTTGAATACAGTATTGATCTTGTCAGTGAATGTGAAGAAAATATGGTACTGCCGTTTGAGGTTAAAAATTTTTGGAGACAAACGGTTTTAAAAGGAAATGTAAGTGCGTTAAAGGGCAAGGATAAAATATATCTGAATTTAGGAAAATTGAATACAGGATGGTATTCAATTGATGTTAATTGCGGTGAAAGTAAAAAAACAGCATGGTTTACGGTCACCCATAACGAAAACGAATATTACAAAGGAGATTCTCCTTTTGCAGCGGACTTTGCCGGCGATACGGTTCTTAAGAATCCAAGCAGAGACAGACAGAAATATATAAGAGCCGCAAAGCTTGCAGGCATTCAGTGGCTTAGAGAACGCTGGAGCTACGGCGGCTTTAATACGGCAAAAAATAAGTATGAAACGAATGTAGATGTTGCAGATACAAAGTATGGCATGATACGTGACGCCGGATTTAATCTGACAGTCGGCTTTCATGACAGCCCCGCATGGAGCATTGAACGCGGACACTATCCGGCAGATTTTATGGGCACATATTGGACTTACTATAATGCGGCAAAGACATATAAAGATGCTATAGATATGTGGGAGGTATGGAACGAGGAGGATACAGCCTTTGCATCTGAGCCGGCAGACGTTTATGCTGCGTTTATGAAGGCTATGGCAATCGGTGTTGCAGATGCGGATGTGGGCAGTACCACGTGTGTCGGCGGATTTGCTATGGGTGCTCATGAAACGACATTTATGGATTTGTGTATGCAGAACGGACTTTTAGACTATACGGCAGCTTACAATTGCCATGTATATGGAGAAAAAACATCTCAAGATTTGCTTCCGCATACCGAATTTGAAGAGCTTGATTCACATCTTAACCTTGTTTATACATATGGAGACACATATGATACACCTATTTGGGTGACAGAAGGCGGTATGGCAAGAACTATTCCCTCCGGAGAGCAAGGGATGAATTGGCAGGGACAGAAGGAGGCGGCAGCCGGTGTTGTTATCGGAGCTACACAGTCCGTTTCAAGAGGTACTGCAAAGCACTTCTGGTTTATTTTGCCGCCATATAAAGAAACAACAAACGATTTTGGCACATTCAGCGCAAACCATGAGCCCTATGCCACCTACGCCGCATATGCAAACTATATTTACCAGGTGCGCAAGGGTGAGTATAAAGGAAAGCTCACAAATCTGCCCGAAGGTGCAGAGGGACATATATTCAACAACGGTCAGCATGATGTTGCGGTTATTTGGGCGGATAATGACAATGTGTTTACGCCGATAGCCGATTCTGCACTGAAGGTAGCGGATATGATGGGTGCGGAAAAAACCGTTGAACCGGGAAAGGAAATTCATATTTCAAAATATCCTGTTTATGTACATTTTGCGGGCGAGGCTGATGCGGGAAATTATTTGCCGGTAAAGTATAATATAAGAGAGATTACTCCGCAGCATTTTACGGATGTCCAAAAGCTTGTAATGTGCCAAAGATTTTACGGCACAAACTACAATACTCCGAGAACCGACGGTTATGAAATAACGGGTGAAGGCTATGACAATAAATTCGAGCTTGAGGTTTACAATTTCGGTGATAAGAAAATGACTGCAACCATTACGGCAAAACCCGAGACCGATGGTTATGTGGTTGAAAATGCAACACAGACAATCACAGTTGAACCGAAAACCTGTGGTGTGCTCGATTTTAACATCAAAACAACCGATAAAGTCAAATACGACGTGACAGAATATCTTCGTTTTGACGGCATGGTGGGTGATGAAGCAATGTCACCGAGTATTTCAAGAATTGTAGCAAGAACACCTTTAAAAGTAGAATCGGACGCTGTTTTTGAAAAGTCTATCGATATTAAGGACTGGAATCTTGAAAAT
This sequence comes from Clostridia bacterium, assembly GCA_034090805.1. Classification (GTDB taxonomy): domain Bacteria; phylum Bacillota; class Clostridia; order UBA1381; family UBA1381; genus Ornithomonoglobus_A. Next base: position 23,873 of record JAXDRV010000066.1, read on the forward strand.
GGCAGCAGTGGCACTGTTGTAAAAGGAAAACAGTCATCATTAGATGACGGAATTAAATTTACTATCAATTTCGGCAGCGGAGACAAATGGGCTTATCCGATCTTTAGTGTGCCGGATGCGTCTATCCTTAAAGGAACAACAGGACTGTGCTTTGAGGTTGAAAGAAATGCAGAGTTTACAGCTTTTGGCATGAATATATTCCTTGATTTAAAGGATGGGCGAAGATATTTTTTGGGTAATGACAATATGATGGATGTGTTGACGAAGCAATATGTTATTCCGTGGACAAAGTTTATTATGTTCTCAAGCCCGTTTGGAGTTAAGGTTGACACGAGAACATTTGACCCGACTTTGATTGAAAGGATTGAAATCGGCGGTAATGTCAGAGGTACTTTGGTTGGGACTCCGGAATATACAATTAAAAATGTCGGATATTATACATCGGAATTTGAACAGTCAACAGCAGACGCTGCAAAAATTGAAATAACCGGTGTTGAGGAAGGAGCCGTTTATGAACAAGGTGAAATTCCGACTGCTTTTGCAACATGGAAGGAAGGTCTTGAATATACAAAAATCGGAGTAAAGCTTGGCAGTGAAGAATATACAAACTTTACTGTTGACGGAAATAAGATGACCATTGACTTATCCGGCTTGGAACGCGGTCAGTATAGATTGATGGTTTATGCAACCTCCGAAATGGACTATGTTTATAAGGATATGCTCAGATTTGACGTTGAATAGAAAGGTTAGTTATGAAAAAATACTTTATGCTTCTTTGGGTGTGTGTATGTGCGGTGGTTTTTGCCGCTGCACATGCATCCGCTGAGGAATTTTTTGCATCGGATTTCACCGGTGCAGTGATGCAGGATAAAATTGTTACTCAGAACGAGGATGAGGCAGAAGTTGTTTATGAATGGTATGCAAGCAATGGCGGTATGTATAATGTGAGCTTTAATGATGCGGTCTGCAATGACTGTACTGTTGCAGCTTATATTAACGGAGGTCCGGCAATTAAAATCGGAGACATAACGAAAGTTTTTGAG